>JAPTWT010000278.1 GCA_028064935.1 Gammaproteobacteria bacterium | reverse complement strand
GTAAAGCCCAGATAGTGATAACGCTGGATGTCGGCATTCCACAAGCGGGAGTCCTTACGCGACACGACGGGCTGAAACTGCAACGCGGGCAACTCGTGGACAGGTTGTCGCAGTTCCGGTTGCGGGTCGGTGGCCTGGCTCGGCGCCGTCGAACGGGGTCTTAAATTCGTCGCGCGGGGCGCGGGGAGCTGTATCACGCCATCGTCTTGCATGCGCAGCATCGCGACACGACAGCTCATCTCCTTTAGGCCCCCATCCGGCTTGAACCAGCCCAGGTGCCGGCAGGTGAGCCGCGACAGATCGGCCCGCGTGAGCGTTGGCGATTGCGCGATCTGTTGGCGAATGGTCTCGATCTCCGCGTCGCTAAAGTCGCGACCGCAATAACGTCTCATGAGGTATCATGGTGAGCCCCCGGTCGCAGATGATGGGCGCGGCGGCCGATCGCTTTACGCATCGTTGCCGAAAGGACACCCTCGCTGCGCCAGCGCTCCCGGGTGGGCTCGCTGATGCGCAAGCAAACTACGGCCAGTTGCTTTTGGTTGAGGTGAACGGCGTCCGTCTTGGTCTCCTTCCGAATGGGATAGTCCATGAAGAGATGTTCTGCCGGCGGGCCAAGGGAGCTCCAGGAAGCGCCGCTACTTCGGCAGGTCGTTCAGCTCGTAGCTGGTACTACGCCCGCCCGCATCCGATTTCCGCAGCACGCCCCGCGCAAGCAGGTCGTTGATGTCGCGCAGGGCCGTATCTGGCGCGGACTTGGCGATAGATGCCCACTTACTACTGGTGAGTTTGCCTGCGAAGCCGTCGAACAGCCGATTCAGCAGCTTCACCTGTCGCTCGTTCAACGGCGTGGTCGCCCAGTGCCGCCAGACGCGCGCCTTGATCAGGACAGCATCGAGCGTGTGTTGTGCCTGATCCACGGCGTGACGAAGGGTGTCGAGGAACCAGGCAAGCCACTCGGTGACATCCATCGACCGCTTCTGGGTCCGCTCCAGGATGTCGTAGTAGGCCTTGCGTTCGCGCTGGATCTGCGCCGACAAACTGTAGAAACGTTGAGGACTCCCATCGGCGCGCGCCAACAGCAGATCACCGATGGCGCGAGCGATACGGCCGTTGCCATCATCGAACAGGTGCAAGGTGACGAACCAAAGATGACCAAGCCCAACCTTGAGCAGCGGCGGTTCATTCGGCGCACCATTCATCCAGTCGAGGAATCGGCCAGTTTCGGCTTCCAGGCGATCGGCGGGCGGCGCCTCGAAATGGACCCGCTGGCAGCCGATGGGACCGGACACCACCTCCATCGGGCCACTGGCATCATCGCGCCAGCCCCTGACCTTGATCCTGGAAAGGCCTAAGTAGCCGGTGGGAAACAGCGCGGCATGCCAGCCGAACAGACGCCCCCGCGACACCGGTGCATGGCAGTTGGCAGTGGCATCGAGCACCATCTTGATCATGCCTTCGACCTGCCGATCTACCGGGGCTAGGGCCCCGATATCCACGCCCAGCCTGCGGGCGATGGACGAACGCACGGATTCGACATTGAGCACCTCACCCTCGATTTCGCTGGTCTTGACCACGTCCTCGGTGAGCGCTGCAAGGCTCGCCTGATCGCGCAACGCCATAGCCGCATCGGCCAGGCGCCCCATCAAGAGCCCTGGGGCGCGACCGACCTCCACCATCGGATCAGCCAACGCCGCCAGGTCAAAGCGCCAGTTCGGCCAGTCACTGGCCTGCCAGATGTATGGATAATCACCGCGATTCATGCGGAGATTACGGGACGTATTCTCCGCGCGCGCAAGTTATTCGCCGCACAAGATGTGGTGATAGTGAGCGCCATTCGCCGCATGGGGCGGAAGACTATCCGCGCCGCACTTGAGAGACCTTTCCACGAGGCACGCCGGACGCCCGTAACGACCGGTAGCCACTTTCGTGGCGGCTGAGCGCGAACAAGGGCTGGGCCATGCGCATGCGCCTTACTGACGGCGCGAGCCATCCGTGCTGGCAGCATTGCCGACGCAGCCAGCGAGGCCGCCCATCTTTCAGAAGATCGCGTGGCACGGAGGATGCCGCCCTGGTCCCAGTCAGGACAGTGCGCGGACGACTTTGCCAGCCGGTCGCGTGCAGGGCACGAGTTGCCAACGGCTCGGGCGCGGCGCACGGCTTCCGGGATCGCCTAGCCGGCGGCACGACCCATGGGCCCACAGTCCTCCCGTGGGCCCAGGCGTGCGTCGTCCAAGCCGGGTCCGGTCAGTGCGTGCGGGCCCTATAGCCTTTCGGCCGAACGCGGGGACCGCCATTTCATAAACGCGGCAAGGAGTAAGACCCTACATCAGGCCATGAGGGCCGGCCGTAGAATCCTTGAGGCACGCGGGGCAGCCAGGCTAGAAACGCGGCTTGTGGCGCGAGGCCTGATAGCGCTCGATACCGCTTGTGATCTCGGCGTGCACTGAGTCCCCATCCACCCAACCCTCGATCTGCACCCACTTGCCGGCCTCGAGGTCCTTATAGTGGGCGAAGAAATGGCTGACCTGATCGAGCAGATAGGCCGGTATATCGGCCAGTGCGTGGTAATGGCGATAGGACACGCAGAGCTTGTCGGTGGGGACCGCGAGGATCTTCATATCGGGCCCCTTCTCGTCGGTCATCCGGAGCATGGCCACAGGCCGGCAGTTGATCACCGAGCCGCTGATGAGCGGTACGGGGGTCAACACCAGGACGTCGACAGGATCGCCGTCCTCGGAGAGGGTGTGCGGTACATAGCCATAGTTGCATGGGTAATACATGGCGGTATTCATGAACCGGTCCACGAACATGGCGCCCGTATCCTTATCCATCTCATACTTCACCGGCGGCCCGTGCGCCGGGATCTCGATGATCACATTGATAGCCGCCGGGGCCTTGTCGCCAGGGCCCACTCGATCCAGATTCATGATGACGATGCTCCTTGGAGGTTTCCGGGTTTCGCTTGCCGATTCGAATACCAGGCCACGGGCGGGCCTGCCATCAGGTCGGTTTCGCAGGATACACGATGGGCAGGATATCCGCGAAAAAATCCGCCTTGGCGTGGTCGCGCAGGCGCTGCGGAACGGAGGCGCGCACCTCGAAGCTCACCGCGGTAAGCGAGATATCGGCAATCAAAACGACGGGCGGGTCCCAGCCGAACGGGGGCGCCGCCCCGTGTTTCCCATCGGCCTCCGGGGAATCGGGCGGCGGCACCGGCTCCTCGGGCCGTGGCCGGAACTGACGCCGCGCCGCCTCCTCGAGCTTGCCCATCGTATCGCCGACATGGGCGGGTACCGCCACATCGAAGCGGAACACGATACGTGCCCAGTCATTCGGCAGGGACCGTATCAGGCCACCGGTGATGACCACGCCGTTGGGCACGCGAAATAGCTGCCCATCGTCCAGGCGCAACTCGGAATAGAAGAGATTGATGTCGCGTACCACCCCGCGGTAACCCTGCGCGCGCAGCTGGTGCGGGTAGGTCTCGGGCATCATCGGGAATTGCCAGGCGACGATCTGCACGTGGTCGCCGACATCGAAGGGCTTGAAGAGCGCCACCGCAAGACCGCCGAAGAAGTTCCCGAAAAACGATTGGCCGGCAACGCCGAGCACGACCGAAAGCATCGTACCCCCGACCAGGACCCCGCTGAACGTCCCGCCGACGACGACGATGACGATTAACGCAAGCCCCGCATAGAGGAGCAGGCGAATGAGGTAGATACCGGTGACCGAATCCTGCCAGGCCAGCTGATAGGCTTGCCTGTTGCGCGCCATCTGCTCCAGGCGATGCGACCGATGTCGAGCCAGCGCCCCTTCGATATTATGGATGACCCGCAGGCCGGCGAGCGCCACCACCAGGATGCGCAGGATGCTCACTTCCTCGGGCGGCAGCTTGTAATAGTGCGCTGCGAAGTCGATGCCAAACAGCAATCCGACCGCCAGAACGATCCACACGACGGTGGTCCACGGGAGTGCGCGCAACAGGCGCCGTACTTGCCACTTGCCTGGGGTGCGTTCGTTCGTCATAGGGGCATTATAACGAACGATCAATCCTGGTCGAGTCCGACTTGGCCACGTCACGCAATTGACGGTTCCGGGTCGTTGCAGTAGGGTGACAAACCACAGATGAGGATGACCTGTGACGGAAAACACACCGCTTCCCAACTTCGAGGCCACGTTGGCCGAGCTTGAGCAAATCGTGCAGCAAATGGAAAACGGTCAACAATCGCTGGAGGAGGCCCTGTCCACCTTTCAGCGGGGAATGGAACTCTCGCGGCTATGCGAGGCCGGCCTGAAAAACGCCGAACAGCGCGTGGAACGTCTCGTGTCGGAAAACGGAAGCGACCGCGTGGAGCCCTTCAAGGCGGGCGACCAGGACAGCTGACGTGGTGTCCGAAGACCAACTGAAGGGCTACCGTGCCCGCGTGGAGGACGTGCTGGCGCGCACGCTGCCGTCCATGGAGACGGTGCCAATGGACCTCCACGAGGCCATGCGCTACGCCACCCTCGGGGGCGGCAAGAGACTGCGTGCCTGCCTTGTGTACGCCACCGGCGAGGCCCTCGGGGCGACGCCCGAGGCACTCGACCCGCCCGCCGCCGCCGTCGAACTGATCCACGCCTACTCCCTCGTCCACGACGATCTCCCATGCATGGACGACGATGACATGCGTCGTGGGCGGCCAAGCTGTCACAAGGCCTTCGGCGAGGCCACCGCGCTGCTCGCCGGAGACGCCCTGCAGACACAGGCGTTCGCGGTCCTGGCGGCCGCAGAGACCTTGTCACCGCACGCCCGGATGCGCATGGTGGAAGAGCTCGCGCGCGCCTCCGGGTCGCTGGGCATGGCCGGCGGACAAGCGCTCGATCTCAAGGCCGGGCCGGTCGCAACCATCGAGGTCCTCGAAGAGCGGCATGGCCGTAAGACCGGCGCCTTGATGCATGCCGCCGTGCGGCTTGGGGCGCTGGCCGCGACCCCCGAGATTCCATCCGCCCTGGATGACTACGGCCGGGCCCTGGGACTCGCCTTCCAGATTGCAGACGACCTGCTCGATGTCGAGGGGGTGGCGCTCGTGGTCGGCAAGACCATAGGCGCCGATGCCGCGGCCGGCAAGGCGACCTTTGCATCAGTGCTGGGTGTCAAGGAGGCGCGCCGCCGCGCACGCGACCTCTACGAGAATGGCCTCGCCAGTCTGCGGTTTTTAGGAGATAATGGCCGGCTCCTTGCGACCATTGCCCACTATGCCGTCGAGCGGGATCACTAGAATGACAAAGACCGGGCACGCGCTTTTGCGCACCATCGATTCCCCCGCGGACCTTCGGCGGCTGCCCGAAGGCGTACTTCCCCAGTTGGCCCAGGAATTGCGCGAATACCTCATCACCAGCGTGAGTCGCACCGGGGGTCATCTGGCCGCCGGGTTGGGCACGGTCGAACTTACGATCGCCCTGCATTATGTGTTCGACACGCCCGAGGACCGTATCGTATGGGATGTCGGTCACCAGACCTACCCGCACAAGATCCTGACCGGCCGGCGCGAACGCATGGCGACACTGCGCAAGGCCAACGGCTTGTCCGGCTTCCCGAAGCGCTCGGAGAGCCCCTATGACACCTTTGGTGTCGGCCACTCCAGCACCTCGATCAGTGCGGCGCTGGGAATGGCGGTGGCCGCCAAGCAGGCACGCGAGGCGCGCCAGGTGGTGGCGGTCATCGGGGATGGTGCACTCACCGCCGGCATGGCCTTCGAGGCCCTGAACAATGCCGGCAGCATGGATGCCGATCTGCTCGTGATCTTGAACGACAACGACATGTCCATATCGCCGAACGTCGGGGCGCTGTCGAGCTATCTCGCGCGCATCCTGTCGGGGCGCGCCTATTCGAGCGTGCGCAGTGGCAGCAAGACGGTCCTTAGCACCGTGCGTCCGGTGTTTCAGTTCGCCAAGCGCATCGAGGAGCACATGAAGGGCATCATCATGCCCGGAACGCTGTTCGAGGAACTTGGCTTCAACTATATCGGCCCGATCGACGGACACGATCTGGCAAGCCTCATCCCGACGCTCAGAAACATGCGTGACCTGAAAGGGCCGCGCTTTCTCCATGTCGTGACCCGTAAGGGCAAGGGCTATACGCCCGCCGAGGGTGACCCCTGCGTCTACCACGGGGTGACGCCTTTCGATCCGCAGACCGGCAAAATGGAGACCAAGGCCTCGGGTAAGACCTATACCCAGATCTTCGGTGAATGGCTGTGCGACATGGCGGCGGCCGACCAGAAGTTGATTGGCATCACACCGGCGATGCGCGAGGGATCGGGGCTCGTGGAGTTCTCGGAACGCTTCCCGGACCGGTACTTCGACGTCGGCATAGCCGAACAACACGCCCTGACATTCGCCGCGGGACTGGCCTGTGAGGGCCTAAAGCCCGTGGTCGCCATCTATTCGACCTTCCTGCAGCGCGGTTACGATCAGGTCATCCATGATATCAGCCTGCAAAACCTCCCGGTCATGCTGGCCATAGACCGGGGCGGGCTCGTGGGGGCCGACGGGCCAACCCATGCCGGAAGCTTTGATTTGAGCTTCATGCGTTGCCTGCCGCACTTCGTCATCATGGCCGCGAGCGACGAGAACGAATGCCGGCAGATGCTCTATACCGCCTACCAGCACGACGGGCCGACGGCGGTCCGTTATCCGCGCGGCAGCGGGCCCGGCGTGGCCGTCGAGCGGACCATGACGGCATTACCCATCGGCAAGGCCGAGGTTCGCCGCCACGGGACGCGCGTTGCCCTGCTGGCCTTCGGCTCACTCTTGAGTGCGGCGCTTGGCGCCGGCGAGACGCTGAATGCAACCGTCGTCAACATGCGCTTCGTGAAGCCCCTGGACGAGGCGCTCCTCATCCGCCTGGCGCGCTCCCATGAATTCTTCGTCACCATCGAGGAGAATGTCGTGGCCGGAGGCGCGGGTAGCGGGGTGGGTGAACTCGTGGGGCAGCTGCAGCTGCCGGCACGGGTCCTGAATCTCGGCCTGCCCGACAGCTACATCGAGCATGGATCCCCGGCACAGATGCTGGCCGATTGCGGGCTGGACGTGTCCGGTATCGTCCGGCAGGTCCGGGATGCCATGCCAGAGCTTGCCCGGGCCTCGGAATCGGCCTAGAATAGCAAATCGTTGACTAGATTACTCAAGATTAAGGTCCCGCTATGATCGCTGCACCGCCCGGTGCGCGAACCGACGACTGTATCGCCGATGTGCAAAGCAGTGTCGACTCGCGTCAGATCGCCATAGACAAGGTTGGCATCAAGGACATCCGCCATCCGGTACGGGTCAAGGACCGCAGTCAAGGCGAGCAGCACACCATCGCGCTCTTCAACATGTACGTCGAACTGCCCCATAACTTCAAGGGCACGCACATGTCGCGCTTTGTCGAGATCCTGAACCGTTACGAGACCGAGATATCGGTCGAGTCCTTCCAGGACATGCTGGTGGAGATGGCCCGGCGCCTGGAGGCCGACGCCGGCCATATCGAGATGACCTTCCCGTATTTCGTGACCAAGACCGCGCCGGTCTCGGGCGTACGCAGCCTCATGGATTACGAGGTGAGCTTTCGCGGCGAGATTCGCAATGGCCACGGCGTCACCACCATCGGCGTCGTCGTTCCGGTCACGAGCCTCTGCCCATGCTCCAAGGAGATCTCCGAGCGTGGCGCGCACAATCAACGGTCGCACGTGACCTTGTCGGTCAGAACCAATCAGTTCGTGTGGGTCGAGGACCTGATCGATCTCGTCGAAAAAAAGGCGAGCTGTGAACTCTATGGGCTCTTGAAGCGTCCGGATGAGAAATTCGTCACCGAGCGCGCCTATGATAATCCGCGATTCGTGGAGGACATGGTCCGTGAGGTCGCAAGCGCCCTGAATGCCGACCCACGAGTCGACGCCTACACCGTGGAATCCGAAAACTTCGAATCGATTCACAACCACTCCGCCTACGCCCTCATCAAGAAAGATAAGACGGCCATCTGACCCGCGCAACCCTTGCACGGCGGGGGCAATATCTGTTAGCCTCCTAATAGTTAGGGTAAGAAGGGGCGAGCGATGGGGCTTCCTCAAGAGTCGTTTGCAGGAATACTCCACGAAACGGCACGGCTGTGGCGAACCGAGCTGGACCGGCGGCTGCGACCGCTTGGTTTAAGCCAGGCCAAATGGCGCATGCTGGTCCATATCGCCTGTAGCGAGGACTGCACGCAGGCCGAACTCGCGGCACGCCTCGGGGTCGAAGCGCCGACGGTGGTGGGCTTACTGGACCGCCTGACCGCCGACGGTCTGGTCGAGCGGCGGGAATCGCCCCACGACCGCCGCAGCAAGACCGTCCATCTCTGCGAGGGCGGGCGCGCCTTGATGCGGCCCATAAGCGAAATGGCCGAGGACCTGAGCCGCGAACTTCTTACGCACCTGAGCGCGGAGGAAGTAACCGTAACCACCGCCGCTCTCAAAAAAATCCGTGACCGGCTCTTGTCCCTTTAAGACTTCAAACAGGCCCAGCCCCTCATGTCCCGACTGTCGCAGAGAGTCCGCGCCCTGCTCCGCCAAAAGGCCCTGCTCGCCTTCATCGCCATCCTCCTCATCTACGGCGCCTATGTGTATTGGCGCAGCCTTCAGGATTACGTGAGTACGGATGATGCCTACGTGGGCGCCCATGTCGTGTCGATAGCCGCGCAGGTGGCCGGACCGGCGGCACAGGTGTTCGTCCACAATAACCGGCCGGTTCACGCTCATCAGCGCCTGTTTGAGATCGACCCGCACCCCTACCAAATCGCCGTGCTCGCGGCGCGCGCCTCGGTCCAGCAACGGCAGGCCCTGCTCGCCAATGCCGAGGCCATCAGCGGCCGCACGCAACGCATGGCCGTGCATCACTTTTTGTCATCACAAGCCTCGGAGACGGCGCAGGCCACGGTCAAGGCCGACCGCGCGGCGCTGGCCGCCGCCCGCGCCGCGCTCGCGCGCGCACGGCTCAATCTCTCCCACTGCCTGGTGCGCGCACCAACCAATGGCTATCTCAGCAACATGCGCCTGCGGCCCGGCGCCTACATCCAGGCCGGCACGCCGCTGTTCGCGCTCATCGCGAGCCGCGAGTATTGGGTGACCGCCAACTTCAAGGAGACCTCCCTTAGCCACGTGATCGTAGGTGACCGCGCCCACATCCATATCGACATGTACCCAAATCGGCGCTTCCGCGGTAGAGTAGTTGGCATCAGTGGCGGGAGCGGTACGGCCTTCTCGCTCCTCCCGCCGGAGAACGCCACGGGGAACTGGGTCAAGGTCACGCAGCGCGTTCCGGTGCGGATATTGATCTTTAACCCGAACCCCCGCTGGCCGCTCAGGATCGGGACGAGCGCGAACGCCACGGTCTTTTTCCGCAAGGCCCGCAAACATTGACGGAGACGCCCATGGTCTTTCGCACCATGCTCCTCTGTTATGACGGCACCCGCGAAGGCCGCACCGCGCTCCATCAGGGGGCGGAACTGGCGAGCGCCTGCGGGGCCTTCGTCCACCTCCTTGCCGTGGTCCGTACAAGCGCCACATCGATCGTGGGCGAGTCGCTGTCGAGTGACGCACCGTTCGCGGAACAGACGCGGCACGTCGAGGAAATCCTGCACGAGGGTGTCACCCGACTTACAGAGCGCGGCATAAAGGCGCAGGGGCATGTGGCGCTGGGCGAGCCTATAGACGAGATCGCGCGTGCCGCCAAGACCCTTCAGGTCGATCTCATCGTACTCGGCCACCGCACGCAGTCGGCATTCGCGCGCTGGTGGCGAGGATCCGTGGGCGTCACACTCCTCGATCTGTCAGCGTGCAGTATCCTGATATGTATCGAGAATCCTTCTCCTCCTGAAACCGGGCCGTGAGCCCCCGACAGCGGCTACTAGTCACGATCGCGGTCATGGCCACGACCGTGATGCAGGTGCTCGACATGACCATCGTGAACGTCGCCCTCCCGCACATGGAAGGGCAGCTCGAGGCCACCCCCGATCAGATCACCTGGGTGCTGACGAGCTACCTCGTGGCGTCCGCGGTGTTCATGCCGCTCACGGGGTTTTTCATGGACCGGCTCGGCCGCCGACGTTACCTGCTCATCAGCATCTTCGGGTTCGTGCTGTTCTCCGCCCTGTGCGGATTGGCCGGTTCGCTTGGCCAGATCGTCGTGTTCCGTCTGTTGCAGGGGGCCTTCGGGGCCTCCCTGGTCCCGCTTTCGCAAGCGATCATGGTAAGCATCTACCCGGTCGAGGAACGCGGGCGGGCAATGGCCATTTGGGGCATCGGGGTCATGATAGGTCCCATTCTCGGACCCACCCTGGGCGGTTATCTGACCGAGGTCTTGAGTTGGCGCTGGACCTTTTTCATAAACCTCCCGGTCGGCATCCTCTCCTATGTCCTGGCGCTCACATCGGTCCCCGACACCGCGCGCCGTGAGCGCGTCATGGACTGGGCGGGGCTCACCTATCTGGCCCTATGCATCAGCGCCCTGCAATTTCTCCTGGATCGCGGCAACGAATACGGCTGGCTCGGATCGCTGCGCATTCAGCTGGCGGTGGTGGTGGCAATCGCTGGTCTGGCCGCCTTCGCGGTGCATAGTATCGGGCGGCGCGGATCACGCCTGTTCGATCTGCGCATCTTGGCCGACCGCAACTTTACAGTGGCAAGCCTGCTGCTCGCGATCTTCGGTCTCGGCATGTACGGCTCCATGGTCATGCAGCCGCTATTCCTGGAGGAGCTCCTTCATTACCCGACGCTTACCACCGGTCTTGCCATGGCGCCGCGGGGCGTGGTGAGCGCATTCAGCATGTTGCTCGTAGGCCGGCTCATCACGCGCATGAGTCCGCGCATCCTGATCGCCATCGGCATCGTCTTGAGCGGCCTTGGGACCTGGGGCATGGGACATTACGACCTCCATATCAGTGAATGGCAGGTCATTTGGCCGGTGCTGATCCAGGGTCTGGGCTTGGGCATGATCTATGTGCCGCTCTCGACGGTCGCATTCTCGACGCTCCCGCACGAATCGGCATCGGAGGCCGCGGGGCTCTTTAGTCTCATGCGCACGGTCGGCTCGTCCATCGGCATCTCGCTGGTCACAACCATGTTCATCCGCCATGGCCAGATTGCGTGGAACACGATAGGGGCGCACATCAGCGCCTTTGGCGCGGCCGCCACCACCTATCTCGCGCCACTGCACCTGCTTCCGCAAACCCCGCTCGGCGCCCGCGTACTGGCCGGGACCCTGGCCCGGCAGTCGCAGATGGTGGCCTTCGACGCCACGTTCGTGTTTATCACGATGAGCTTTGTCGCCATGCTGCCGCTCGTGCTGCTGATCGGGGGGCGCCGGCTGGGCGGAGAGACATCCCCCATGGTCGCCGCCGACTAGGGCGCGGGCCTTCAATGCCGCTATACTGACGCACGGGCGATCCGACCCCGGCGCGCACGGCCGTGCGTTCGAGTGGGGCCGGATCGGGACGGTAATGATCAACGAATCAAGGCCTCTCCACCAGATGAAACCTCTTGCCATTTTCCGACATGCCCCCGGCGAGGGCCCGGGCTACCTGGCCGATGTCCTGAAAAGGCGCGACCTACCCTATACCCTGATCCGCGTCGATCAGGGTGATGCCATGCCGCGGACAGCCCGCGATTACTCGGGGCTCATCTTCATGGGCGGCCCCATGAGCGTAAATGACCCCCTGCCGTGGATCCCCAAGGCCCTGGCGCTCATCCGCGAGGCACAGGCTGGCGGCCAGCCGGTGCTGGGCCATTGCCTGGGGGGCCAGCTCATCAGCAAGGCCTTGGGCGGGGTGGTCGGACCCAACCCGGTGATGGAGATCGGCTGGGGCCTGGTCGAGCGCGTGCCGGGCGAGGCCGGCCGCCAATGGCTCGCCGGACTGCCCGAGCGCTTCGAGGTCTTTCACTGGCACGGCGAGACCTTCACAATCCCACAGGATGCCGCCCCGATCCTGACCGGCCCCTTCTGCCGCCATCAAGGTTTTGTCATCGGTCGCACCCTGGCCCTGCAGTGCCACATCGAGATGACCACCACCATGATCGATGCCTGGGCGGGCAGCGCCGCCGGGCGGCGACTCGTGGCCTCGCCCTCGGTTCAAACCGCCGAAGTCATGCGCGAGGATGCCGCCGCCAAGGTCGCGTCCCTGCACAAAACCGCGGACACGGTCTACGCCCGCTGGCTCGATGCCTTGTGCGCATAGGCATCGATCTCGGCGGCACCAAGATCGAAGGGATCGCCATGGACGCCGCGGGCCGCGAGCTCGCCCGCCGGCGGATAGCGACGCCGGCCGCGCAGGGCTATGGCGCGATCCTGGAGGCGATCGCGGCGATCGTCTGGGATCTCGAGGGCGTGGCCAAAAGTCCGTGCACCGTGGGCGTCGGCAGCCCGGGCGCGATCTCGCACAAGACCGGGATGCTGAAGAACTCCAATACCGTCTGCCTCAACGGCCGGCCGCTGCGCGAGGACCTCGCTTGTCGCCTCGATCGCCCGGTGCGCCTCGAGAATGACGCCAACTGCCTGGCCTTGAGCGAGGCACGCGACGGGGCAGGCCAAGGCCTGCGCTGCGTATTCGCGGTCATCCTCGGCACCGGGGTCGGCGGGGGCCTCGTCCTCGACGGGACATTGTGGCCGGGGCGCCAGCATATCGCCGGCGAGTGGGGACACAACATCCTGGAGACCGACGGCCCGACCTGCTACTGCGGGCGCCGGGGGTGCGTAGAGACCCTGCTCTCGGGTCCGGGGCTTGCCGCCAGTTACCAGGCCCTGGGTGGGCCGAAAGGGTCCACCGCCCACGAGATCGCATCGCGCGTCGCGTGCGATTCCCGGGCGCAGGCAGCCCTCGACCTCTATTGCGCCCGCCTCGGGCGCGCGCTCGGGGTCGTGGTCAATATCCTGGACCCGGACGTGATCGTGCTCGGGGGCGGCTTGAGCGCGATCCCGGCGCTCTACACCGAGGTGCCCGCAATCCTCGCGCAAGCGGCGTTCACGGACGATCTGACCACGCCCATCGTCCCCGCCCGCCACGGCGCCGCCTCCGGCGTGCGCGGCGCCGCGCACCTATGGCCGCCATCACCGCCGGAACCCCGCGAAGGCGGCACGCCATAAGGCCTTCTCGATAAACGGGGCCCGTGACTCCCGCTTCTGGGGTATTCGTATATCATTACCATAGGTGGCGCGATAAGCGGCGGGCCGCCTGCAGCGCCAGATGACCGGCTTCAATCACCGAGGACCTTTCCCAAACCATGCGTACCCAGGCGTTATTGCTGGCCACCTTGAAAGAAAACCCGGCGGACGCCGAGATCGTAAGCCATCGCCTCATGCTGCGCGCCGGCATGATCCGCAAGCTCGCCTCGGGGCTCTATACCTGGTTACCCATGGGGCTGCGCGTGCTGCGCAAGGTGGAGGCCATCGTCCGCGAGGAGATGAACCGGTCCGGGGCCCAGGAGGTCTTGATGCCGGCCGTCCAGCCCGCCGAGCTCTGGCAGGAATCGGAGCGCTGGCAATATTATGGACCGGAGCTCTTGCGGCTCACCGACCGGCACGAGCGGGCATTCTGTTTCGGCCCCACCCATGAAGAGGTGATCACCGATCTCGCGCGGCGCGAGATCCGCAGCTACCGCCAGCTGCCCATGAACTTCTATCAGATCCAGACCAAATTCCGCGACGAGGTGCGCCCACGGTTCGGGGTCATGCGCGCGCGCGAGTTTTTGATGAAAGACGCCTACTCCTTCCACGCCGATCACGCCTCGCTCAAAGCTACCTATGAGGTCATGTATGCGACCTATCAGCGCATATTCACACGCCTGGGCCTGCGCTTTCGCGCGGTACGCGCCGACACCGGCAGCATAGGCGGCGATGCCTCCCACGAATTCCATGTCCTGGCCGATACCGGCGAGGATGCGATCATCACCTGCCCGGCGTGCGACTACGCCGCCAATATCGAGCTCGCGCAAAGCGGCGCGGCGCAGGTGCGGCCGGCGGCCACCGAGGCGCTCACCGAAGTGCACACCGGCGCGGCCCATAGCGTGGACGAGGTGGCGCAGGTCCTGTCGGTCAGCGCTGAACGTATCCTGAAGACGGTGTTCATCAAGGGCATGCACGGCCCGATCGCGCTCTTTGTGCGCGGCGACCGCGAGATCAACCCGGTCAAGGCTACCAAGGTTCCGGACGCCCTGAGCCCGCTCACCTTTGCGACGCCCGCCGAGGTGCGCGCCGCAGGCGGTGTGCCGGGCGCCGCCGGGCCCGCGGGGCTCGCGATCCCGGCCTATGCCGACCCCGAGGCCCTGGCGCTCGCCGACTTCGCATGCGGCGCCAATCGCGGGGACCATCACTTCACGGGCGCCAATTGGGGGCGCGACTTCCCGGAGCCCACCGTATTCGACCTGCGCGAGGTGGTGGCCGGCGACCCCTGCCCGCAATGCCAGACGGCCCTCGAGCGTGGCCGCGGCATCGAGGTCGGACACATCTTCCAGCTCGGCACGAAATACAGCAGCCGGATGGCCGCGGGCTTTTTGGACGAGACCGGCCAATCCCAGCCGTTCATCATGGGCTGCTACGGCATCGGTGTATCGCGGGTGGTGGCGGCGGCCATCGAACAAAACCACGACGAACGGGGCATCATCTGGCCGACCCCGATCGCGCCCTTTGCGGTCGCCATCGTACCCATCGGCTTTCATAAGTCTCCGGAAGTGGCGCAGGCCGCGCAGCGCCTCTATGAGGATCTGCGCGGCGATGGCATCGACGTCCTGCTGGATGATCGCGACGAGCGCCCGGGCGTGCTGTTCGGGGATATGGACCTGATCGGCCTACCCCACCGGCTCGTGATCGGTGATCGCGGTCTTAAGGCCGGCACCATCGAATACAAGGGGCGCAGCGATGCCGAACCCGAGAACTGGCCGCTCGCCGATGTCCGCACCCGACTTGCCAAGCGCCTGGCGCCTTAGGGCCTTGGGTCTCGCGCTGTGGGCGCTGGCACAGGCATCAAGCGCCGCCGCCCCCACCGCGCCCTGGGGGCACATCCCCATCCACCGCGACGCGTTTGCGAACCGCTTCGCGGCCGAGGTGTGGCTCGCCGACATGTCGCAACGCCTGTCGGTCCTGGTCCCGGGGCGGCGCTTTCGGCTACGCCTGCTCGAAGACGTCCGGTACGCGGCACTGCGCGAGGGCCTGCGCCCGCGCGTGGTGCTCGCCGTGATTGAAGTAGAGAGCGCTTTCAACCCCTATGCGATCTCCCCCCGGGGGGCGCTTGGTCTCATGCAGGTGATGCCGTTCTGGACGAAGCGGCTGGGCCAGCCTGGCGCCAACCTCTTCCGGATCCGCACGAACCTGCGCATGGGCTGTCACATCCTTCGGCATTACTTGAATCGTCACCGCGGCGATCTGTTCACGGCGCTCGCCGCCTATAACGGCAGCAACGGACTCCCCTACTACCCCGACCGCGTCTATCGCGTCTTCCATGCGCGCTGGTTCCATCAATAGCGGATCCGCGGGCGATCCTTCCACTCACTGGACTTAACCCACACCGTCCAGCCATTCAGTCGAAGTCGGTTTGCCCCGCCGGGTTCGGGTGATGGTCAAACATTCGCGCGATCTGGCTTTGGACCACGCGCGCCTGCGACAATGACGGCAATCGTTCCGGGGACTCCATGTCGTCCGTCTCATGGCCGTCACTACCGCCCGATCCTGTGATCTCACACAGGAAAAAGGCCTTGTAGACGTGGAACATCATCGGCGGATGTGGGTGCCTTTTCCGGTCGTACAGAGCGGCGAGTTTTACGACCCGAGTCTCGAAGCCGGCCTCTTCCCGGATCCGACGCACGACCGCCTCCGCAGGGGGATCGTTCACGTCGGCCCAGCCTCCCGGCAGCGTCCGTAGACCGTCGGATCGCTCGCGCACCAACAGAATCCGGTTGTCACGAAATACCCTATTTGTCCAACTTTTACGGCCTCCCCGGCAGGGCGGGGGGTCTTGCAGGCCAGACAAGAGAAGGGCGTCAGGCCGGCATCGCCCAGGCGGGGGATGGCCCGCACCATGGGCGACGGGCATCACAATCAGCTGGCGGAGCGGGCGCCCTTGGCGCGCGCAATCATGTGCGTGACCTCCGGATTCGTGTGACAGGGGATGAGCTGGACCTGCGGATGCTTTGCGTGGAACACGCGAAACACCTCGTCAGCAAACGCCTGACCGATCGCGGTAACACCGGTGAAATCGAGCACGACGACCTTAAAGCGATCGAACCGCGCGAGCAGGCGCTTTGCCTGGGATCGCGAAACCAAATTGTCATCGCCGTAACGCGTGAGTTCGACCGGAATGACGGTCTTCGTGAACCCATAGTCCTCCCCGGAGGTAAACGCATCGAAGACCTTTCGCACGGTGCGCGCCGTGTGATTGTGCAATTGCATCGTCACGAGCGTCCCCTTCGTCGACGATTGCGGTTGCAGGATCCAGTCTTCGGCCTCCTGGAATTTGTGTGAGAAAAAAACGCCACCGGAAAGGATGAGAAATTCGTCGAACATGCGTGAGGAAAAAAAGATCCCTTCACCCGTATGGTGGGCCGGGTCGGTCGTGAGTTTGCCCTTGGCGAGCTCAAGGACGGAATGGCGCTCGTCGGCAAGATTCAACGCAGCCTGGATCTTCTTGAAAATGCCGACGCCGTCATCAAACAGAGAAACTTTTGTGGCGCCGGCGGTCTTGGCAAACTCCACCGTGACGAAAGTCCCCGCGGAATGATCAATGGCATTATTCAACATCTCCGTGAAACCGTAGTGCCAGATATTCATGACGTTATCGGGCAGACCCTTAAGCGCTGGCGCGACGTCTGCGCGCCAGACCCGGTCCTCGGCCAATCCGGCCAGACGATATTGCTTTTGCCAGGCGATGAGGGGGGCCAGGCGATAGACCCGGCTGCGCGTATGCCCCTCGGCACTGAGGATGCCCTCCTTGCACAACTGCTGAAGGTGTTTGTGGGTGGCCTGACGCGAGCAGCCGAACCTCTCGGCGGCGACCCGTGCAATATCGGCGGGATGCCTATCGACGGTTTCTATGATGAAGGTGCGCACGGCTGCACCTCGGTTTCGCAGGGACACCATACCGCTTATTGTCAACCCATAACCTTATTATTGTCAACTTATACCGGCTCTATTGTTAACCTATTGGGGCAGCGCGTGACGAGGCCAGGCGCCACGGGAGGCAAGGACCCCCGGAGCCGGGGTTACGATGGCGAGGATCGGTCGCGGGCGCAGAGATCGCCCTGGCGGGCCTCGACCGTCCGATACTCACCCTTCGCATCGCAAACGCACGACCCTGCGGGGACCATCTGGCGGGGGTCGATCATACGGAAAATGTCGCGGCAGGCAGCGACGATCCCATGATGGGCCCGCCGACGAGGACCGCTCCGCGTGCTCGAGGCCGCGCTGCGGCTCATCCGCGTTTTGAGACGTATACGCGACCTACTCGGTGCGGGATATCAGTGCCATGACCAGCGCACGGTCCCGCGTCAGGCGCCCACAGGTCCGGCTCGCCCGCTATGGTGCCGATCCGGAGGCCATGCCCATGACCTCGCGCACCGCGGCCTGAGCGGGCGCGGCGGCCATCCTCCCGTCCCGGAGATGCGCGCCTCGCGCCCTCAGATCTCGTCGTAGCGTACCAGGAAGCTCTCGGGTACGCGCGCCTCGTCCGAGGACTCGCGCGCCAGGCCCATGACCTGCGCCCCCGCCGGGCCCTTGGCGATCCGTTCGGTCAACGCCTCAAGCGCCGTCTCCGGACCGCAGGCCAGAACCTCGACGGATCCATTCGCGCGATTGCGCACCCAGCCGGTAATGAAAAGACGGCGCGCCTCATCGCGCACATAGGCGCGAAAGCCGACGCCCTGCACGGTCCCCGTGACGGTCAATCTGACACAACCCATAGCCTCCTCCCTAAGACCCATCGCGCTTAGACGCTTTGCGCTTATCCTCGCACACGGTCTTCCCTTATATCCATCCATACAGAGAGGTTTTTATGAGTCTGCATCTCGGCGACATTGGCCCTGACTTTAGCCAGGACTCGACGGTAGGGCCGATCGAGTTCCATAAATGGATCGGCAACCATTGGGCCGTGCTGTTTTCGCATCCCGCCGACTACACGCCGGTATGCACGACCGAACTCGGCAGCGTGGCGCGGCTCATGGAAGAGTTCAAGCGTCGTGACGTGAAGGTGCTGGCGGTAAGCGTCGATCCGGTCTCGACCCACAAGGAATGGATCAAGGATATCGACGACACCCAGAAGACCCACGTCGAGTTTCCGATCCTGGGCGACCAGGACCGCAAGGTCTCGACCCTGTACGACATGATCCATCCGCGGCAAAGCGACACGCTCACGGTGCGCTCGGTGTTCATCATCGACCCGAAAAAGGTGATCCGCACCATACTGACCTACCCGGCCAGCACGGGACGCGATTTCGGCGAGATCTTCCGGGTCATCGACTCGCTGCAACTGACCGACCGCTACAGCGTGGCCACACCCGCCAACTGGCGCAGCGGCGACGATGTAGTGATCTCCCCGGCCATCAAGGACAAGGCCGCGCTCGGCGCCAAATTCCCCAAAGGCTACAAGGAAATCCGGCCGTACCTGCGCATGACGCCGTATCCCGGGCCGTGAATGGCCATGACCTTACGAGGCGGCGGGAAACCGCTGGCGGGCCTCGCGCACCGATTTCCAGAAGGCATAGCCCGCGATCGGCACGAGCAGGATCACGACCAGCATCAGACCCACGCCGAGGTGCGCCAGATTATGCACGCGCAGACCGGTTGCCCAGGACAATGAGGCCAGACCGGGGTCCATGAGCCCGAGGGCGCCGACGAGCATGAAAGCGGCGCCGCCGCCGCTCAAGGTGCGGCCGGCCATCTTGCGCGCCACATAGACCCGCGCGCGGCCATCGAGCTTGCGCCGGGCCATCCAGCCACCGAACAGGGAGCCTAGGAGCATCTGCGTGACCGTGGTCCCGAGACCGAAGAGAAGACCGGGCAGGAATGCGAGATAGGCATGGTGCATGGCCGGCGCCAGGACCGTATAGACGATGATCGCAAAGGCGCCCGTCCCCCATCCGGCCAGAAAACCATGGACGATCGGCATATAACGCGGCAAGGCCGCGGGCTCGTCGCGGGCCTCATGATCGAGCGCATGGCTGTGGAAGAGGTGCGGGACGCGACCCTTGCGCAATATGAAAAGCCCCGAGGCCGCCATGACGGCCCCGACGGCGATATAAACCGTGAAATTCCAGCGCGCCCCGGAGAGAAAATCGCTCATGGCGAAATAGGCGAGTTCGGAGGCGATCGCGCGCTGCAAGGTGAAGGCGAGCGAGAACAGCAGACCGGCCCTGAAGCCTCCGCGGACCGAATAGGATCCGATGGCATAGTTGAACGTGATCGGCCAGGTGTGCTCATCGGGCGTTATCCCATGGACCATGCCCAGAAAAAACGCGGTGACCAGCGCCAGACCCACGCCCAAACCGGCCAGCCCGGGGTCCCAAAGGTTCAAGTCCGCAATCGCCACCTTATCCGCCCCGCCTCTATACGTAACCGCGTACTTTACCGGTAACCGGGGCCTGCGCCAACCGTGACCACCGGGACCTTGGCCGGGGCGCCGGCCTCCTCGCGCACCAGCCGCGGCACGAGATAGCCGGGAAGCCGGACGCGCAGGACCTCCAGAAGTCCGAGGGCGCGCGCGGCGTCGACCGCGAAATGCGCAGCCCCCTCCACGCGATCGAGCATGTGGAGATAATAAGGCAGGACGCCGGCCTCGAACACCCGCTCGCTCAGGGCCGCCAGCACCTCGGCGTCATCATTGACCCCGGCGAGCAACACCGCCTGGTTCAAAAGCGTGACGCGCGCCGCCCGCAAGCGCCCGCAAGCGCGAACCACGGCTTCGTCCACCTCGCGCGGATGATTGATGTGCAACACCATGACCACCGCAAGCGGCGTCTCATAAAGCCAGCCGAGAAGCCCGTCATCGACGCGGCTTGGGATCACCACGGGCACGCGGGTGTGCAGCCGCAGGCGCTTTACGTGCGGCAGGGCGCGTAGCGCACCCATCAGGCCGGCGAGCTTGTCGTCACTCAAGGTCAGGGGGTCGCCCCCGCTCAAGATCACCTCGCGAATCGAGGGATCGGCGGCGAGGTGGGCGGTGGCTAGGGCCCAGCGGTCGCGCGCGGCATGGGCCTTGGCGTAGGGAAAGTGGCGTCGGAAGCAATAACGGCAGTGAATGGCGCAGGCCCCGGTGGCGGTCAGCAGCACGCGGCCTTCGTACTTGTGCAAGACCCCGGGTACGACCTGGGCGGCCAGATCCCCGACCGGGTCCCGCGAGAACCCGGGCTGGGGGGCCTCCTCCAGATCGAGCGGCAGGATCTGGCGCAGCAGGGGATCCTCGGGGTCGCCTTGGCGGATACGCGCCAGATAGGCGGGAGGGACCCGTACCGGGAAATGCTCGTGCGCGCGGCGTGCGGCCGCAAGCAGGGTATCCGGTAGCCCCAGGACCCGGACTAGGGTCTCGGGGTCACGGATGGCCGCGGCCATCTCCACCTGCCAGGGTGCCTGCCGTGCGGGATCGGTTCGATGTATCATAGGCGCGCACTGTCCGTGTTCGGTCGATAAAAGGCAAGCGACGCCGGCCAGCCCCTACTCCAATCCGAGATCGTCATGACCACCTATAGCACCAACGAATTCAAGAGCGGACTGAAGATCATGCTCGACGCGGATCCCTGCGCGATCATAGAAAACGAGTTCGTGAAACCCGGCAAGGGCCAGGCCTTCAACCGCGTCAAGATCCGCAATCTGAAGACCGGACGCGTCGTGGAGCGCACCTTCAAATCCGGCGACACCGTGGAGGGCGCCGACGTCATCGATGTCGAGATGCAGTACCTGTATAGCGACGGCGAATTCTGGTATTTCATGTCGCCCGAAACCTATGAACAACTGGGGGCCGACAAGACCGCCGTGGGCGAGGCCGCCAAGTGGTTGAAGGAACAGGCCCTGTGCCTGGTGACGTTGTGGAACGGCGTGCCCTTGAGCGTCGCCGCGCCGGTGCATGTCGTGCTCAAGGTCACAGACACCGACCCCGGCGTGCGTGGTGACACGAGCGGCGGCGGCGGCAAGCCCGCGACCCTGGAGACCGGCGCGGTCGTGCGCGTGCCGCTTTTCATCAATATCGGCGACAGTCTGAAGATCAACACCCAGACCGGCGAATACATTGCCCGCGCCAAGGAATAGGGCCGCCTCCGGGCACGAGCACACCGTTCCACCGCGCGCGCGCCTCGCCGCCGTGCGCCAGCGCGCCGCGCTGCTGGCCCAGGCACGCGCGTTCTTCGCGGAACGCGGCTATCTGGAGGTGGAGACGCCGGTGCTCGCGCGCGCCGGCGCAGCGGACGCGCAACTGGCGCAGTTTGCGCTAAACGACCCGGTTCTGGGCGCCCTTTACCTGCAGACCTCTCCCGAATACGCCATGAAGCGCCTGATCATGGCGGGTAGCGGTTCGATCTATCAGATCACGAAGGCGTTTCGTCAGGGCGAGAGCGGGCGGTTCCATAACCCCGAATTCACACTGGTTGAATGGTACGGCCTGGGCTATGACCACCGGCGTCTCATCGCCGAGACCTGCGCCCTCATCGCGCGGCTCGTCCCGTCCCTTAAGGCGCCTGCGCGCATCGTAAGTTACCGCGAGGCGTTTCGCGAGGTCCTGGACATCGACCCCATCGAGGCACCGACCGACCAGTTGCGTGCAGTCACGCAGAGACGTCTTCCGGCGGCACAAGAACTGGTCCTAAACGACCGCGATGAGATCCTCGACCTGCTCATGAGTCATGCCGTAGCACCCGGATTCCCGGTCGAGGCCTTGACGGTAGTGACGGATTATCCATCAAGCCAGGCCGCGCTCGCGCGCTTGAACGCCCAAGGACTCGCGGATCGCTTCGAGATCTACCGCGGGCCGCTGGAACTCGCCAACGGATTTCACGAAGCGACGCGGATCGCGGAATACGCCGACCGGTTCGCGCTCGAGGCGGCCAGGCGGCGCGCACGGGGCTTGCCGCACATTGACCAGGACCACCGCCTGCTTGCGGCACTCTCCGAAGGCGATCTGCCCGACTGCGCCGGTTGCGCGCTTGGCTTCGACCGGGTCCTGATGCTGGCCATGGACGCCACGCACATCGACGAGGTCCTGGCGTTCCCCATCGCGCAGGCCTGATAACCGATCATCACAACCGACAGGAGGCCGCGTGAGCGCGCTATTTTCATCCTTTCGTCTACGTTCGCAGACATTTCGCAACCGCATCTTCGTTTCGCCGATGTGCCAGTACTCGAGCATCGACGGCTTCCCGACCGCCTGGCACCTCGTCCATCTCGGCAGCCGCGCGGTGGGCGGGGCGGCGCTGGTCATGATGGAGGCTACGGCAGTGAGCCCCGAGGGCCGCATCAGCCCCGGAGACCAGGGCCTGTGGAGCGATGATCACGGCGAGGCGCTAAAGCCCATCGTCCACTTCATAAAGTCCCAGGGCGCGGCCGCCGGAATCCAGATCGCCCATGCCGGCCGCAAGGCCTCCACCGATGCCCCCTGGCGCGGGGGACGCCCGTTGTCGCCGGCCGAGGGCGGCTGGTCGGTGATCGCGCCAAGCCCGGTTCCATTCGCCACCGGGCACCCCCGGCCGGAGGCCTGTCGGGATGCCGACCTGCGGCGCGTGGTGGCGGATTTCGCGCAGGCCGCACGCCGCGCCCACGAGGCCGGGTTCGATGTCCTGGAACTGCACATGGCGCATGGTTACCTGCTGCATGAATTCCTGTCGCCGCTCGCCAATCGCCGCGAGGACCGCTACGGGGGGCGGCTGGAGAATCGCGTGCGGCTGCCGCTCGAAGTGACCGAGGCGGTACGCATGGTGTGGCCCGACGCAAAGCCCCTGTTCGTGCGCATCTCGGCCTCCGATTGGGTGGACGGCGGCTGGGACATCGAGCAGTCATTGGTGCTCGCCCGGGAATTGAAGGCCCGCGGCGTCGATCTTATCGATTGCTCGAGCGGGGGCATGGTCGCGGACGCCCAGATTCCTGCCGGCCCCGGCTATCAGACCCCGTTCGCCACCCGCATACGCACCGAGGCCGACATCGCCGTGGGCGCCGTGGGCCTCATCAATGAGCCGCTGCAGGCCGAGCAGATCGTGCGCACGAGCCTCGCCGACTGCGTGTTCCTGGGGCGCGAACTCCTGCGTGACCCCTACTGGCCGTTGCATGCCGCTCACGCCCTGCATAGCGACGGTCAATGGCCCGCCCAGTACGAGCGCGCCCGACCCTGACCCCGGCGACACCCCCGCCGCCCTCGGCCCGCCCTGTCGGGCCGAGGGCGGCCCCTAACCACTCGACACCCTTCGGGGAGGGCGGCATGCCGCGGGCGCAAAGGACGGCCCCGGCCCACCCGGCAACGACCGTCCCTTGACAGAGGCGGCGCGGCGATCTTATATTTGTTAAGGAATTTCTAAACTTGTTTATCTCAAGGGGCCCGAATGTTCTTCAAACAACGCATGAGCGCCGATGGCACGCTCTCCTACCTCTATGGCTGTGGCAGTCGCGGCTTGGCGGTGGCCGTGGATGTCGTGGCGGGCGACGAGGACTGGTTCGTGGCCGAGGCCCAGAAGAGCACGGTACATATCGCCTATGTGATCGACACCCATATCCACGCCGATCATCTTTCCGGGGGGCGGACGCTGGCGGCACGGGTCGGCAGTCCCTATTGCCTCCATGAAAGCGACCAGGGCGCGGTGGGCTTTCCGATACATGGCCTGCGGGATGGGGATGAACTGGCAACCGGCAATGTCGTCACGCGTGTCATCCATACGCCGGGACACACCCAAGACAGCATCTGCCTGCTGGTCGCCGACCTGCGGCGCGGCCGCGATCCCTGGTTTGCGCTGACCGGGGACACGATCTTCGTGGGCGGGGTCGGACGCCCGGATCTGGGCGGCACGCCGGAGCACATGGCGGCGCTCCTCTATGATAGCCTCCATGAGCGCATCCTGGCCCTTCCCGACGACCTCGAGATCTTTCCCGGACACGCCGCCGGCAGCGTCTGTGGCGCGGGGCTTTCCGGCAAGCCCTCGTCGACGCTCGGTTTTGAAAGGCGCTTCGACCCGTATTTGAGCCTGGGACGCGAGGCCTTCATCGCCCAGCTCGTCGAGGAGACGCCGGCGCGGCCGGCGGATATGGACCGCATCGTCGCCGCCAACCTGGGGCGCGCGGCGTGACCGACGGGGATATCCGGTTTACGCTCTTCGCCGAAATCTTCGCGGCGCTTGCGCACCCCAAGCGCCTGGAAATCGTCCATATCCTGGGCCACGGCGAACACACCGCCGGCGAACTTGTCGAAAAAACCGGCCTCTCCAAGGCCAATGTCTCCCAGCATGTCGGCATCCTGAAGGCCCGGGGGCTCATCCATTGCGAGAAGCGCGGGACCTTCTGCCATTATCGGCTGACCGACCCGGGGGTGCTGGATACCTGCGAACAGATCCGTCACCTCATTCTCGATCGCATGGAACTTTCGTCCCGGCACCGTGCCGAACTCGCGCGCGCAAAGGCCCCGGTGCGCGGCAAATCGCATCCATGAATGCTGGCGCGCACGCAAGGCGCGGCATCGCCATCAATATCGGCCAGTTCAGTCTCCAGACCATCCAGGTGTTTTTCGTGGGACTCATCATGGGCATGGAACGGACCGTGCTGCCGACCATGAGCCGCGATTTCGGCGTGCGACCCCACGCCTTCTTCTTTCTGGCATCGTTTGTCATCTCCTTTGGTCTCGTGAAAGGCGCCTTGAACTTCGTGGCGGGCGATCTTTCCGACCGCCTGGGGCGCAAGCGCGTGCTGCTCTATGGATGGCTTGCCGGGGTCCCGATTCCGCTTTTGATCGCCCTTGCGCCGAACTGGTGGTGGATCATTGCCGCCAACATCTTCCTTGGTATCAATCAGGCCTTTACCTGGACGATGACGGTCACGAGCCAGATCGATCTCGCCGCCAGCAACGAGCGCGGGCTTGCGGTCGGCATCAATGAGGCGCTCGGCTACATTGCCGTGGGCATGGCCGGGCTCGGCACCGGCTATGCCGCCCTCTCCTACGGGCCACGGCTTACGCTTTTCGTCTTTGGTCTCACAACTATCGCCTGCGCCCTGCTGGTGCTCACGCGCGTCGAGGATACGATCCTGTGGGTGCGCGCCGAACACGCCCACCAGGCCGCCGGTGATGCCAGCACCCCGAGTCCGTCGCTATGGGATGGCTTTAAACGCGTCTCCTTCAGGGACCCGACCTACCGCGCCATTTGCCAGGGCGGGGTCGCCAATAAGATCGCCGACACCCTGGTATGGGTGTTGCTGCCGGTCTTTTTCCGGACCCACGGCCTGGGCCTGGTGCGGATCGGCTGGATCACCGGGCTCTATGCCATGGTCTGGGGCCTCTCGCAGCTTGCCACCGGACATCTGGCGGACCGCATCGGGCGCAAGGTGCCGGTGGTGACGGGCTTCATGCTGTTGGCGTTGGCGTTGGTCGGGGTGGCGGTCGAGCGTTCATTCCGCGACTGGCTCGCGGCCGCGGTGGTCATGGGTATGGGTATGGCGCTGTTATACCCAAACCTCATTGCCGCCATGTCGGATCGGGCGCCCCCGCTGGAACGGGGGCGTATCCTCGGCGTCTACCGGTACTGGCGCGATACCGGCTATGCGATAGGCGGCATCGTGCTGGGGCTGGTCGCCGCGCAGACCCGGCAGGCACAACCGGCCATCTGGTTGACGGCAGCGCTGGTGGCCGGATCAGGCCTGTGGATCGCCATCGCCGTCCGCGAAACCCACGACCGCGTGCGCGCCTGATGCGCCCGCGGGGCCATGGGACAAGGCCCGTCCAGACCCCATAGTCCCGACCGGCCGCACGGCCCGGGCGGGCCATGATAGGCGGCCCCGGGCATGCACCCTTCAGGGCCTATGGCCGCCCGGCGACCGCTAACCGATATGGTAGATGAGATTCAGCGTGGTGAAGGTCGTGGTGGTGGCGTAGTGGACGAGGGCCGTGGACGGCAGGCTCGTATAATGGATGACCTCTTCCGAGAATTTGAGTGCCAAGTGGAATATGAGCGTGGTCGTCACCCCGCTGGTCGATGTGACGAGCGTCCCGCTACGCGCCCCCATGACGCTCAGGCGTTCACTGAAGCGTGTCCCTCGCCGCAGATGCCACACATAGTTCATCGCCACGTCACCGACCGGTTCATCTTGCGCGGGGCGCCCCACGGGATAGTAGTTCTGCCGGGCGCCCCCGCCGGCTTCGAGATTGAGATGCATGGTGTGGGTGGCAACGACCGTCCGGCCGGCATTCACCATTTCCACGAAATAATGATCGTAGCCATCGAAGAGATTATGGTCATAGCGGACACTACCGACAACGAAACTCACCGGCGCCGACTTGAAACTGCGCCGCACGTTAAGCGTGGTAACGAGACGGTTCACATCCGCCACGCCATTGTAGGAAAAGTAATTGTAGCTTAGGTTTCCGCCGTAGCTCCAAAGGCCGACGGTGTCGCGAAGCCGATCGGTGGAGTTCAGACTGGTGGTGAGCGCAACCCCCGAAGACGACGACAGGCCGGCCCCGAACTCCCCATGCCATCCGGCCTTCGGGAGGGCCTTGGCCGCCGCGTGCGCGCATCCGGTCGCAGACAGCAATGCCAGGACGGCGACCATCGCAAGCCGCGGATAGTCAAGACACGCCCTCATGCCGGACGGACATCACGCCACATCGGCCCGCAACCGCCGGCCGCCGCCGGTACGGCGCAGCCCGCCGCCCTACGCCTCTTGCATACCCGGGGCGGCACGCCGCCCGGGCGCCTCGGAGAAGGACTGCCTCCGGCCCCGGCGGGAATGCACCGGGACCCGCGATCTCCCTGCCGACTTTCCAATGGCGCCTCTACCCGTCTTTTCTGGTGGGACCTGTAACCATGCCACAGGTTCCCGTCCACCGCCGGCCTGCGGATCGATCATGCCTGACGCCGGCGGTTCCCGGCCTTGGCGGGCATCACCGCGGTCGCGCTTAAACGCCCGGATCCGCAGGCACCGACTGACGCAAGGCGGCGATGACGGGATTCAGGCCCAGCCCGCGACGCGCGTTCAGGAACTCGAGCAACACCACGACCTCCGATGTCAGCAGATCCAGAAACGGCTCGAGCTCCGCCCCCCGTCCGTCCCGGAGATAACACACGGCGCGGTCGAGTCCCATCATCGCGACCGGACGGGTGGCCGGCCCGGGAACGGAAAATGCCGGCGGGACGACCGGCTCGGGCATGAATTCGGGTTCGAACAAGACCTCAGGGCCAGCATCACCCCCGGACTCCGCCGGCGGGCCGGGCACGATAATGCCGTCCAGGACCAACTCCTCGGCCCCGCCGAGCGTATCGCTCAAGGCCGAGCCGCTCGCCCGGTTGCCTCCCAGGGCCACGGCGCGCTTCAGTCGCTCCTCGGCCATCTGGCGGAGTGCCTCACAGCCCGCTGCGCCCTCTTCCGACGACGCCACCCCTACGCTGATACTGAGGGTCTTGCCGTCATGGATCGGGCGATGCGCAAACGCCCCCACCAGGCGCTGTGCCAAAACGAGCCCTCGACCCTTGGATGTGCCCCCCATGAGTATGCCGAATTCGGCCCCGCCAAGCCGCGCCATCGCCGTCACATCGGCCCCCGCCTCATCACGCAGCACGGTGGCGACATGCCCTACTACCGCCTCCATCTGTTCGTCCCCGTATTCGCGATACAGGATACGCACCCGATCGAGGGCCGCGAGCAACAATGTCACCGGGCGCTGCGCGCTGGCCTCGCGCAACAGCGCCTCCCCCCGCTCATGGAAGGCGTCCCGGCCAAGCAGCCCCTCATAAGGGGAGGCCTCCTCGGGAACCGGCTGTTCGAAACGCATATAGGCCTGCGTGCAGGCCTGAAGCTGAGCGAGATTCAGGGGCTTTGTAATGAAGTCCGTAGCCCCGCAGGCGAACGCGCGGGTCTTGGTCTCGTCGTCGTCTGCGCCGGTGATCACGATGATCGGGAGCTCGCGGATGCGCGCGTCATCGCTGGCCCGTACGCGACATATGAAGGCATAGCCGTCAAGCCGCGGCATCTCGATGTCGGTGATCAATACACCCACGTCGGGGGCCTGCAAAAGCGTCTCCCAGCCGGCCTCGCCGTCGGCCGCCACCGCGACATCGAAGTCCACCTTCAGCATCTTGCTGATGGCTTGGCGGATGACCGCGGAATCGTCCACCACAAGCACTCGACCACCGTTGCGCGCCGTCACCACCGCCGTAGTCGCACTCACGCTCACCTCAAGTTATCGGCGGGGATTTAACGGCCGCAAATCAAGGCCTTGCTCCCCCGCATGACCATCCTTTGACCTTAGAACGAAAATCCCCAAAGTCAAATGACGGCACGCGCGGGGCGCCCATGGCGGACGGCTACGCGGACGCGGCTTTAAGCCACGCGTGCACCGGGCGCGAGCTTGGCCTCGGCCACGAGATCGACGAGACTGTTTACGGTACGGGCCTCGATAAACCGGGTATCGTCTATGGTCGTGCCAAAGCGGCCCTCGAGCGCCAGCAAGATACTGATCGCATTGACCGACTCCACGCCAAGGTCACTATAGAGATCCTTGTCGGGCGGGATCGGCCGCGCCAGCTTCCCGCTGGTCTCGACGATCGTCATCACATCCTTGCGTATATCGCTGATATCCGACATAAAGCGACTCCTTACCACGATTCTTGTCCCTGAACGCGCCCGTGGCGCACCAAGTCTCGATCCCAAGTGTTGCCGGTTCGGGGTGCGGCCACTCTAGGAGGGCGCCCCGCGCCTGTCAATCCCACTCATATGGCGTGGCCTTGAACCAGATTGACGATCAAAAGCACCAGGGCAAGCACCAGCAAAATATGAATGAAACCACCCATCGTGCGCGAACTCACAATGCCTACGAGCCACAATACGAGTAAAATGACGAAGATGGTCCATAACATGGCCGCTCCCTCTGCGTGACCTGCAGCCCACCTTAGGGGGCGACGCAAGCGGGGTCAATCGGCCTTCCTGGAAAGACGTGGCGGGGACCGGCCCGACGAGACACAGATGCCCTATGAGTGAAAAACACCACCCGCAGGCGATTCGATTTTATACGGAAGAGGAACTCGACGCCCTGGAGGGGACGGATCCGGACATGGCGTACCGCATCGCGCGCGCCCAGGCCATCGCGGCTCGCGAACGGCGAGGACCGGCCTTGGATGCGGGCGCGGGACCGCCGGACCGGGCGGCCGTCGAGCACGCCATCGAGGATGTGCGCCGGATACTCCAGCGCGACGGGGGCGATATCGAGCTCGTGGATATCGTTGACACCACCGTGCGCGTGCGGATGAAGGGCGCCTGTGCCGGTTGCCCGAACTCGGTGCTGGATCTGCGTAATGTCGTCGAAAAGGTGGTGTGTACCGTGCCGGGCGTCTCTGCGGTCGTCAATACCTTCTGACGCGCCCGCCCATTCCCGCGAGGAAGTGACATCGCTTCGGAACATGGTGACGGCGGTCGATACGGCATTGCGTGGGCCCGCGCCCGAAGGGACAGGGCCCTATCCGTTCGCGGCGGATGTGGAATGGCGGGACTTTCCGCGTGTTTTGATAAAGATGTGGGCGACCCTCGCACCCGCAGCCCGCGGTGAGACCCATGCCGGGCCCGTGAGTGGCCCGATAACCATGTCCGATAAAGAGACGGGACCGGCGAGCGTCTCGGCGCACGAGGCAAGAGGCCGTAGGCGGCCGTCCAATCGATGGTGACGTGCCGCAGCAAGACACACCGCCGGTACCGCCTGTTCCATGCGCCGGATCGCCTCATCGGTAGCCCGGCAAAACCGATCCCGCCTGGCTTTGCCGAGCCACCGTTCGCGCAAGATCGCGCATGGCAATGTCCCGTTCGCGGTCTGGCAGATCCACGGAGTCCTTCAGCCGCGCATGGGAACGGTATCAAAACCTGCCTTGGCGGCGGTAAAATGGGCCATGGACGATTATATTGATCCACAGGCCCGCTGCCCGGGACCGGAGTCATTGCGGCCTGATGCCGTCATCATCGAGGGGCGGACTCATAACGGACACGCGTGCCGGATCGTAGACAACACCTGTTCGGTGGCGCGCGAGGACTTGGTCGAGGTCCTGAATGGGCTGATCGCGGCACGGCGATTCGGGATGGCGGCGCTCTCGGCACGCGGCGGCCAGACCTTGGTCATCGGTCGACCGGAGGCCACCCATGTGCAGTTCGGCGACACCCTCTATCGCCTGCTGCTCTACCCCTACGAGGCCCGGATCGAGCGGTTTTGATCTCGGGTCGCGACCAGCGGCCGCTTGAGGAGCCGCTCCAGCACCGACAGCGGCGCGTGCGCCGGCTCGTTCAGGCCCTGCACGGGCAGATGAAAGGTCTGCTCGAACAGATACTGGCCGGCCATCGCCGCATGGGGGACCTGATCGGTAAAGACCACCCAGGTGGTCCCGGCCGGGAACGTGACCTCGTATTGGGGACAGTGACGCTGAAAATAGTCGTCGCCCTTCATGGCATTATGCAAGGCCAGCATGTAATGATCGTAGGCCGAGCGGTAGCCGGTGGTAAGCCCGCATGCGGCCAATAGCCAGCGCTGCCCCGGCAGCGGCGGACGTATCGCTGGCAAAAAACGCCGGGCGCAGGTCTCGAAGGGCTCACCCAGACGCCACACTCGACCGCGACCGTCGGGATTGACGTTGCTAAAGACCCGTAATATGCGCTGGCCCCCGTTCGGACGCGAGGGAAAGGCGTCCACATGCAGGCGGCTGTCGTCCTTGCGATAGGAGGAGGGTCGCTCTTTGGCCTCGACCGGGCGGTAACTGGTGCGCCCCAGGCGCAGATGCGGCGTGTAACCCGGCAGCAGGCCCTCCACCAGCGTGCGCGCGCTCTGCGCATACCGCGCCACCATGTCACGCAAGCGTTCCCGTTCATGACCTGCCAGGGCCGTCCCTTTCAGACTACCCGATGACACGTCATAACTGATGTTCTTGGCGCGACCATCCGAACAACGGGGATCCAGGAAGGACCGCTCATCAGCACCGAGCGGGAAGGTGAGACGCGGAAAGAACAAGACCCGCCCCCCCTCCAGGGCGCGCAGCGCCCGGTCCCTGACGGCCTCACCAAAAACAGCATCGAAGCACTCGCCCTCGATGTTCACCAATGGATCCATGACCCCGTCCCCCTCGTCTGCCGCCGGTCGCGCCCAACCGCCGGAAGGCGCGCGCCTACGCCTCGCGCCCTGCCCGCCGGCACAGCCGGTACACGCCCTCCTCGCGCCACGCCAGACCCTGCTCGGCGAGTCGCGGATCCTCCTCCGCAGTTTTGCGTTCGCATTCCAGGACTTCCACCGTGAAATGATCGGCGAAGATCTCCTGGATTTCCGATGACGATACCGCAAACGGCGGGCCGCTTTGCGGATCTTTCAGGGAAAAGGGGGCGATCAGCAGGACCGGCGTCCCCGGGGCCAGCAGGCGGGCCATATGCTCGGCATAGGCGCGTCGCGTGGCCGGCGGCATGGCGATCAGGGCGGCGCGATCATAGACGGCCGCCACCGGCCCGAGCAGTTCCGCGGTCAACCGGAAGTAATCGCCGAGCAGGATGGTGACACCGGTCGCCTGGTACTCCAGGAACTCGCCGCGGCCGACCCGATCCACGGGGATCTTCTGTTCCCGATAAAATGCCTCGACGGCGAGCGGGCTGATCTCGATCCCTATGACCTCGCGCCCCTGTTCGAAAAGCCAGCTCATGTCGCGGCTTTTGCCACACAGCGGCACGAACACCGGGCCCTTGGGGCCCAGGGCGTCGATATGCCGGCGCAGGAAACGGTTGATCTCGGCCTGATGGAAACCAATGCGATTCTCATGCCAACGCGTATGCCAAAATTCGGCCTTCATCCCTCCTCCTCCCCCTCCCGCGCGATCCCCAGCAGATCCGTGACCGCCGCCACCGCCGCGGGCCGCCCGAAAACGACCCGATAACGCCCCGGCGGCCCATCCAGGCGCTCGAACGCCGCACCCGCCTCGCGCGCGATCGCCCACGCCGCGCATACATCCCAGAGCTGCGCATGCCAGTCGACGGCCACCGCCCCCTGACCTTGCAAAACCACGCTATGGGCATAACAGTCCCGGTAAACGCGCAGGTTCGGGTGGGCTGCCGCCAATCGGCCAAAGAGTTCCGGACGACCGCCCTTGGTGAAATTCTCGGGGGCCGTTGCGATGACTATCGGTGTCCCCGATTCCTGGCGGTCGGCGACGCGCACGTCGCGCCCATTGCACGAGGCCCCGAGTCCATGGGCGGCGCTCACCCGCAGGTCGAGCCGCGGGTGGTCTATGACCCCGAGCACCGGAACACCCTCGTGGCGCAAGGCCACCAGGGTGCCAAAGGTCGCCATGCCATGCACGAAATTATCGGTCCCATCGATCGGATCGAGGACCCACTCCCAGGCGCTGCCTCGACCCTCCGCCGGATACTCCTCGCCCACGAGATCGTGATCACCAAACTGTCCGGCAATGGCCTCCCGCCAGGCCGCCTCGATGCGCTGATCGGCCACACTCACATAGGAGCCATCGGCCTTGACGGCAATATCCGCTTCCCCGATGGGGGTCTCGGCCAGGAGCCGCCGCGCCAGATCGGCGAGCGAAAACGCAAAACGCAGGAAGCGGCGGCTATCGGCCTCGCCGATCCGCGGCTGAAAGACAGGTCTCATACAAGGCGACGATACCGACTCCCCGGGCCGCAGACAAGACCGGCCGTCGTGCTGAGAGGGACCCCGGCACCAAGATCACGAATGCACCATGTCGGTATCCGCTCGCCATGCGCTCGGCGGCCCCCCGCGGGCATCCGAACGGCGCCTCGGCGTGGGACCGGGGCGGGTCGCGACGACGCGGTCCCGTCGACCCATACCCCACCTGCCGACGATGCCGACCAGGACTGCGGGCGGCCTCGGCGGGACGCAAAACCCGGATACGTGATCCCATGGCAATCCGGACATTCGGTTATACTGGCGCCTACGGCTCCAGGCCTGGTCGAAAGTCGCCGCCGGACCGCCTTCAACGCCATGCGCCGCGGGCCGCAAGCCTCGTGAAGGAAACATGAATCCTATCTCCCATCTTCAAAGGAGGACGAGAACGCAGTGGTCGGGCTGAGCCTCGCAGATCCCGCGGCCCGCCGGCGTTTCCCATACCCATGACGACGCGCAGAGAAAAAGACAGTCTTGGCGAATATCCGGTGCCGGCCGATGCCTGGTATGGTATCCAAACGGCACGCGCCGTGGAGAATTTTCCGATATCGGGTCGCGCGCCCGACCGTGATTTCATCGTCGCCCACGCGCGCGTGAAGATCGCCGCGGCACGGGTGAACGCCCGTGCCGGCTGGCTCGACGAGCGTCTCGCGCGCGAGATCGAGCGCGTCGCGACCGCCATCGCGGACGGCCAGTACCATGGCGAGTTCGTGGTCGACCGGTTTCAGGCCGGGGCCGGCACCAGCCATAACATGAACACCAACGAGGTCATCGCCAACCTCGCCAACGTGGCGCTCGGCGGCGAACGCGGCGTCTACCACCCGCTGCACCCCAACGATCATGTCAATATGGGGCAGAGCACGAACGACACCATCCCGACTGCCATACGCTTGGCGGCGCTTGCCAAGCTCACGCGTCTTGTATCCACCACCCACGACATGGCGCGCGCCTTCGATGCCCTGGCCGCGCGCGAACAAGACACCGTAAAGAGCGGCCGCACACACCTGCAAGACGCCGTTCCGACCACGCTTGGGCGCGAGTTCTCGGCCTATGCATGGACCCTAAAGCGCTGCGCCCGGCGCATACAAGATACCGCTGTCGACCTGGGCGAACTGGGGCTCGGCGGCAGCGCGGTCGGGACCGGCCTCAATACCCCGCCCCATTACGCCAAACAGGTATGCGCCGAACTCGCCACGCTCACCGGCGAGGCCTTGCGCCCGGCGCCCGACCTCTGCGCGCAGATGCAATCCATGGCCGACATCATGCAGCTGTCGGCGACTATCCGCGGGCTTGCGCTCGAACTCACACGCATCACCAACGACCTGCGGCTGCTGGCCTCGGGACCGCGCACCGGCCTTGCCGAAATCCATTTGCCGCCGGTGCAGCCGGGATCGAGCATCATGCCAGGCAAGGTCAATCCGGTCATGCTCGAGATGTTGAATCAGGTCTGCTACCAGGTCCTCGGACAAGACGCCGCCGTGGCCGCCATGACCCAGGCCGGTCAACTCGAACTCAACGTCATGATGCCGGCGCTCGGGTCCGCGCTGTTTGACATGATGGACTGGCTGACCCGGGCCATGACCGCGATGACCCGGCGGGCCCTTACCGGCATCGAGGCCGATCGCGACCGTTGTCGGGCCTATGCGCACGCCAGCGTGGGCCTGGCCACCTTGCTGAACCGCGCGATCGGCTATAGCGCGGCGGCGCGCGTGGCGCAGGAATCGGAGGCCAGCGGCCGGCCGATCGCAGACCTCGTGGCCGCCCACGGCCTCATGGACCATCAGGCGTTCGCAGACCTCGTGGCACGCGCCGCGTCCGGCGACCCCTCATGACCCGGATTCTGGTGCTATATTACAGCCGCCATGGCAGTGTGCGACGCATGGCCGACCTGGTGGCGCGCGGCGTGGCATCGGTCCCGGGGTGCGAAGCCGTGGTCCGTACCGTGCCGGAGGTGTCGCCCGCGCCGGAGGCCTGCGCCCCGGCGATCCCCGAGAGCGGGCCGCCGTACGCCGATCTCGATGACCTGCGCCACTGCGACGGTCTGATCCTGGGCAGTCCCACGCGCTTTGGTCACATGGCCGCTCCCGTCAAACACTTTCTCGAGACCACGACGCCGTTGTGGCTCGCCGGCGCGCTGGCCGGCAAGCCCGCCGGGATGTTCACCTCCACCGGCACCCTGCATGGCGGTCAGGAGGCGACATTATTGTCGATGAGCGTGCCGCTCTGGCATCACGGCATGCTGCTGGTCGGCATCCCCTACACCGAGCCCATGCTCACCACCACCGCCTCCGGCGGCACACCCTACGGCGCGAGCCATCTGGCCGGCGCGCGCGACGATCGGCCGGTGACCACCGAGGAAAAGACCTTGTGTCTGGCGCTCGGGGAGCGCGTGGCGCGTATCGCACAAAGACTGGCGCCGGCCCCGACGTAAGTCCCCACCCTGCGTACCACCCCCTCTAAGGACGCGCGAGGACGGCGCGCAGATACGGGATGGTAAGGCGCCGTCCGTCCGCCAGGGTCTCGCGATCGAGGTCTTCCAGCAACGCGAAAAGCGCCCGCGGATCGCGCGGACCGTGCGCCAAAAGATAGGCACATGCCGCATCATTCAGCTGCAGTCCCCTAAGCGAGGCGCGGTGACAGAGGGCCTGGGCCTTGACCTCATCCGACAGACGGCGCATGGCCACGATCGGGCCGCTTCCAAGCCGCGTCCGCAGGTCATCGCGGGTCACCGCTAGGCCGGCGGGGTTACTGCGTCCGGCCAGCACGATGCGTCGCGCCGGCGCCAGTGTCTCGAACAGCACGAACAGCTGCCGCTCGCCATCGGCGTGCCCCGCCAAGGCCTCCATGTCATCAACACAGACCGTACTCTCGGGCGGCAGATCGGCCAGACTTTGCCAGGCCATCGGGGAGGTATGGGCGAGCGACAGGAACGCGCAGGGGCCACCTCCCTGGACCGCGCGTGCCACGGCCGCCAGGAGATGGGTCTTGCCACAGCCCTCGGGGCCGAACAGATACAAGGGCCCCGGCCGCCCCTCGGCGAAGGCGCGCGCGGCGGCGAGCGCCGCGCCATTCTCGGTCGCCCAGAAATTTTCAAACGAGGGGCGATCGCGCACCGACAGATCGAGCGGCAGCTGGCGCGTCATTCGGACCACGCGCTGTGGCGATAACGGGCATGGACGCGTCTTAGCCAGACCATGAGCACCGCGGAGACCGGAAGGGCCAGCAAGATCCCGGCAAACCCGAAAAGCTGCCCTCCGGTCAGCACCGCGAAGATCACAAGCAGCGGGTGCAGACCGATCGAACGGCCCACGAGCCGCGGGCCGAGGACCATGCTCTCCATCATCTCTCCAAAGCCAAAGGCCGCGAACACGAACAGAAGATGCCTCACGTCATGGTACTGCAGCAACACCGCGAGGCTCGCGGTGAAAAGCCCGGTAAAAAACCCGAGATACGGGATGAAGCTCAAAAATCCCGTCACGACACCGACCGGCAGGGCCAGATCCAGGCCGGCTATGCTCAGACCGACAGTATAGAGTATGGCAAGCGCGATCATGACCGTGAGCTGGCCGCGCAGGAGCCGGCCGAGCTGGACATCGACCTCGCCTGCGAAGCGCACTATCGGCTCGCGGTAACGACCCGGCAGGATCTCCACGGCGGTGGCGCCAATGTCGTCCCAGTCGCGCAACAGGTAGAAGGTCACGACAAGAATCAGCATGAGTCGCGCGAGCGCTACGAGGATGTGCAGGCCGGAGGCGGTGGCCACCGGCAGGAGCCGGGCGACGTCGGCCCCCACCCCTTGCCATTGCGCCAGGATATGCCGCTTCAGTGCGTGGAGATCGGGCGTATAGCGACCATGGGTGGCGCGCAGGATACGCGCCTGCAACCAGTCCATATAGGCCGGCGCATGCGCGGTGAACGTCGTGAACTCCCTTTGCGCCATGGGTACGAGCGCGAATGCCAGAGCCGCGACCGCAAGCACCAGCAACAGCAGCAGAAGAAGGATGGTGGCGCTGCGCGGCACGCCGGCGCGTTGCGCCCGCGAGACCAGCGGATTGGCGATGTAGGCGATGAGCGAGGCCAACAGGAACAGGGTGACCACCGGCGCCAGGACATAGATCACGGCACCCGCCGCCAGCAATATCGCGACGGCATACAAGACCCGGCGTTCAGTCTCTCCCAGCACGTCCTGCCTCGATCTCCCGCACGATTCCCCAAGTCCACAGATAGTGTCCGCCGCTTGCGATCGTCGTGACAAGGACCACAAAGACGAGCGCCGCCTGGATGTGGGCGACATGAAACGCGAAGGCGCGCTCGGTGAGCAGGAACACCACGAGCAGGATCTGGGTGAAGGTGTTGAACTTGCTCACTCGGCTCGGGCGCATCGATACCGGCCCGTACAGCGAGGTATAAACGAGGTAGCCGCCGACGATAAGCGCGTCCCGGAAGGTCACCACAAGCACCAGCCAGAACGGCACGAGCGCCAGCAGCGCCAGCATCACATAGGCGCTCACCAACAGGATCTTGTCGGCCAGGGGATCGAGAATGGCGCCGAGCTGGCTCACGAAACCAAACCGCTTGGCGATATAACCGTCCAGACCGTCCGATATCCCCGCAATCAGGAACACCCACAGGGCCTCGAGGTAATGGTGATCCTTCAGGACCAGGATCAGAAGCGGTACGAACGCCATCCGCAAAAGCGTGATCATGTTGGGTAGATGCTGCAGTCTTTTCACGCGGACATCCCTCTCACAGTGCGGGCACAGCAGCGCCGGGCGTGCGGTCCCCGTTTACCCGTGCGCGCCGACCGAAGTCAAGATTTACTTGCAGGGTCCCAGGCCCTAACATAACGGCCATCTCGGAGCCCGCCTGTGACAAGACCCCAGTGACTGAACCCAAGACCCCAAACCCCTTGAGCTATCGTACCGCCGGCGTCGACATCGAGGCCGGCGATGCCCTGGTCGAGGCCCTAAAGCCGATCGCCGCCAAAACCACCCGCCCCGGAGTCCTCGCGGGTCTTGGCGGGTTCGGCGCGCTCTTTGCGCTGTCCGGGCGCTATCGCGACCCCGTGCTGGTCTCGGGCACCGACGGCGTGGGCACAAAACTGCTGCTGGCGATCGCGCTCGATCGCCATGACGACATCGGCATCGACCTGGTCGCCATGTGCGCCAACGATATCGTCGTGCAAGGGGCCGAGCCGCTCTTTTTTCTGGATTACTTCGCCTCGGGCCGACTCGACGTCCGCAAGGCCGAACGTATTATCGCCGGAATCGGTCGTGGCTGCGAATTGGCGGGTGCGGCCCTGGTCGGCGGCGAAACCGCGGAGATGCCGGGGATGTACCGCGATCAGGACTATGACCTGGCCGGCTTCTGCGTGGGAGCGGTGGAACGGGAACGCCTGATCGACGGCCGCCGCGTCAAAGACGGTGACATCATCCTCGGGCTGCCCTCGTCGGGGCTGCACTCCAACGGTTACTCCCTGGCGCGGGCGGTCCTCGCCCGACGCGGGACGGATCTCACCGCGACCGTCGGCGACCGCCGCCTCGACGACATCCTGCTCGCGCCCACGCGCATCTATGTGAAGGCCCTGCTCGCCCTCCATGCCGCGATCGACGTCCACGCCATGGCGCACATCACGGGTGGAGGGCTGCCTGGCAATGTCCCGCGCGTGATCCCCGAGGGCCGGCGCGCGGTCATCGACCGATCATCCTGGTCGCGGCCCGCGATCTTCGGCTGGCTTCAGGAGGGCGGAGACATCGCCGAAGAGGAGATGTACCGGACCTTCAACTGCGGCGTCGGTATGGTGGTGGTGGTCGATGCCGCCGATGCCGGGGTCGCCGAGGCCGTGCTCCGTGATCACGGGGAGGCACCGTTTGTCATCGGCCGTGTCGATGAGGGCCCCGGCGAATTCGCATGGGCCTGAGACCGCCCTTGAGGGTTGCGGTCATGGTCTCGGGGCGCGGCAGCAACCTGCGCGCCTTGCAAGAAGAGGCCTCCGAACAGGGCTATGCGATCACAGGCGTGGTCAGCAACAACCCCACGGCCCCGGCCGTCGACTACGCGCGCGATCAGGGTCTTGCGCTACGCCTCGTCGATCATCGCCGGTTTGCCACGCGCGCGGCCTTCGAGGAGACCCTGGCGACGGCGCTGGACGATCTGGCGCCGGATATCATCGCGCTGGCCGGCTTTCTGAGGGTCTTGGGCGCGGACTTCGTAGGCCGTTACCAGGGGCGCCTGCTCAACATCCACCCCTCGCTTTTACCGGCGTTCCCCGGGCTCGACACCCACCGGCGCGCCCTCGCATCCGGCGCGCGTATCCATGGCGCCACGGTGCACCTCGTCACCCACGCCGTCGATGGCGGCCCGATCATCGCCCAGGCCGGACTTACGGTGATCCCGGGGGAGTCCCCGGCGGCGCTCGCGGCGCGCGTGCTCGCCCTCGAGCATGCCCTCTACCCGTATGTGCTCGGCCGGTGGGCGCGCGGCGAGATCGCCGACCGCTGATCAGCCCCATGCTTCCCCTGGGCGCGCCTCGGGCATAAACTCCCCCCGTTTCGGAATAAATAACGATAGGGCACCGTCCCACCACCCGAGGAGAATCGAATATGGGCATCCGTCAGTTGTTATGCCGCTCGCGGGAGTTCAAAAAGACCCTGGAGGCCAGCCGCCCGCGCCTCTATCGTATCGCCTATGCCTGGACCCATAACCCCTCCCTGGCCGACGACCTGGTCCAGGAGACACTCACCAAGGCCTGGCAAAAACACGATCAGCTCCGGGATCCCGGGGCCGAAGAGGCATGGCTTTTCAGCATCATGACCAACTGCTTTCGCGACCATCATCGGCGCGAACGCGAGGCCGAAGACATCGATGACATGGACATCGCGTGCGACCACTGCCTCGAGACCGAGCACCTGCGTTCGGAACTCGCCGCGCGCGTGCGCGCGGCCATCGCGAGGCTCCCTCAAGGACAGAGACAGGTCGTGACCCTGGTTGATTTAGAAGGTTTCTCTTATAATGAGGTCTCGTCCATACTGGGCATACCGGGCGGGACTGTCATGAGTCGGCTGTGTCGTGCGCGCGCGGCCTTGAAGGCCCTGTTACTCCCGGATATGGCGGCCGCCGCCCCCACACCAAGGATGCGGAGAGTGAAATGACCGAATCGGAAGGACCCGGGCTCTCGGATGAATTCCTCAACGCCTTCGTCGATAACCAGATCGACGGCGATGAGAAGGGCCGCGTCTATCCGCTCATAAACAACGACCCGGAGCTGAACCGCAAGGTCTGTGAATTGCGCAAGGTCTCGGATCTGGTGCGGCTCGCCTACGATACCACGCCGGCGCCAAGACACCGCGAAACGCCGCGCCGGCATCTGGCCTCGCGCCTGGCCCCGCTGATTGCGCCCATCGTGCTCTTGATCGGGGTGACCCTCGGCTGGTCGTTGCGCGCCTTGTGGGCCCCGGCTGTGCCGCCGCGCCCGGTGGCCGCGATCGCGCGGGCCACGACCCACCTCACCACCAAGGTCCTGTTTCATTTGGACAACGGCGACCGCACCCATATGCGTCAGGTGCTCGAGGAGGCCCAGCACCTGCTCGCCCGTTACCGCGCCGATCACCGGCAGGCGAAGGTCGAGATCCTGGCCGATGGCCCGGGGCTTGCGCTCCTGCGCCGCCACCTGTCGCCGTTTCCGGCGCGCATCGCCGCCCTTCAGGCGCGCTATCCGAACCTGATATTCGCCGCGTGCCAGGATACGATCAACCGCCTCAAGCGCCGCAAGGGCATTGATCCGCACCTCCTGCCGCAGACGGTGATCGTACCCTCGGCAATCGCCGAGATCGTCCGGCTCCAGCGCCGCGGATGGACTTATATTAGTGTCTGAGCACGGACTGACGCGGGTGGTCGCGGGTCGATACCGGAGCACGCCCCTTCTGATCCTCGGGCTATGCCTCCTGGGCGGCGTGGCGCGCGCCCACACCTTTGTGTATGTCGCCAATTACAACAACAGCACGATCGGCGTCTACGCCGAGCACGACAAGGGCAACCTCGTGGCATCGCAATCGGTGCCGACCCCAGGGGGACCGGAGTCGATCATCGCCGATCCGCTGGGTTATGTGATCACCGCCGACAGCCTCGCGCACGCCGTCAGTGCCTATCGGATAGACCCCGCCGACGGCAGGCTCGCGCGCGCCGCGGTGCGTCTTCAGGGGCCACGCACCAACCCCTTCAGTGTGACCGCAAGCCCCGGGGGACACGACATCTACGTCGCCAACAGCGGCGACAGCACGGTGGGCATCTACCGCATGCGCCGCGGGCGGGGCGTGCTGATCCCCGACGGCCGCGTCCATGAGGCGCCGGGGGCCAAGCCCTACTCCGTGACCTTCACGCCGAACGGCCGCTATGCCTATGTCGCAAACTTCGGGAACGCCACGATCGGCATGTATCGGCGCGCGCCGGATCACGCGGCACTCATGCCCCTGGGGCTGTTTCATGAACCCCCGGGCGACGGCCCTTATGGGCTCGCGGTCGGCCCCGACGGACGGTTTTTGTATGTCGCCGACTTCCGGGCGAATGTCCTTCTGGTGCTTGCCATCGGGGCCCACGGGCGGCTGACCCTGAAAGACCGGGTGACCGAACCCTTCGACCACCATCCGGACTCGCTGGTCATCGATCCGAGCGGGCGCTACCTCTTTGTCGCCAACACCAGCGCCAACGACATCTCGATCTTTCGCATCAACCAGGCCGACGGCCGCCTCACGCACGTCGGGCACGTACCGACCGGCGGCTACCCCTTCTCGTTGACACTCGACACGGCGGCACGCTTCGTATTCGCGGTCAACTATGGCAACAGCACGATCAGCCGTTACCGCCTGGATCGCCAAAGCGGCCTGCTCACAGCCATAGGCACGACACCCGAGGCGTCCTATGCCGACCCCTACGGCATTACCGCCTTTACCTCCGGCGCCGGCCGCTCGCCGGACGCCCGGAACCGCCGATAATCATCCAGGATCCGGGGGTGATCGAAGGCAAGCGGCACCGTGATGCGGCGGATATCGGCGATCTCGCAGCGCCGGGCGTCGTCTCCGGCCCGCGCCATGCCGGAGGCCTGCGCGATGTATACGAGCGATACCGTGTGGCCGCGCGGGTCGCGGGCCGGATCGGAATAACAGCCGAGCAGGGCCTCTAGCGTCACGGCCAGACCGGTCTCTTCGCGGGCCTCGCGGCGCGCGGCATCCTCCACCCGCTCGCCGATGTCCACGAAACCGCCGGGCAAGGCCCACCCCGATGGCGGATGGCGACGCTCGATCAGGATCACGCCATGCGGGTGTCCATCCGGACGGATGATGATATCCACCGTCAAAAGGGGGGTCTTGGGGACTGCCATCATTCTCCTCGGTCCATGCTACAATATCCTGGCCATGGAACAGATTACCGCGCCCTCGGGACAGGTGATAGAGTTGCGTCAGGTCTTCCACGAGACCGGGGCACGGCTCCTGCGGGTCATCATACGCGATGGCGCCAAATATTTTACCGTTGAACTGGACGCCGCGACCGCCCATGAGTGGGGGACGCGGATGCGTGATTGGGCGAGCGACAGCGCGCAGGATCGCTGAAACGGCCGTTGGTCGGCCCAGGACGCGCGTCGAGACGGCCCTGGCGTTTTTCCTACATGAGGGGTAAAGCATGCTTCAAGGTCTTATCGTCTTGCCGTGGTGGGGCTATGTGCTGGTCGCGCTCGCCGTGACCCACATCACGATCGTGTCGGTCACCATCTACCTGCACCGTCATCAGACGCATCGGGCCCTGGACCTGCATCCCGCGGTCGCCCACTTCTTCCGCCTGTGGTTATGGCTGACGACGGGCATGGTGACCAAGGAATGGGTGGCCATCCATCGCAAGCATCACGCGCGCTGCGAAACGGAAGACGATCCGCATAGCCCGCAGGTACTGGGCCTGAAAAAGGTGCTGTGGGAGGGTGCGGAGCTCTATCGCGCCGAGGCCAAAAACACCCAGACGCTCGCCAAGTTCGGACACAATACCCCGGACGATTGGCTGGAGCGGCATGTCTATACGCGACACAGCGCCGCGGGTATCGTCCTCATGCTCATCATCGACCTTGCGTGCTTTGGCCCGCTCGGTCTCACGATTTGGGCCATCCAGATGATCTGGATCCCGTTTTTCGCAGCCGGCGTGGTCAACGGCGTGGGCCATTACTACGGCTACCGCAACTTCGAGTGCGCCGACGCAGCCACCAATATCGCACCGATCGGCATCCTGATCGGCGGCGAAGAACTGCACAACAACCACCACACCTACGCCAGTTCCGCCAAATTCTCGTGCAAGCCCTGGGAGTTCGACATCGGCTGGGGATACATTCGCACGCTCGAGATGCTGGGCCTGGCCACGGTCAAGAAGACCGCCCCGATACCCACCTACACCCAGCCGAAAGAGGTCTGCGATCTCGATACCGTCAAGGCGGTCATACACCACCGCTTTCAGGTGATGGCGCGTTTTGCGCGCGAGGTCTTGCACGAGGTCCACGGAGAGGAGGTCCGCAAGGCCGCGGCCGCCAACCGCGAGACCGCCAAGGTCCTGAAGGGCGCGCGGCGCCTCATGGTGCGGGAAAAGACCCTCATCGGCGAGGCCGGATACCGTCAGCTGCAAGAGATTCTGGCGACCAACAGCACCCTGCAGACGGTCTACACCATGAAGGAGCGCCTGCAAGACGTGTGGCGCCGATCGGCGAGCACCCAGGAGCAGCTCTTGGAGGCCCTGCAGGAATGGTGTCACCAGGCGGAGGCGACCGGGATACAGGCCCTGCGCGACTTCGCAACCGCGATCCGCAGCTACGCGGCGACGCACATCGCGGCCTGAGAGGGCGCGGCCCGCGGCGACGGGTCTTAACGGACCTGCCTCGCCGCCGCCGGGCGGGCGTCAGTCAGACCGCGTGGCCGCCGACCTCCAGGCCGCGCGCCAGACGCTCATGCAGGGGGCTTGTGCGCGGGAAATGGGCCTTCAGGAAGGCCATCTGATCGGCGAGCACGCGCCGGCCCTGCAGATAGATGTATTCGGCATGCGTCGGCACGAAAGGAACGGCCAGCAAGGCCATGCCAGCCTCCTCGGGCGTCCGCCCGGCCTTGTGATTGTTGCAGCGCTTGCAGGCCGTCACGACATTGTTCCAGATATCGTGACCCCCGCGACTTAAGGGCGTCACATGATCGCGCGAGAGATCGCGGACCGAGAACCGCTCGCCGCAATAAAGGCACAACCGGGCATCGCGCGCAAACAGGGCCGGATTACTGAGCGGCGGCACGTAATGGTCACGCTGACGCGCCAGCTGGCCATTCTCCCCATAGGTGGCGAGAATGGAGTTGACCTCGATGATGCTGCGCCGGCCGGTGGCGGCATTATGGCCGCCGTGAACCCGGTACAAAAGGCTGCCGCACGTGTAGGCCACCTGCCCGAGATGACAGATACGCACCGCCTCGCGGAAATCAATCCATTCGAGCGGCATGCCGGCAACATCCGTGCGCAACACTTGTTGACTAAGCGGGTACATGGCAACCTCGGGCGGCCCCGGCCGCCAACTGCAGCAATGGACCTCAACAGAGGGTTGCCGGTAATATACCGGGCATGGGACGCAAGGACAAGAGCGCCCGGCCCCCATTTTGCAGGGGGACAGGGGCGTTTCGAGGGAGGGGTACCATGCGACAACCCCGCGGGCCCGTCACACCGGACGCCGCCAAGGTCGCGCGGACCTTAAAACGTGGTCTACTTGATCTTCGCCTCGCGGTAGGGGACGTGCTTGCGGGCGATGGGATCGAATTTCTTGATCTCGAACTTCTCGGTCATCGTCCGTTTGTTTTTCGTGGTCGTGTAAAAATGGCCGGTATCGGCACTCGACACGAGCTTGATCTTGTCACGCATGACGGTCTCCTAAAACGCTTCGCCGCGGGCGCGCATCTCGGCCAGGACGACGTCGATGCCCTTCTTGTCTATGGTCCGCAACCCATGGTGCGATAAACGCAGCCGCACCCAGCGCTTCTCGCTCTCGACCCACAACCTGCGGTAATGCAGATTGGGTAGAAACCGCCGACGCGTCTTGTTGTTGGCATGCGACACATTGTTGCCGCTGATGGGCCGCTTGCCGCTGACCTGGCATACCTTGGACATGGGAACCCCCGGATGAATCCGCGGATTCTGCCATAGTGCGCGGCTCCTGCCAATCCCCAGGGCGCCCGCCGAGCCCGTCCCGGAAGATCGGCCGCAGGGCCTGTCTCGCACTTATTTCCGATAACAACCGGGGCCACGCGCCACTAGAGTGGCACCGATGCGAGGGGACGGGCCCGTGTCCGTCCCGCCCAAACCCCGTGAGGAGGTCTCATGTCCGCCGATCCCCATCTGCGTCCTTGTGTCATAAATGTCGATGAAAAGGACATTGCGAGTTCGGTCGGCGAGAACCTGCTCGACGCCTTAAATCGCGCCGATTGCTATATCCCGCACCTTTGTTATAACCCGGCCCTCGGGCCGATCAAGACCTGCGACACCTGTTTTGTCACGGTCAACGGCTCCCTGGTGCGCGCATGCACGATCCGCGCGGACGACGGCCTTACGGTCAGTACCCGGGACGCCGCCTCCGAGGCGGCCCGCCGGGAAGGCATGGATCGGATACTCGAAAAGCATGAACTCTACTGCTCGGTATGCGACAACAACAACGGGGACTGCGAGATCCACGATGCCGTGGACAGGCTTGCCATGCGCCATCAGCGCTACCCCTATCGACCCAAACCCTATACCGCCGATACCTCGAACCCTTTCTATACCTACGACCCCCTGCAGTGCATATTGTGCGGCCGCTGCGTCGAGGCCTGTCAGAACGTGCAGGTGAACGAGACCCTGACCATAGGCTGGGAGCTCGAACACCCGCGCGTCCTATGGGACGGGGGACGGGCCATCAACGATTCGAGCTGCGTATCCTGCGGGCACTGCGTCACCGTCTGCCCATGTAACGCCCTTATGGAAAACACCCTGCTCGGACAGGCCGGCCCCTTGACCTCCTGGCCCGCACCCTTGAAGCGCGAGATGATCGAGCTTGTCAAGGGTGTGGAGCAGACCACAAGCTTCATCCCGATCACCGCCATTTCAAAGATCGACCAATGCCTGCGCCACACCGAACAGAAGATCACCAAGACCGTATGTACCTACTGTGGGGTCGGCTGCTCCTTCGACATCACGACCCGCGGGCGCCACATACTGAAGATCCAGCCCGAACAGGGGCCGGCAAACGGCATATCGACCTGCGTCAAGGGCAAATTCGCCTGGGACTTCGTCAACAGCAAGGATCGCCTGGTAAAGCCGCTGATTCGCGAGGGCTCGTCGTTCCGCGAGGCCGGTTGGGACGAGGCCTTGGGGCTCGTGCATGAACGGTTCAGTGCGATCCGCGCAAGCCACGGCCCCGACGCCATCGGATTCATCGCCACCAGCAAGGGCTCGAACGAGGAGGTCTACCTGACCCAGAAGTTCGCGCGCGCCATCATCGGCACCAACAACATCGACTGCACATCCCGTTATTGCCAAAGCCCGGCCACCAAAGGCCTCACGCGCACGGTGGGCTATGCCGGGGACTCCGGCACCATGGACGACATCGACGAGGCCGAGCTTCTGCTGCTCATCGGTACGAATACGACAGACAGCCATCCGGTGCTGGCTACGCGCATCAAGCGGCGCCTGAAGCGTGGCGAAGTCAAGATGATCGTAGTCGACCTGCTGCACCACGAGATGGCCGAGCGCGCCCAGCTGTTCTTGCGTCCCAAACCCGGGACCGACCTCGTGTGGCTGTGCGCGGTGACGCGCTACATCCTCGATAACGGCCTCGAGGATCGCGCCTTTCTGGCCAAGCGCGTGAACAATCTGGAGGCCTTGCGGGCATCGCTTGCGCCCTTCACGCTGGCCCATGCCGAGGCCGAAACCGGGCTCTCGCAGACGGATCTCGTACGCATCGCCGACATGATCGTCGGCGCCTCGGGGGTATGCGCCCTGTGGGCCATGGGAGTCACGCAACGCACCACCGGCAGCGACACCAGCACCGCCATCTCGAACCTGCTTCTCGTCACCGGCAATTACGGGAAAAAGGGCTCGGGGGCCTACCCATTGCGCGGCCACAACAATGTCCAGGGCGCCGGCGACTTCGGGGCTTTGTCCGACAAGCTCCCCGGATACCTCAAGGTCTCGGACAAGGAGGCCCGCGAGCGCGTCGGGCGCGCGTGGGGGGTCGAACTGCCGGCCAAACCCGGACTCAATAACCACAGCATGATCAATGCCGCGCACTCGGGCGGGCTCCACGCCATGTATATCATCGGGGAAGACACGGCCGTCGTCGACTCCAATACGCGCCATACCCAGGAGGCCCTGGAGCGGCTCGATTTCCTGGTCGTCCAGGACATCTTCATGACCACCACCGCGCAGTTTGCAGACGTCGTGCTGCCGGCCTGTCCGAGCCTTGAGAAGGAAGGCACGTTCGTGAACACCGAACGGCGCATTCAGCACTTCGCGCAGGCGCTTGACCCGCTCGGGGAAGCCCGGCCGGACTGGCAGATATTGTGCGCGCTCGCGCAGCGTTTCGGACACCGCTGGGATTATGCGGGACCACGGGAGATCATGTCGGAGGCCACCAAGGTCGCGCCGCTTTTTGCCGGGGCCACCTATGATCGACTCGAAGGTTACAAGTCCGTGGTCTGGCCGGTCGATGCCCAAGGGCATTCCGAGACGCTTTTGTACACAAAGCACTTTCATACCAAGGATGGCAAGGCCCAGCTCTACCCCGTTCATTGGCATGCCCCGGTCGAGCGCGCCGATGCCGAATATGATCTCACGCTAAACAACGGGAGAGTCCTCGAACATTTCCAGGAAGGTAATCTTACCGCTCGCGTTCCGGGGATCATGTCCAAGGTCAATCAATTCTATGTGGAGATTTCGCAGGAGCTGGCGGACGAACTCGACATCAAGACCGGGGCGCGCGTAACGCTCACCTCACGCCGCGGCAGCGTCGAGGCCGGCGTACTGGTGAGTCCCCGAGTGGCCGGCCGCGAGCTCTATACCGTCGAGTTCTCGCTCACCGAACCCATCAACCGCTTGACCGGTAACCATGCCGACAGCGTGACCTCGACACCGGCCTTCAAGGAGCTTGCCGTAAAGCTATCGATCCTAAGCCGCGAAGGCCCGTCACCCATCCCGCGCTCGAATCCGCGTTTCGGGGCGCGCACACCCCAGTCCGGGGTCGAGGTCGAGCGCAAATGGAAGCGCGGCGAGTACCGGCCCATTCCCACGACCGTGGCCGACCGTGGCGGAGTACAATCATGAGCGCGCTCATCCATTACCAGCACGTCCGCCCGCAAGAGGCCATCGCCGAAAAGGAACTCGCTGATCTCATCGAGGCGCTGTCACGGCACGGCATCCTGCGCTTTCTGACGGCGCTCACCGGGGCGCTGCCGCACGCAGGCCTGATAACGGCGCGCGGCCTGAATTCGGAGGCCTCGCGCACCACCCTGCGGAATATGGTGACGCTGCTGTCGGCCCTGGGGCGGGTGCCCCCGCAGGATTTTTCACGCTTCGTGGCCGCGGTATCGGCCGCCACGCAAAGCGTGGAGCGCGAGACTGAGCATCCGCAGACCGGCAACGGCGAACCGCCGGGCATCACCGGCGCCTATCGCCTCCTCCAGGACGATGCCCTTTGGCGCGCGCTCGGCCCCCTGCTTGACGGCCTCAAGGCCTTCGGAGAAGCGCTTGGCGCGGGCCGGCCCCCGGAACCCCCGCCACCGAACGAGCCGCTCCTATGACCGGCGATGCGCGGTCAGGACGAGGCGGCTAGAGCCATCCGCGCTCCTTGAACGAAACGATGTGCCCGTCGCCGATCACGAGGTGATCGACGACGCGCACGCCGATCAGGGCCAATGCCTCGGTCAGACGGGTGGTGAGATCGCGGTCGGCAAGGCTTGGCTCGGCAAGGCCGGAGGGATGGTTGTGCACGAGGATGGTGGCGGCGGCATTATGAAAAAGCGCGCGCTTCACGACCTCACGCGGATACACGACTGCCGCGTCGATCGTCCCCTCGAACAGGATCTCCTCCACGAGCAGGCGGTGACGCACGTCGAGAAAAAGGCAGGCAAAGGCCTCGCGCGGCCGGTCGCGAAAGGCGGCGGTCAGGTAGCGGCGCGTGACAAGCGATGACGACAGGACGGTTTCGCGCCGCAGGCTCTCCCCGAGATGGCGCCGCCCCATCTCCAGGACCGCCCGCACCACCGCGTATTTGGCGGGCCCAAGGCCCGGCGCCTCGCAAAACAGCCGTTGTTCGACCGCAAGCAGGCCGCGCAACCCCCCGAAACGCGCCAATAGCGAACGCGCGAGATCCACGGCGGTCTTGCCGCTCACCCCGGTTCTCAGGACAATGGCCAATAGCTCGGCGTCCGACAGGGCCTCCGGGCCATGTTGCAATAGCCGCTCGCGCGGACGCTCGTCTACCGGCCAGCCGGAAATGGTCATAAGGACTCCTTGCCGCTACGATAGCAGCAGGCCGCAAGAAAGGCTGTCCGGGAAATCACCGGCTACGAAAAGGATTGGGAAACGACATGCAGGACATGCCCCCGCTGCGGGGCCGCCGTGTGGTATTGGGTATTACCGGCGGCGTCGCCGCCTACAAGACCCCAGAGCTCGTGCGCCGCCTGCGCACGGCGGAGGCCGTGGTGCGCGTCGTGTTGTCACGCAGCGCCCGGCAATTCGTGGCCGCCGGGGCCCTGGCCGCGGTCGGCGCCGAGGTGGTCGAAGACCACCGCGGGCCGGGCATGGTCCATATCGACCTGGCACGCTGGGCCGATGCCATCGTGATCGCGCCGGCCACCGCACACGTGCTATCCCGGCTCGCGGCCGGGGCCGCAGACGACCTCCTCACCACCATGTGTCTGGCCACCGAGGCCCCGCTCTGCGTGGCCCCGGCGATGAACCGCATCATGTGGATGAACCCCGCGACACGCGCCAACTGCGCGCTGCTCGCGGGACGGGGCGTACGGTTCGTCGGCCCTGACGAGGGCGCCCAGGCGTGCGGGGACAACGGTCCCGGGCGCATGAGCGAACCCGGCGAGATCCTGGGGATGCTGGAGCGCCTGTGGGGCGCGGCCGGCGCGTTGCGCGGGATAAACGCGGTCGTGACCGCGGGCGCCACCTACGAGGCCCTTGATCCGGCGCGCGGATTCACCAATCGCAGCTCCGGCAAGATGGGTTATGCGTTGGCCGCGGCGCTCGCCGATCATGGCGCCGCCGTGACCCTGATCTCGGGCCCCACGGCGCTGCCGGCCCCTCCGGGGGTGCATCTAATCCCGGTGACGAGCGCCTGTCAGATGCGCGACGCGGTATGGGCCTGCCGCGGGACAATGGACCTGTTCGTGGCCGCCGCCGCGGTCGCCGACTACCGCCCGCAGACCGTGCTTGCCGATAAGCTTAAAAAAGACGCGCATACACTGACGGTCACCCTGGTGCGCAATCCGGACATCCTGGCCGAGGTGGCAGGGCTTACACCCCGGCCGTTTACCGTGGGTTTTGCCGCCGAGACCGGCGATGTGGAGACCAAGGCGCGCGCCAAGCGCGCGCGCAAGGGGATCGACCTTATCGTCGCAAACCCCATCGATGAGGCCGGCGTGGGCTTTGCGGGGGATGATAATCGCGTGATCCTGATCGACAAGGATCACGCCGCGGCGTGGACTGCCGCACCCAAGACCGAAATCGCCCGCGCGCTTGCGCGCGAGATCATAAAACGCCTGCCTAGGACCGCATCCCCATGACCGCACCTGTCATCGACCTGAAGATACTCGATCCCCGATACGGCAATGAGTTCCCGCTGCCCGCCTACGCCACCGCCGGTTCCGCCGCCGTCGACCTGCGCGCCTGCGTGTCAGAACCCTTCACGCTCGCGCCCTCGGACTGCCGGCTGGTGCCGGCCGGGCTTGCCCTCCATATCGCCGACCGCACGCTCGCCGCGCTTGTCCTGCCGCGCTCGGGCCTGGGCCACAAGGGTCTCGTCCTCGGTAACACCGTGGGCCTGATCGACTCGGACTATCAAGGCGAGATCACATTATCATGCTGGAACCGCGGCACCGAATCGTTCACGATTGTGCCAGGCGACCGCATCGCCCAACTTTTGATCGTCCCGATCGTCACCGCGCACTTTCGTATCGTCGACCAGTTTTCGGAAACGACCGAACGCGGCGCCGCCGGGTTCGGCCACTCGGGTGTTCGTTGAGCATCCCGGCCATTACAGGAGATATCCCACCATGACCGCCACGCCTCTTGCACCACGCGCCGAACGCACGGATCTTCCGCCGCCCGGGATCTTCAAGTCGTATGACATCCGCGGCATCGTCGACGTCGAACTCACATCCGGACACGTGCGCGCCATCGGCCAGGCGATCGGCAGCGAGGCGCGCGATCGCGGATGCATGAACATCGTGATCGCGCGCGACGGCCGGCTCTCCGGACCCGGCCTGCTCGAGGCCTTGAGCGCGGGGCTCGTGGCGAGCGGCTGCGACGTCATCAATATCGGGCTGGTCCCAACCCCCTTGCTCTACTTTGCCACACTCGCCTTCGGCACGGGCTCGGGTGTCATGTTGACCGGCAGCCATAATCCGCCCCAGTACAATGGCCTAAAGATCCTTCTTAACGAGGAGACCTTGTCCGGCGCCCAGATCAAGGCCCTCTACGAGCGGCTCGTCGAAAACCGTCTGCACACGGGTAGCGGCACGAGCCGCACCGCCGATATCCGCCAGGCCTACCTCGAGCGCGTCTCGGGAGACGTGCGCCTCGCACGACCCCTCAAGATTGTCCTCGACTGCGGCAATGGGGCCACCGGAGAACTTGCGCCGGCGCTGTTTCGTGCGCTCGGGTGCGCGGTGACCCCCTTGTTTGCCGACATCGACGGGCGGTTCCCCAACCACCACCCCGACCCGAGTCAGCCGGAGAACCTGAAGGATCTCCAGGCACGCGTGATTGCAGACGGTGCCGATGTCGGGCTGGCGTTCGACGGCGACGGCGACCGGCTTGCCGTGGTGGCACCCAACGGCGATATCATCTGGCCGGACCGGCAGCTCATCCTGTTCGCCCGCGACGTACTGTCGCGGCATCCGGGCGGCCAGATCCTCTACGATGTGAAATGCTCGCAGACCGTGGACGCGGCCATACGGGCGGCCGGTGGCCGCCCGCTGATGTGGAAGACCGGGCACTCGTTCATCAAGGCCCGCATCCGGCAAGGGGACGTGCTGCTCGCCGGCGAGATGAGCGGCCACATTTTCTTCAAGGAACGCTGGACCGGCTTCGACGACGGCCTCTACGCCGGAGCACGGCTCCTGGAGCTGCTTGCCAAGAGCCCGACCCCTCCGGCCGAGGTGTTCGCCGCCCTGCCCAATACGGTCAATACGCCCGAGATCCAGCTACCGGTCATGGAAAGCCCACACGCGCTCGTGGACCTCTTGATTCAAGCCGCGCGGTTTCCCGACGCCAAGGTGACGACCATAGATGGACTGCGTGTCGATTTCCCGGACGGCTTCGGGCTCGTCCGCGCCTCCAACACGACACCCATCCTCGTGCTGCGTTTCGAGGGCACGACGCAGGCCGCGCTCGAACGGATCCAGCTGCGTTTCCGCGAACTCGTGAGGGCTGTGAGGCCGGCGCTGGCGGGCTGGTAGACGGATCGGAGGGCGAAATTATTCCGGGGAAATTTCCGCAATCTTGCGCGCCTCGGGGTTGTCAGCGCGGGAATTTGGCGCCATCCTGTAGGGCTGAGGGATGACCCCAATAACTGATAATGAGGAGAACCGCCGTCATGCGCCGATTTCTCATCGGAGCCGCTTTCGCGCTCGGCACCGTTGGCACCTGCTACGCCCATAACCCGCTGAACGCGATCCAGGGACCGCATATCGATCTCGATAAAACCATCATCAAGGTCCCGCTTGCCAAGGGCGTCTCTCCGAAGAGCGCGCTGCAGGCCATGAAGATAGAGGCCGATACGGTCAACATGAAATATGTCGGCGACCTGCAGCTTTCAAAACAGCTGAAGAACATGGGCATCAAGTCCGGGGTGCTCACGGTGTATGAGTTTTGCAGCCCGCCCATCGCCCACCTCATGGTCGATGCCGACCCGGCGTTTGCCGCCTATCTGCCCTGCCGGATCACCATGGTGGCGGCCGGCGGTCGTGTATGGCTTGAGATGCTAAACCTCAACATGATCATTGATGGCGCGCACCTGAAGGGCAAATTGCGCACCCAGGCCCTGCGTGTCCGCGACGACCTCGACTCCATCCTGTGGGCTGGCGCCAAGGGCAACTGGTAGCCGCCATGTATAAACCCGCGCTGGCGGGCGTCCTTGTCCTGCTACTGGCATGTCCGGTACCAGGACATGCGACGACCACCGGCGTGGTCTTTCAGATCAGCACGACCCAGATCGCCTCCTGGAAAGTGGCCATGCACAATGTCCATAACCTCGAGGCCACCGGCGTAAACGGCCACGACATCGAGATCGTGGTCCTCGGCCCGGCCATTCACATACTCCTCAAGGACTCGCCCGTGGCCCCCGACCTGACGAGGCTTCATGCCTCGGGGGTCACGATCGACGCCTGCCGGGCGGCGATCCGCCGGGCCGGGTTCGCGCCCGGCGCGGTCCTGCCGTTCGTGCGTTATGTGCGCTCGGGCATCGCCGAGGTCGTGCGCCGCGAGCGTGAGGGCTGGGCCTACATCCGCCCATGACCCGCGGGACCTACGCGGCACGCGCCTCGGGGAACTGAATCAGGACCTTGGTATAGCCGTCCGTCCTCTGGTCGAACTTCTTATAGGCCTCGGGCGCCTGATCGATCCGGATATGGTGGCTTACGATCCGGCCGGGCCGCGCATGCCCGGTGATGATGAGATCGCGCAGGTACTCGTTGTAGCGCTTGACCGGGCACTGCCCCATGCCGACGCTTGCGGCCTTGTCGAACAACTCCGCCATGGGCAACGCGAACACCCCCTGCTTCGCCTGATCCGTCGGCGCCCCCGGATCAGGCGCGATATACACCCCCACGATGCCGATATGGCCGGCAGGATTGACGATCCGCACCATATTGTCCAGCACCTGAGTCGACTTTTCGTGCGCATAGTCCTTGTCGTCACGCGCCTGATAACCGACCGCGTCGATGACGCAATCCACGCCCTTTAGCTTGTCCTTTTCCCCGGGGCGCAGGCGTCCTTGCAGACCAGGCATCTTGGCGCGCAAGGTGAGGATCTGTTCGACAGGATCCCCGTTGCGGGCATCGATGGGGGTGGCCCCCAACTCCTTGACCTTCTCCAGGCGCTCGGGGATGAAGTCGACGACATAGACCTCCGACGCCCCCTTGATCCGCGAACTCAAGGCGGCCATGAGCCCAACCGGGCCGGCCCCGAAGATTGCCACGCTCCTGCCCGGTTCCACATGCGCGAGTTCCGCACCGAAATAGCCCGTCGGAAACACATCGGCAAGCAGGATGAAGTCGTCTTCCCACTGATCGAACGGCTGGCCCGGAAGCTTCAGACAATTGAAGTCCGCATTCGGCACCAGCACATACTCGGCCTGACCACCCCGATATGGCCCCATTCCGGCGTAGCCGTAGGCGGCATGAGGGCTCTCATCATTCATGGTGAGGCACATATTGGTGTAACCGCGGTGACAGTTGTAACAGTAACCGCAGGAGATATTGAACGGCAGCACGACCCGGTCCCCGGGCCGTATGCTCGCGACCGCGTCACCCACGCGCTCTATGACGCCCATGATCTCATGGCCCACCATCTGCCCCGCGGGCAGTGCCGTGCGCCCCTCGTACATGTGCAGATCGCTGCCGCAGATCGCCGAGGTCGTAACCCGCAACATCGCATCCCTGGGACCCATCGCCTCGGGCTTGCTTTCGTCTGCGACGCGCATCCGGCTTTCCCCTTCGAACACTACTGCTTTCATAGGTGATCCTCGCGACTGGTCTTCTTGACGTATGCCCGTGACCGCCGACCGCGCGGCCTTTCCTCGGACTCCGCTTCCAAAGACCGGCGATGCCGCGGGGAGTTCGATGCCATCCGACCTTGCGCCCCGACATGAGGATGCGCCTCTCCGCCGCGCCCCCAGGGCGGCAGAGAGGCGCGATGTCGGTGGACAGATCAGGCGCGCAAGGGTGCTGCGCCCTTCGGACCATCGTAATGGTAGCGCCGCAAGAGCGCCTGGCCGGCGCTTGTGCGCAGCCATTCGATGAAATGGCCGGCCGCCGCACGGTTCCGGCTCGTCTTCAGGACCGCCGCGTAGAAGACCAGCGGGGAAGGCCTGTGGACCTTGCCCTTAAGCCGCAAGGACACCGTGTCGTAGACCTTGTCGTAGGCGGCGTCACCGAGATTGATCTGTGGCGGCAAGGACAGGTAGGGCAGGCCCATGGCCGCCGGCTGGGTTTTGTAGGCCGAGCTGGCATCGATCTGCCCGCCCTGGAGGCGCGCCATCACCTCGGGCTCCGGAAAGATCTGACGATGGTTGATGATGGGCCCCAGAATACGACGCGCAAGCCCCGGCTGGTGGTAGTAGCGCTCGGCAAGCTTCATCATGAACACGATGTTGAGCCCCTGGGGGTCGGTCAGGGGATCGGTGCGCGCAAAGCGCATGCCCGGCTCTTCCAGGATCCGCCACCACGCCACGTGTCCGGCCCGGTCCGCCTCGCGCAGGGCCGGCGTGAACCGGCTATGCGCGCTGTAGGCGATCACAAGCTCGGTGCTGGCGATGGCCAACGCCTCCCGCGCCTTGCCGGCGGCGAGCACGAGATCCATCGGACCACGGGTGATCGATATGAACACATCCGGGTGAATGACGCCGCCTACGATCATATGCGCAAGACCGAGCGCGCCCGCCGCCCGCCCTTCTATATTTGTGGCAAACTCGCGCACCATGACGGGTGCCACCCCACCATGCATGAGCGCGCCCATGGAACCGGCATAGGCCACATGCAGATTGGTCTTGACGCGCGCCTCGCCCAACATGGGCACCGCAAGCGCACCGATACCTGCCGCCGCCGACTGCAGAAACGCCCTTCTCGTGAGACTCATCATCCCTCCTTGTGAGATGCCCTGTGAGGCCATGGCCTAGAATTGGTATTGCAACATCACGCGGTTATATATGAACTGATGAAGAACCGGCATATTCTCCGCGATCGCCAGACGGTCGCGGACCGATAGACCCTTGAGCGCACCCTGCAGAAAATAGGTAAGGTCGATGTTCGTCTCGCTGGTGTGCGATGCGGTATACAAGGCCGTGCGCGCACTGATATAGCGCGCGTAGCTTAGTATCGCCCGCAACCGGTGGTGTAGAAGGAACGCCGTGGCGCTCACCTTCCACGCATGACCCGAGGTGCGATTATCGACAAGGCTCTGAATGATGGAGGTCGTGTAGAGGGGATCTGTGGCATAACCGCTCGTATAAGGGGACACGAGATCACCGTTGGCAAACGTCCCGGGGTGCGCGGGTACCACATCGTAGCCAAGCGTCAGCAGATCGCGGTGGCGACGTACGCCGGCCACGGCGCCGTAGACATTGGCGTTCACGGCCCCCAGGTAGGCGCCGCCGGCGCCGGTCTCGCGCACGAGTTGCGCACCGACCAGGGGCCGTAGGCCGCCGGGTCCGCCAAAGGTATAGGACCCTTCCGCCCATCCCATCTTGGCGAGATCATAGAACTCGTATCCCCAGGCCGCGACCTTGAGGCCCGCGGTCTGGTAGCGCGCGCCCAGGGCCGCCGCCCCGGGCTCGGTGCGTCCGGGCAGTCCGCCGATGCCGCCGATATTGTGGTTGGCGGTGGCATTATAGAGATTGGTCGACGAGAAACCGTCGGAGGTCCGGCTTTTGAAACGCGTGATACGCAAGGCCGAGACCACGAGACCGGGCAGTGGCCGGAAGGCGGCGAGCAGGCCCTGATAGGTTTCCGGCACGATGCGTGAATCACCCGGATTGATCCACGGGGTCTTTATGAGCTGATCGCCGGCCCGTAACAGCACCGCGTCACGCTGGTACTGAAGATAGGCCTGCCCGAAGGTATCGATGGACCCATAGCCCGCCAACGTGCCGTCGACATAGGCATGGTTGGCCGGGTTCAGGCCCAGGGAGTGCGCGGTATAAAACGTGGCGTCCGCCGAGACATGATGGAACGTCCCGGAGCGCAGATTGATACCGCCACCGACCGCGAACGCGCGCCGATTCGGCGGCGAACCGCTGAAATAGCGCGTGAAATCATAAGCGCGCAGCATGCCGCTTACGCGCATGCCGCTGAGAAAACCCGTGCCCGCCGCGCGCGCCGGCGCGATGCCGACGGCCAGACACGCCGCCCCGGCCATGAAACCCAAACGATACCGCATGATGCCTCCCCTGTTGTCAAGAAAACGATCCACCGGGGCACTCTGCGGCGCCCGCGTCGACTGAAGCGAAATACCGGCCCCCGTGATCTCCCATCACCGGCGGCCCGTACGGCGCGCGGCGCGCGCCGGTCATGCCACGTTCCGCATCCCTTAAGCGCTGACCGCGAGGATGATGTGTGAGGCCTTGATCAGGGCACAGGCACGCACCCCCTCCTTCAATTGAAGGCTTTCAATGCTCTCGTTCGTGATGATGGCGGCGATGCTCTTGCCACTCTCCAATTCGATCACCACCTCGCCATTCACCGCGCCCGTTTGGCAACGCGTCACCACCCCGCACAAGGTATTGCGCGCGCTGGTCCTGATCGGGCTGTCGGCGGCGGTCACGATCACCCACGGGGCCTTGATGAGGGCATAGGCCTCGACCCCCGGGGCCAATCCCAGGTTGTCTACGCTCTCGTTGGTGATGATCGCCACCAAGGCGAGGCCGTTGCCGATATCGAGCACCACCTCGGCATTGATCGGCCCCTTCTTGACCGCCTTGACCCGACCGAGAAACTCGTTGCGCGCGCTGGTCTTCATGTCGAATTTCCTCATCAGCTGAAAGAAGCGATCGAAATCCTCATGCCCCTGCAAGGCCTCGAGGAAACGCTGGTACTCGCCCTCGAGCCGCCGGAACGCCGACAGGGCCTGCAGACCGAACGGCGTGAGTGCCGTGCCCCCGCCGCTCTTGCCCCCTGACACCCTCGCCACGAGCGGCGTGGCCGCGAGATTGTTCATGGCCTCGACGGCCTCCCAGGCACCCTTATAGCTAAGCCCCAGGGCCCGGGCGGCCGCCGAGATCGACCCGAGCTCCGCAATCTTCTCCAAAAGCTCGATACGCCCCTTGCCGCGACGCCCATCCGGTTCCGACACGAAGCGCATGATCGAGGCATGCGGCCCCACTCGCCCCTTCATAAACCATCTCCGTTATATGGTTATGTATTTGTACTACATAACGAATCGCAGGTAAATACCGAGCGCATCGATCGATGCCCAGAGCTTTTCGATGGCGCCATAAAATGCCGGCCGAGAGCGGCCCGGGGGGAGATCGCAAGGGCGCCTTCGCGAACTACGCCCTTCCCTTGGGGCGCGGCGACGGCGACGCGGAAGTCTTGGGCGGGAATCGCGCAAGCGCCCACTTGACCCTGGAGCGTACTCCAAGCTTAAGCTTGCCGCATACCATCGGCAAACGCCAAAAGGAGTCCTTGTATGGATAGCACCGGCCTGAGCCCACATGCCTCGGCGTGCCCCTGGGATGACGGACCCACCGGCGACTCCCGCCGTCGTCGCGTACGCGCGCATATCGGAGGTCTCCATTGCTCGCTGTGCACCGGCACGATCGAAAAGGCGCTTGGCCGCCATCCCGGCGTGCACAAGGTTGCCGTCAGCCTGACCCACGAGCAGGCGCTCGTCGAATACGATCCCGTGCGGATCGGTGCCGATGCCCTCATGCAGACCCTCGTCGACATCGGCTACACGCTCTCGGACCCGCGCAAGGTCGAACCGTTCGAGGCGCAGGAGAGTGATCTCGCCCGGGAACGCGACCGTTTTCTGGGGGCGCTGTTATTGAGTCTGGCGGCAATCGGCCTGATCGCCAATCCCGTAAGCGGGTGGGCGCTCACCCTGTCGCTGATGGTGGTTGTGAGCCTGATGGCTTTCGCCTATGCCGTGCTGCGCCCGCGTGGCGCATGGCAGGCGTTGGCCGGAAGTATCGCCCTCGCCGCCCCCGGTGTCGTCCTGTATGCGCTTCGCCACGCAGGGCGACTTGAAGTCCTGGTCCCCTGGTGTGCCGCGCTGCTCGCGGTCATCATGGTCTTCGGGCTCGGCGCCCCTATCCTGCGCATGGCTACGCAGGCCCTGAGGCGCGGCATTCTGAACCAGCACGTATTGGTCGAACTCGGCGCGTTCGCGGGGCTTGCAGGGGGCGCCCTCGGGTTGGCATGGCACCGGCCAGAGTTCCCCACGGCGCCGTTTTTTACGGTGGCGGTACTGGTGCTCACGTATCATATTTTTTCCGAATGGCTATCGCTGATCGTCAAGACCCGCAGCTCCCAGGCGGTCAAGAAGCTGCTCGATCTGCAGCCTGACACGGCCTGCGTGCTGACAGATGGTGTCGAGCGGCTCGCGCCCATCGAGACTGTCAAAGTCGGCGACTTTGTGCGTGTCCGACCGGGTGCCCGCATCCCGGTCGATGGCGACGTGACGGAAGGCCGCTCCGCGGTGGATGAGTCGCTGATCACAGGCGAGCCCCTACCGGTGGAGAAAGGCGTGGGCAGTTCCGTGGCCGGGGGCGCCATCAATGGCACGGGCTCACTGATCGTTCGCGTCACGGCCACGGGTGCCGAGAGCTTCCTGCAGCGGGTAATCAAGAGCGTCGAGGAGGCGCGGGCGCTCAAGCCGGGATTACTGCACATCGTGGACCGGGTCCTGCGAGTCTACACGCCGACCGTACTCGGTATTTCCGCGCTCGCGTTCCTCGCGTGGATGATTGGGCCGCAACTGGCCGGGCATCCACCTGACCTGGAGCGTGCGGTATTCGCCGGGCTGTCGGTATTGGTTATGGGCTACCCCTGCGCGGTCGGTATCTCGGCGCCGCTATCGATCGTTCGTGGGGCCGGGGAGGCGGCGGAGCGAGGGGTATTGATGCGTACCGGTGAAGCGTTCCAGGCCCTGCGTAAAGTGAACACTGTGATCTTCGACAAGACCGGGACCCTTACCGAAGGCCGGCCGGCGCTACGCGAAATCCGCTCGCAGGGCGTGGATGACGATCAGCTGCTGGCGCTGGCGGCGGCGGTTGAGGCCGCCTCGGAACATCCGCTGGCCCAAGCGGTGGTGGAGGCGGCCTTCGCTCGCGGACTCGATATTCCCAGGATCGCGCACTTCGAGGCCATGACCGGCAAGGGCGTTGTGGCGCGGCTCGCCGCGGAAAGTCCGGAGACAGGAGAGACGGTAATGGTCGGCAGCCCGGTGTTTTTGCAAGAATGCGGCGTGTCGCTGGACCCCTTAGACGCCACCATACGACAACTGGAGACCGAAGGGCGCACCGTCGTCGGCGTCGCGCGCGCTGAGGCGCTGCTGGGAATCCTGGCACTGGGCGATGCCTTGCGCCCGGATGCCCGGGAGACGGTTGAGCGGCTCAAGGCCTTGGGCGTGCGGGTGGCGCTGCTCACCGGCGACAATATCCGCGCGGCTCGGCATATGGCCGCGAACGCCGGCATCGACGAGGTCTACGCCGAGGCTTTACCGGCGCGCAAAGGCGAAATCGTACGCGACATGCAAAAGACGCAGCGCGTCGCCATGGTGGGAGACGGCATCAACGACGCGCCAGCGTTGATGCAAGCGGATATCGGCATCGCCATGGGAGGCGGCACGGATATCGCCATCGATGCCGCCGACGTGATCCTGCTCAATACCCGCCTTACTGGCGTGCTTGTTGCCTACGACGTCAGTCGCCACGGCTATCGCAAGATGGTGCAGAACATCATGCTCGCATTCCTGTTCAACGGTATCGGCATTCCGCTCGCGGCCACTGGACTCATCTATCCCGTATGGGCCATGGTCGCCATGGCCACCAGCGTGACCGCCATCTTCATCAACTCGCTGGCCGGTCGCCCCCAACTGTTTCTCGGGGCCATAGGGGGCGTCGGCAGAACGCCGACCCCTGCTGGAGCGGTCTGAACACGGGCGACGTGCGGACGGACTATCATCACAACACCCTGGAGAAAACCATGCTCAATTCTTTAACCTGCGTAGTGGTCGGCGATCAAAAGCTACGTTGTGCGAGTTGCGAGCAGCGCGTGATCCGCGCGCTCACGGCCCTTCCGGGCGCGCGCAGCGTCCGCGCAAGCGTCTCGCGTCAGCACATCGATGTGTTGTTCGACCCGGACCATCTCGGGGAAACCACCATTATCGAGCGCCTTCACCTCCTTGGCTATCAGGTCGAGACGCAGACCGCGGGTCATGATGAAGGCGCGGGATAGCATGTCCGTCACTGTGCACGGGATGAGGGGCGCGCGTGGCTAATCGGACGCCGCCTGCCGCAAGCGGCGCGATCGCGGCCATTGCCGCGGCGTGTGCGCTGCTGGCGCTTGGTTTCGCCGGCTACACCCTGTACCTGCACGTGGGCGCCTTGTTCGCGAAAGGCCGGTCGCTCCCCGCGCCGCTCGTCCTCGGTCTGGCGGTGATCGGCGGCGCGGCGTCTTTCTTCTCGCCCTGCAGCATAGCGATCACCCCAGCCTTTCTGGCGTACCTCACCGCCGGCCCGCCACCGGACGGGCGAAGCGGCCATCGGCCATCGGCATCGCTCGTCTCGGCGGCCATTCTGGTCGCCACGGGCATCGTCGGGTTTTATGTAGCGGCGGGCGCCATTGTCGGGGTGATCGGGAGCACCGCATACAACGACATGATTTATCTGGTCCCGTTCGTCGGCCTCGCGTTCCTGTTGCTTGGCGCCCTGATTCTGCTCGGGGCAAGCGGCAGACTGGCTTTCATCGAGCGCTGGAATCCCATGAACCGCGTCTACGCGCGCCAGGAGGCTTCGGCGGCGGGGATATCCGGCAAACGCACGCTCATCTCCTTTGGTTTTGCGTACGGCGCCGCTTCACATACCTGTTCGCTGCCCGTGTTTCTCGGCATCCTGCTCGTTCCGCTGGTCGCCGGTCATTTCGCCCTCGCCGCGCTCGCCGTCATTATATACGGCTTTGCCATCGCCTTTCTGGTCGTGGCCATGATGGTGCTCGGCCAGCGTGTGTTTGCGGCTCTGCGGCGCCTAGGGCCGTGGATGATGCGTGCGACGGCCGTTCTATTTCTTGGTAGCGGGATCTTCCTGCTCCATGATTTTGGCGAAAATTATGGTGCGTATCTCCATGCGCCCTCGAACGCCCTCGCGCCGACCGCCCCGCCGATCCATCACTATCAGTTGACTGAAGGGGCTGGCACGACCGGCTACCCGTATGCGCCACGCACGCTCCATATACCTGCCCGGGAAACGGTGGCCGTCGTGGTGAGCGATCACGTCGGAGGGTGCCTGTTGCGCACCATTTTCGAGGGACTCGGCCCAAACGGGCGAAAGGTTTCTGTCACAGTCCCAGTCGGTAAGACACGCATGGCGATACTCTACGCGCCCAGGCCTGGACGCTATCCCTTCCATTGTGGTGGCCACATGTATTCGGGGACGATCGTGGCACGCTGAGGCGGGCCGAATACTTTGTGTTCATGCGCCCCTAAAGGGGCCCGACGGTCCGCTCATACCAGAGGCGAAGGGCGCAGACAGTGCGGCCCCACGTCCATCGCGACGAATCGTCGCGGGGCGTGGCGCGGGATACCATAGGAGGCGAGATCATTGA
>JAPTWT010000142.1 GCA_028064935.1 Gammaproteobacteria bacterium | reverse complement strand
GATTGAATGTAGGTCAATATTCATTAAACGCCTATTGTGGCCGCTCGGATTATTTGTCGGTGAGATTCTGAGTGTCATTGTCGGTGAGAATTGACGCCGAAATTGTACGCAGTTTGGCGCTGTCCATGGCCGCAAAAAGAAAGAGGGCGCCTTGGACGCCCCCCTGTGATCGTAGCCTTTCAGGTGTACAGCCACCGGGTCGCGTACGTCCGGTTGCGCATTAACACAAAGGAGATCCGTTGCTCCGCGTCCTCATGTAAGATTACATACCAGCCTTCCCTACCCAGCTCGATCCCCGCAACGTAGTATCGTCCTCCGATCCTCATTTCAATGATCTCTCCGCAATGCAGGTCGTAGTCAACCTCCTCGTTCACGAAATGCCATCGATCCGACGTTGGACTGAATTGGAGAGTCCCCTTCACTGGCCGCTCACCTCCATCCATGCTCGTTCCACATGGTTGCTGTCTACCACGTGGTGGCCAAGCGTCGCGGCGTCAAGAAGCGCACTACGGCACAGGGCGTTAATCAGTCGAGGATTTCCCTGACTCGTTCTGGCGATCCACTGGACGGCGTCTGCGGAGAAAATTGCGTGTTCTTGGCCTACACATGCCAGTTGCTTGCTCACATAATCCTGTACCTCTGCAGCCGACAGCGTCCCCATATGGTAGCGAATCTGGATTCTCCCAGAGAGCGAAGTGAGAACCCGTAGCTTCATCTTTTCGCGCAGTTCGGTTTGCCCCACTAACCACAGCGAGATGGGGGAGAAAGAATCGGCTCGGAAATTGTTGAGGAATCGGAACTCAGCAAGCATCTGCGAGTCTAATTCATGCGCCTCATCCACAACAATCACGACCTGTTGGCCCTTCTGGTAGCTTTCCTCGAGGACCTGGTGGACGAGTGCCTGGTTGTCTATCTGGCGGAATCTCGGCTGGATTTGCAGACGTTCGAGGATCAAACGGTATAGGGTTTTGGGCGTGAGCGCGGCATTGGCAATGTACATGAATTTGTACCGGCTCTCATCCATTTGCTTCATCACCGCTCGTATCACCGTCGTCTTCCCGGTCCCGGTGTCTCCTGTCACCAGTGCCATATGGCGGTGCTCCGTCGCGTAGACGAGCCTCGCGAAGAGCTCACTATGACTGTGAAACTGGACCAGATGCTCAACGGGAATGTCTCGGTCAAAGGGTTCCCGCGTGAATTCAAAGAACTCAGTCATCATGCGCGTCATCCCCCTTCATCGCGCGAGCAAACGAGGTGCGTCCGAGCGCTTGCCTCCTGCGCTCCTCATGGGTCTTCGTCATCGTTTCGAGGAAGGAAGTCCCCGGCTTGGCCGGTGGGTCTGGAAATGGGGAATCCGCCTTTGTGACCCGTTTGTCCGTGTGTCTACGTATCTTGAGCGCAACAGCATCTGCGTACTGCTTTCCTTCCAGCCACACCTGAATTCGAGAGAGGTCGAATGGATTGTAGCGCAGCGTAACCTTTGCCCCGACCAGAATCGGTTCGACCTCGTAGACGTTCCCTTGTACCGAAATGCACGCCGTCTTGTCTACCTTGGCAACGTACGTCCATTGAAAAGCCGCTTCTAATGCCTGTGGCTCCACCAATCGCAGGGGACCGTGCGTATCTACCACGGCTGCGGGGCGTTTTTTCAAGGTACTGTGGATTCTCTGGTGGTACATTGTCTCCAGCCAAGCGTGAAAGGAGCGGTTGAGGTCCTCAAGGTTTTGGATCTTGCCACTGTTCACGCACAGCTGTGCCTCCGGTCGAAAAGAATGCTCTACGTAACCGAAGAAGCGTTCCAATTTGCCGCGTCCTTGAGGCATGAAGGGGCGTGAGTGGCGGATCTCAAAGCGCAATCTAGCGGCAATCTCAGCCAACTGTTGAGACTGGTAGATCTTCGCATTGTCACAGTAGAAAATCTTCGGCGTGCCATGAATGGCAATCGCCCTCTTTAATGCATCTTCAAGCGACGGCAGATTCTCCCGAAAGTAAAACGCCCCGAAGCAAATGTAACGACTTTTGTCGTCTAGTACAGCCACCAACCGGGCGACACGCAGTTGCCCGCTGGAAGATGGGTCTGGGATACGCAGAGAGTCACAGACGTCACATTGCCAGATTTCATGGATCTCGTCTGCCGTATAGCGTTGCCATGCTCGGCGTTTGCGCACCGCCTTCGCACGTTCCACGCCAGCCTTGCGCAAATGTGCCGAGAGTGTGCTCGGCCGAATGAACCCTTCCGGAGTCAGTCCCTCACTTTCCAACATTCCAATGAGTTGTTCTACTGTGCGTAGGGGCTGTTCTTCACGTAACGTTTTGGCTCGTTCAATCACAGCGGCGGGTAACACTCGAGACGCATGGTGATCCGTGCGGCTTTGAGGCAACAACCCCTCGACATCCCCCTTTCGGTAGTGAGCGAGATAGCGCTCCAGCGTGCGTTCTGAGAACCTTCTCTTCTCTCCGTTCGGTAACTCGTGCTCTTGCTTTGCCACTGCCTCCAAAGCCGCTTTGAGAGAGCCTTTCTCCGTTTGTCGCAACAACGGGGCGATGAGGCCATAGCGGAACAGAGCGATTTGCCGTCGCGAGTCCTCTTGCATGTCCATCTTCTCCTTTCCACACCAGATAGACTCATTGTGGGAGCGGGACCCGGCCGCTCGGAAGATGGTTTTGTGTGGGATGATTGGCCTTACTACGGAGGAAGGGGCGCAGAAAGCCCATACGACACCCTGTTCACCGACAACGACGGGGCAAACAGACACATGGCCTCACGCCTGAGGTTCCAGAAGCCGCTACCACTCTTCACTTCGAGGAGTACAAGGCGGTCATAGTAGGCGCACAGCAACGGGTCTTTCACGCCGGCTGGTAGCAAAGGCAGAGGCACATCCAACCTGTGAACCTGTACGATTCTCGAAAACTGGGCGATGACGTGACGTACTTGGTTACGAATCCGGGTGAACCACCTGCGGGCACAAGACTCTGACACGCCTACGCCCCACTCTGCCAACGTGGACAGTGCTGCGTCTACCGTGACTGTGCCAGCCAGTAGACTGGAAAGTAGGTCCTGAATGAGAATGGTGTACCGCTGAAACGGCGCGACGAAAGAAGGGAGGAGCGCAAATGTCCGTTTGCACGCAGGGCAAAGTCGTCGTTGTTGCGAGAAGCAGTGTCGAACCTCGTCCACATCATAGGGGCGACGGAGATAGTATCCATGGACGTACGTATACAAACGGGGACAGTAAATACAGGGCACGTCGCTCGGTCGTAGCTCGCGCACTAGACTAGCATATTCCTCCGGGTTGACCGGATTGACAGAATTGCATGCAACGAATACGCTAGGCATACAGCGAGAGCCATTCGGCCTCGAATTAGGGAGCGGAAGTGATTTGGCGACCAAACCTGTG
>JAPTWT010000155.1 GCA_028064935.1 Gammaproteobacteria bacterium | reverse complement strand
TCCTTGAGCTTGAGGCCCTTGGGCGTGTGATAGTCGGCTTCGCTCTGGAACTGGGCCGCCCCGAGGGCCGCTTTTTCCAGTTGGTCGGGCAGGAATAGGCCGCCCTCCAGACGCAGGGTAGCGAAGGCGAGGTGGTGGCGCGACTTGTGTTTCACAGCGATACCACTTGCAGACCGAAGGCCTCGGCGGCGCGACATTGGCGGGCGTCGGCTGAGATGAACACTTCAGCGGTGCAGGCGAGGGCTGCGCCCAGGTGGATGGCGTCCATACCGCGTAGCGTGTGTTTTTCCAAAGCTTTGACGGCGTGCTGGATGACCTGGGGCGTGGTATCGCAGATCAGCGCATCGGCGATGTCGAGCATAAGGGCGCTCTTGATGATCTGGTATTGCGCGCCGGTCAAGCGGTCTTCGCGCTGCAGTCGGCAGAAGGCCGAGATCAGTTCCGGGACCACGATGACCGACAGCGCCAGTTCGCTGGCCCGTTCGCACCACGCCAGAACGTCAGCGGTGCCGGTCTCGTCGATGTAGCGCTTGGCAAAGGCCGATGTGTCGAAATAGACGCGCATCAGTCTCCGCGCTCGTCGAGGATGAGCCGGCTGATCTCCTTGCCGCCGATGGCCAGCGGGCGCGCCGGATGCTGCTTCCAGGAAGGCAGTTGCACCGGGATGGGGTGGATTTCGGCGATGGGCTTGCCATTGCGCAATACGCGCACCGTCTGTCCGCTCTCGACCAGATCGAACCAGGTCTTGGCGTGGTTGCGTAAATCGGTGAAGGTGGTTTCCGGCATGAATGTGCTCCTGTCAGGATATGTACATCAAAGTGTACATTACAGGGTGTCCGGCAACAACACGTAGACGCCGATCACGTCCACCGGCAGGCAGGCGCTGACGCTGTACTGGCCGACATCGCGCGCAGCCTCGCGCACGCGGCGGTGGTCGTCGAGGAGGGCAGATGCGCGGACCTGCGCCAAGGCTTCCAGTTGCTGCGGGTGAGCACGCAGAAAGGCCAGCGCCGTGCGGATTTCGCGCTGCACCCCTTCCGGCGGCAGGTTGCCCGTGGGAGTGCATTCGAGCAGCGCATTGACGGAATCGCCGCTCAACCATTCGGGCTGGCTGCGGCCCCTGACCGCGAGGGTGACGGTTTCTTCGGCCATCATCTGGAACGGTTCACGGCGGCGCACATAGCTGAGCTGATGGCGCAGACGCAGCAGGAACAGCGTGGTGACCACGTCCACGGCATCGGTGAGGGTAGCGGCGCAGCGCGCGGCAATGGGGCTCCCTTCTTGCAGGCTGGTTTCGAGGAGATAGTCGGCGAGGACCGTCACCAGCGGGTGGCTGCGGTGCAGTGCGTTGAAATCGATGGTCAGGGTTTTGCTAAACCCTTCATCGGCCAGGCGCAGCCGCAGCGTTTCCGGCAGATGTTGCGGCAACAGGCGGTACTGGCCCTTGCGGGCGGCGTCCAGCGGGGCGCCCAAGCGAACGCATGCACTCGTCACAAAGTGTTGCACGTCGGCCTGGGTGCCCAGTGCTTGTTGTTCCTTCTGCCATTCGGGCAGCACTTCGTCGGGACGGAGCGGCGCTGGGCAAAGACGGTGCGGTTGGCCTTGGCTTTTTGCAGGGCATCTTGCCAGCGGGCTTGCAGGGGGGCGAGGATCTGTTCGGATTCCCCAAAGTCGAAACCCAACTGCGCGGTATGGGCGTTGCTGCGCTTCATCAGTGCTGCCTTGACCAGCGCCTGCTTGATGCGGGCTTCATCTTCGGGCATGGGTACCAGCACGCCGAGTTCTTTCTCGATGGCTTCGCCCTTGCGCAGGATGACGTTGAGCACAAAACCATCGACCGGGTTGTCCTGCCCGTAGAGCATGGTGCAGCGCACTTCGGGGGCCTGCTGGCCGAAGCGGTCGACGCGGCCTTCGCGCTGTTCGTGGCGGGTGGGGTTCCAGGCTAGGTCGTAGTGGACGACGGCGGTGAACAGGTGCTGCAGGTTGATGCCTTCGGAGAGGCAGTCGGTGACGACGAGGATGCGGGATTCGCCTTCCGCCAGCGCCTCCACCCGCTCGCGGCGTTCCTCGGGGGTGTATTCGCCTGTGACGGCGTCGATGGCCGCTTTGGGGAAAGCTTGTTTGAGATGGTCGGCCACATAGTGGGCGGTGGCGATGTAGCGGCAGAAGACGACGGGGTGAAAGCCCTCTTTCAGCAGTTCCCGGAGATGCTGGATCAGCACCGCCAGCTTGGGGTCGCCCGCCTGGCCCGAGAGCCGTTCCGCTTCGCCAATCAGCGTTTGCAAATGTCCGGCATGGGCCATTTGTGCGGGCGGTTCGAGATCATTGCTGTCCAGGTCGTCGGCCTCACCGTCGTACAAACGCTCGTCGGTGAGCCATTCGTCGTCGCTGAGCGTATTGTCCAGCCGGGTCGTCAGGGCTTTGACGGCGGCGGCGGGGGAGGAGGCCACGCAACGCAGCAGCGCGAGGGTGGCGTACCAGACCAAGCGCGCATGGCCAGCCTCTCGCGCTTCGATGCCTTCGGCGAGTTCCCGGCAGTAGTTTTGCACGGCGTCGAAGAATGTGCCCCAGTCGCCGCTCAGCGGGTAGGTGATCTCGGCTTTCATGCGCCGCGGAAAGCCCCGGCCATCGCCCGTTTCCGCCTGCCATTCGGCAATATCTTTACGCCGGCGCTGCACGAAATGGCGGGCCAGCTCCAGCCGTAGCGGATCATTGGCTGCGGTGTGTCCTTGTAGCTCAAGAAAGCGCGGATCGAGGAGCGAAAGCAGGTTGTAAAAGGCGGCCTCGTCCCCCGAGTGCGGGGTCGCGGTGAGCAAAATCAGGTGGCGTTCCGGGTTTTGACTGAGCTGCTGCAAGAGTTGGAAGCGCAGTTGTTTGCCCTGTCCGCTGCTGGCGCAGGTATGGGCCTCATCCACGATCACGCACTCGGGAGCAATGGTGAGGAAGTGGGCGCGGTGGCGCTCGCTCTTGATGTAATCCAGGCTGACCACGACCACCGGATGATAATCAAAAAGACCGATTCCATGGGGCAGGTCGCGCTCGATGCGGGAGGCGGAGGCGGAGGTAAGGGCCACGGTTTGCAGATTGAACCGACTTTCCAGTTCGTTTTGCCATTGCTCGACCAGGTGCGGCGGGCACAGCACCGCTAGGTGGCGGATTTCGCCGCGATCCATCAGCTCGCGGGCGATCAGCCCGGCTTCGATGGTTTTGCCGACGCCGACGTCATCGGCGATGAGCAGGCGCACCGTGGAGAGGCGCAGGGCCATAAGGAGCGGCACCAGTTGATAAGCGCGCGGCTCGACGGCGATGTTACCGAAGGCACGGAAGGGACCGCCGCCGGCACGTAGTTTGAGGCGCAGGGCGTCGCGCAGCAGCAGGGCTGCGGCATGGTTCCCCGCCTGTTCCG
>JAPTWT010000110.1 GCA_028064935.1 Gammaproteobacteria bacterium | reverse complement strand
GAAGTGCGAAATCAGGCACAATGGCCAGGATGGGACATCAGTTTTGTGTATCTCGGATTGATCCTAGGCCATTGTGCCTGATTTCGCACTTCATTGCCACAGAAGTTCCAAGTTGTGTGACTTCGGTTACACCCCGTTGCCGGCAGATTCTGTACCATCGCTTTTAAAGGAGTTGACACGGGATGGCAACGTATCCGACCAACACGAAGAAGCGACTTTCACCGACCGTTTATTACTTGCTCACGGGTATCGCCTTGTCCTGGCCGGGCTTGGTGGCAACCGGCAGACTTTTGCCCCTGTGGCGAACCGGAGAGACCGACTTTGCGTTATCGCTGGCCACGATTCACGATCTCGTTCTCGCCTTCATGCTCTCCGTCGCATTCGGGGTGCTGTATCAAATCGTACCCATCGCCTTTCGCGCTCCGGCGATGCCGAGACACGTGTTTCGGTGGCACCTGCCAGTTCACGTCGCTGCGGTGACGACGATGATAGTCGGGTTTCTTACGCAACGCTTCGCCATCGTGGGCGTCGGCGGCAGCGCGCTGTTCGTTAACATGGTGGTGTACTTCGGCTGGTTGCTGCAAAGCTACTTCCGCGCCAAAAACAGAACCCCGGTTCATCGACAGCTCGGGCTTCCGTTTTTGGCCCTGTGGTCAGTGGTGCTGATTGGAATCTACCAGGCGCTCTTTCCCGGGAAAGTGACGGATTCCGTCCTCATGACCCACGTGATGGTTGGCGGTTTTGCCTTTTGGGGTGGACTCGTCCTGATTCTTTCCTACAAACTTCTCCCGATGTTCGCCATCAGCCACGGCTATCGGGCGTCGCTCGCCAGGACCACGTGGCTCTATTTCGCAGGCATGCTAATGCTGTTTGCGAACGTTTGGGGGTTGGACCATGTCAGCCTCGTCGTGCAAGCGCTGGCGCGAATCGTTGGTGGCATTCTCATGCTTCTGGGGCTGCTTTCGTTTGGCGTCGATATGACGCGCGTGATGTTCGCTCGCAAGCGACTGCGCATCGTGCGCCCGGTCATGAACGCCGTGGTGTCCATCGGGGGGTTCATCGTCGGCCAAATCGGCATCCTGCTCGCGTGGGAAATGCGCGATGCCTCATGGCTCTTTGCGTCCATCTACGCGTACGTGTTTGGCGGTCTCATCCCGCTCATGTTCTCGTTCATGCAGAAGATTGTGCCGTTTTTGTGGTTTGAGTATCGATTCAGCAAGCGCCCGGAGAGAAAGACGGCACCTCTTATCGACGACATGGTGCCCCGCCGCACAGCACAGACGGGGTATTGGGTCTACATGGCGGGCGTCGCCATGGGAGTCGCTTCGATGCTGGGATTCAGCCACGCTTGGTTCGACTGGCTGAGCGCGGGCTGTCTCGCCGCCGGGAGCCTCATCTTATTCTTCGCGCTGCAACGAGTGTTACGCATCGGCGGCCACCGTCCGGACGATGATTTGGAGTAAGTCTTGGTACCTGTAGCTTTATCTCTGGGTTTATGATTTTTGGGTCGACAAGCGATGGTTTACTTACCGTTCAGGGCGTCCATCACCGCCGCCCCACCATCGGCCACGTTAACAGGAATACCACGGCTGCCGTTGCCGCACAGATTCCTCCTACCATGAGCAGGTCCGTCGAAGAGCCACCCATGACGCCATACAGTTGCAAGATGAAGGCTGTCACCATCAACAGTGCGCCGAGCACTGCCACAATGACCTGAGCCACCGCAATCGCCGCGTGCGGATCGCGGCGTCCAAACAGCCGCGGAAACAGCGCGTACCCTACGCCATAGACCAGGGATGCGGAGAAGCCAAGGAAGAGCATGTGCAGGGCGGGGATGGAGGTTGGCGGAAGCCCGACAATCAGGCTCACACCGAGTGCCAAGAAGAATAGCCACGCCGACGACCACGCTAGCTGAGCAGCCATACCGGCGTGCATCCGGCTGGTCAATCCGGATGACGTCCGCCGTGGCGACGTCCACAACGCGCGCAAGAAGACGACCGAGAACCACAGAATTGACAATCCGAGGAGCCTGTCGCCCACAAACATCGTCGTGCCGGAGTGCGAGACGACCCCAACCACTGCGACGACGACGCCAATGCCCCACGCGATTTGACCAACGCTCGCCGACTTGGCGCTGAACTTGTCCGAACCTAAGAAGCGCGGGAACAGGTGCAGAGAAACCGCGAGTACCGTTCCCGCAATCCAGCCGTAGGCGACGAGCAAAAACCCCGCCGAGTGAGGTCCGTCCCAGGCCTGCATCAAGCCTTCGCCGTAACGTGCGGACAGCACAAACAGCCATATGCAACCCACGATGAAGAGCATCAGGGAGACGTCCGTGCCTCGCTGAGCGATTTTGTCGGTGGGACGCAGCAGCGGATGGCGCGACAAAAGCGGCGAAGTCGAAGCTTGCGTTGGCAAATACCGATGCTCCTCGGGGTTGTTCTGGGCGGCGGCACCTCTGCGCTTTGCAGTGACGGCGGACAGGATGTTTACCAGAAACACAATCGGAGCGAGCGTTTGAAGCGCAAGCCCCGGTAAGAGCAAGGATTTGACGCCGAGAAGGGCGATGACTACAACGACGACTCCGCACTCGGCCACAAACACGTGGAGGACACCAATCCATGCCTTGGGCGGCGTCAGCCCAGCGAGCATCTGCAGCACAGCGTAGGTCATGCCGTAAATCAGGAGCGAAAGAAAGCCAAACGGGTTGAGTTCCCCGTGAATAGGACTGACGTAACCCCACAGCGATGGATCCGACGCCATCCATCCCCCGAGGGACGCACCGACAAGAAAATTGAGAAAAGCGAGCACGACAAAGGCCTTTGACAGCAATCCAGCACGTGGCTCGCCCGTCTCACTTCGCCCGCTCATCACGTGCCCGTGCACCGCGCTATCGCCCAGGCTCATGCCACCCTCACCTCGTCCAAGATCCTTCTTCAAATTGCGTTGTTCCATTCCCCTCGCGTCACTACCTTAATCGTCAATACCTCATGCCTCGCGGCCGAGTCTGTCCAAATGGACAACCCACGTATCCTTGTCTCCCTCGAGGACGCCATCTCTGCGCAATTGGTTCCAGATGCGGTTCACCGACTCGCGCGTCATGCCAATCATTTGGGCCATCTCTCCGTGGGTAATGGGCAGGACAAGATGGGTGCCATCCGGTTTCCTTTGACCCTGTTCATCGGCGAAGTGTCGGATAAGCGCCACGACGCGCTCGCGAGAATCGAAGAGCGCGAGTTCTTGCAGCTTCGCCTGTAGCTGCAAGATTCGGTTTCCCATGACCCGCATAACCTTGCGCGTAATCTCGGGCGACTCGACAAGCAGGACATCGAATTGATTGCACCGAATGGACAGCAAGGTTCCCGGTTGGATGGCCTGGGCCGTCCCCGGATACGGCGTGTCCTGAAAAAAGCCGATCGGA
>JAPTWT010000257.1 GCA_028064935.1 Gammaproteobacteria bacterium | reverse complement strand
CGGCCAGATCGTGATCGTCGATGAATTCACCGGGCGCATGATGCCGGGGCGGCGCTGGTCGGATGGCCTCCACCAGGCGGTCGAGGCCAAGGAGCGGGTCGAGATTCAGAACGAAAACCAGACGCTCGCCTCGATCACCTTTCAGAATTATTTCCGGCTCTACGACAAATTGGCCGGTATGACTGGTACGGCGGATACCGAGGCCTTCGAATTTCAGGAGATCTACAACCTCGAGGTGACGGTGATACCGACGCACCGGCCGGCAATCCGCAAGGACCACGGTGATCAGGTCTATCGGACTACGGCCGAAAAGCATGCGGCGATCGTCGCCGATGTTGGGGAGGCCCACAAGAAGGGGCAGCCGGTGCTGGTCGGCACGGCCTCCATAGAGAGTTCGGAGAGTCTTTCCGCGCTCCTGAAGAAGGCGAACATCCCCCATGAGGTATTGAACGCCAAGCATCATGAGCGTGAGGCGCAAATCATTGCCCAGGCGGGTCGCGAGGGTGCCGTAACGATTGCCACGAATATGGCCGGGCGCGGCACCGACATCGTGCTCGGAGGTAATCCCAATACCGCACCGGGGGCCGATCCCGACGAGGCCGCGCGCGAAGAGGTCCGCGCCGAGTGGCTGGCGCGGCATGATCGCGTGATCGCGGCGGGCGGTCTCAAGGTGATCGGCACCGAGCGGCACGAGTCGCGGCGAATCGACAATCAGTTGCGTGGCCGCTCCGGCCGTCAGGGCGATCCGGGCGAGACCCGCTTTTATCTCTCCCTTGAAGACAACCTGATGCGCATCTTTGGGTCGGATCGGGTAGCGGGGCTCATGGAAAAACTCGGCATGGAAGCGGGTGATGCCATCGAGCATCCGTGGGTGACGAAGGCCATTGAGAACGCGCAACGCAAGGTGGAGGCGCATAACTTCGATATCCGCAAGCAGTTGCTGGAATACGACGATGTCGCGAACGATCAGCGCAAGGTGATATATGAGCAGCGCAACAAGCTGCTCGTAGCCGAGGATGTCAGCGCAAGTGTCTCGGCCATCCACCGTGATGTCGTCGACGCCTTCATAAGCGAACATGTGCCGCCCGGCAGTTTCGAGGAGCAATGGGATATCGATGGGCTGAAGGCGACGCTCGATCGCGAGCTGCGCTTGGATCTTCCTGTCGATCGGTGGCTCAAGGAAGACACTAGCCTAGACGAGGACGGCCTGCGCGCGCGTATCCAGAAGGAGGCCGAGGAGCGCTATCGGGACAAGGCCGCGCAGATCGGCGAGGAAACCATGCGGCATCTGGAGAAGGCCATCATGCTCCAAGTCCTCGATCTGCAATGGAAGGACCACCTCGCGGCCATGGATCATCTGCGCCAGGGTATACAGCTGCGCGGCTACGCGCAAAAGAGCCCACAACAGGAGTACAAGCGCGAGGCCTTCGAGCTGTTCTCGCAGATGCTCGACCGCATCAAGCGCGAGGTGATTACTACCATCGTCCAGGTCGAGATCCAGGACGATAGCGATATCGACCTGATCGATGAGCAGCGGCGCCAGCAGGGGGTCACGTTCTATGATCATCCGAGCCTCGATGCCGCTCAGGCGGACACGGATACGGATACCATGGTGCAGACCGTGGTGCGCGCGGGGCCCAAGGTGGGGCGCAACGACCCATGTCCCTGCGGATCGGGAAAGAAATACAAACAGTGTCACGGGCGTCTCGTCTAAGGAGCGATTATGGCTGTGGGAGTCAAGGCTATGCCGCCGCTTGGTGCCATTGCCGGTGTGCGGCTCGGTACCGTGGCCGCCGGTATCCGCAAGGCGGCTCGGCAAGACCTCGTGGTCATTCAGTGTGATTCCGGGACTACGGCCGCGGCGGTCTTTACTCAGAGCCATTTCGCGGCCGCGCCGGTGATCGTGGCCAAGGCCCATTGGCGACAGAGCGAACCGCGCGCCCTCATCATCAACACCGGCTACGCCAATGCCGCGACCGGCGAGCCCGGCCTCGCCGACGCGCGGGCCTGCTGCCAGGCCCTTGCGCAGGTGCTCAGCTGCCGGCCGGATGAGGTCCTGCCGTTCTCGACGGGGGTCATAGGCGAGCGCCTGCCGGTCTCCGCAGTGATTGCCGGTATCCCGCCGGCCGTAGGCACGGCCTCTGAGGATGGGTGGATGGACGCGGCGCACGGCATCATGACGACCGACACGGTGCCCAAGGGCGCGACGTGCGAGATGGTCATGGACGGCAAGCCGGTACGGATCACCGGCATCGCCAAGGGATCGGGCATGATCCATCCCAATATGGCGACCATGCTCGCGTTCGTGGCGACCGATATCGGATCTGAGCGCCCTGTCCTGCAAGCGGCGCTCGCGCGGGCCGTGAAGACCACCTTCAATGCCATCTCCGTGGATGGAGATACCTCGACAAACGACGCCTTGGTGGTACTGGCCACGGGCCGGTCGGGCGTGCGCCTGACGGCCGCTGAAGGGCCGGCGTTTACGCAGTTTTGCGAGGCCTTGGAGCAGGTCTGCGCGGAGCTAGCGCAGGCCATCGTCCGCGACGGCGAGGGCGCGACCAAGTTCGTGCGCGTGGAGATTTCCGGCGCGCGGTCCGATGACCAGGCGCGCATCGTGGCCGACACCATCGCCACCTCGCCGCTCGTGAAGACCGCCCTGTTCGCGAGCGACCCCAACTGGGGCCGTATCCTCATGGCCGTGGGGCGCGCGCCCATCGCCCTCGACGATCCGGACCGGGTGACGGTGAGCCTAAACGGTGTGCGGGTATTCCGTCACGGCATGGTCGATCCGGATTATCGCGAAGAGGCCGGCCAAAAGGCCTTGGCAGCCGCGGATATCACAGTCGGCGTCGACCTCGGCCAAGGTCATGGGCGGGCGGTTGTGCATACCTGCGATTTCTCCTACGACTATGTCCGCATCAACGGATCCTACCGGACCTGAGCGCGTCGTCGCCGCGATCATCCGGGATGGCGACGGACGGGTGCTGGTGGCGCGCAGGCCTGAAGGCAAGGTGGGTGCCGGGTTCTGGGAGTTTCCTGGTGGAAAGGTCGATCCGGGAGAGTCGCAGAGCGAGGCCCTAAGGCGCGAGCTCCATGAGGAGCTCGATATCGCGGTCGGGGCCTGCACGTTTCTGCCGCATTATCGCGCGGCCACGCCGCCGGGGATCGATCTCGCGTTCTGGCGGGTGGATGCCTATGAAGGTGTGGCGCGGGGACGCGAGGGCCAGGAGATCCGCTGGTGCCCGCCGGATACGCTGCCGGATCTGCCGTTTTTGCCGGCCGATCGTCCGATTCTCGCGCGCCTGCGCCTGCCATCTTTCTATCTCATCAGCGATGTCGACCATCTCGGCGAGGCCTTGTTCGAGGAGCGGCTCGCGCAAGCCGCGGCCCGCGATGCCCTGCTGTTGCAGTTACGCGAGCCCTGGCCGGCCTCGCGCCTGCGCGCCTATGCCCAGCATCTGCGGGCGCTT
>JAPTWT010000195.1 GCA_028064935.1 Gammaproteobacteria bacterium | reverse complement strand
CGCACGCGCCATAAATCGCTCGCCGCCACCTTAGCGGAGATGCGCGCGTCGCGCGGCGATGCCGCAGCCATCGCCGCGCATGGCTTTCCGCCGCCCCACCCCTGACCCCGGGTCTGGCGCAATCCCCCCCCGCCTGAACGTGCCCGTCTCGGATATCGCGCAGCTATCGGCACGCGCGCATGACGCGCGCTACCGGATACCATGGTCGATAGGGACTCGAGAGTTGTGATATCGGGATGGTGCCCGCGCCAGTCGCGGCGGGTTGTGTGGGGAGCGGACCTTCCGTCGTCCCGTGTTGCCGATCATAGCGAGATGCTCGCGTCGCGCACCGGTGTTACGTAGATCGTGAACGGGAGTGATCGCGCAGGGTGGTCTCCAATCGCGCCTCGACGTCTTCGAGGCGCGCAGCCGATGCCCCGAGCGATTCGCAAAGCCGCGCGATCTCAGCGGTGAGCGCGGCGACCGTCTCATGGGCCTTGCCCAGATGTTTGTGCAATTCCTGACGCTCGATCTCCAGGGCCGCGCACTGGCGTTGCGCGTCCTCGAGGGCCTCCTGCATCTCGCTCACATCCCGCAGGGCGGCCTCGCGGATGCGCTCGATGGTCTGCCCGGCCTCGCGCGCCGCGAACTCCCAGAGCACCGTCAACGATTCACGGGCCTTGCCCTCGACCGCCGGCGGCAGCGCAGCGGTCAGGCCCTCGGCCTTCCATTTGAGGGCCTTCCATTCCCCCAGATGCTGATTGATGGTCGTGAAACTGCCTTTACCGAGATCGCTGCGCACGATGGCCACCGTCGGGGCGATCCCTTGATCGGCCAGGCGATCGGCCACGGCAAAGACTTGCTCTCTTGTGATCCCTGTGCGCGGCATGGCCTATCCCCTTGCATCAATATTACGTTATGTTACATTATATAGTGTAATCGGTCACGCGTGGGCGTCGACCGGACATTCGCGAGGTCTCCGCGTTCATGCACGTGCCAATCGGGCTTCCATGGGAACTTATCCTAGGCGCCCTGACCCTTTGGTCGCTTTTGGCATTCGCGAGCCTTTTCATTCCCAAGGCCCCACGCATCGCCCCGCTGATCTTTCCCCTGGGGGCGCTCGGCGCCCTGTGCGTCGCCGCCGCGGGTCTCCTCGCCCTCCAGGGGCCGCCCCTTACCATGGTCTCGCCTTTTGGCCTTCCAGGCCTGCCCTTTTATGGGCGCGTGGACGCCTTGTCGGGTGTCTTTCTGGTGTTGTTTGGCCTCACGACCGTGGCGATCTCGCTCGATCTTACCGGCTATCGGGCCCGTGAACACTATCCAGTGGCCGCGCGCATCGGCGTGCAATATCACATTTTGCTCGCAAGCCTCACACTGGTGTTCGTGGCCGCCGACGCCTACTCGTTTTTGATCGCGTGGGAGGCGATGGCCTTGTCATCCTACCTTCTGGTGGTCACCGACCATCGCACGAGCGGCGCGCGCCGCGCTGGATTCCTCTACCTTCTGATCGAGCACATCGGGGCGCTCGCCATTCTCGCCGCCTTTACGGTCCTGATCGCGCAGGCCGCGACCGGCACGCGGCTCGTCTATACCTTCGCCGCCCTGCATGCGAGCAACCCCGGTGCCACGGTAGCCGGTATCGCCTTCCTGCTCGCGCTCCTCGGTTTCGGGGCCAAGGCGGGACTGGTCCCGCTCCATGTGTGGCTGCCGCAGGCCCACCCGGTCGCGCCCTCGCCCATATCCGCGCTCTTGAGCAGCGTGCTGCTGAAGGTCGGCATCTATGGGCTTTTGCGCGTGGCCTTCATGCTGCTGCCGGTGCCGGCGCCATGGTGGGGTCTGACGGTGCTTACCGTGGGACTTCTAACCACCCTGCTCGGTGCCCTGTCATCGGCCGTCCAGAGCGACATGAAGCGTCTGCTCGCCTACTCCTCGGTCGAGAACGTCGGGCTTATCACGGCCGCGATCGGCCTTGCGCTGCTGTTTTCGGCCTATGGCCTCAAGGCCCTGGCGGCGCTCGCCCTGATCGCCGCCCTTTATCACTGCCTGAATCATGCCTTTTTCAAGGGCCTCTTGTTCCTTGGCACGGGCTCGGTCCTGCACGCCACCGGCGAGCGCAATCTCGGCCGCCTTGGTGGTCTGATCCACCGCATGCCGCACACCGCGTTCATGATGTTGATCGGCACGCTCGCCATTGCCGGCGTGCCGCCGCTCAATGGTTTCGCCTCGGAATGGCTGATCCTGCAGGCCTTCCTCAAGGCGACGGCCTTGCCGCGCCCCTACCTCGCCATGGGCATACCGCTCGGGGCCGCGCTGCTGGCGCTGGTCGCAGGCCTCGCCGGCTATGTCATGGTCAAGTTTTACGGAATCGTGTTCCTGGGCCGGCCGCGCGAGGCGCGGCTTGCGCAGGCCGTGGAATCCGGGCCCTTCGAGCGCGCGGGGCTAGGCCTGCTTGCGCTGTTGTGCGTGACCGCCGGCCTGTGGCCTTCGGGCGCCATCGCGCTCATCCGTCCGGCCGCATCCTTGCTCACGCGTGCCGATGCCCCCATCACGATCAGTGAGGCCGGCGCCCGGGTGGACGTGGCGCATGCCGCGTACGCACCGGCAATCTTGTGGGTGGCGCTCGGGGTTGTGGCGCTTGCCACCGTCTTGGCGCTGCGCGCGTATTCCTCGCGGCCGGCGCGCCGCGCCCCCGTCTGGAACTGTGGCCACCCCGTCATCGGCGCGCGCATGCAGGATACCGCCGAGGGCTTCGGACAGCCGATCCGGCACATCTTCGCGGCATTCCTGGCGACGCGAAGCCGCAAGCCCGCGCCCGACGATCGCGTGCCTCGCTACGGGAGCGTCGTGGAGGACCGCTTCTGGGAGGACCTCTACCGCCCGGCGGCGCGCGGCTTCGAGGCGATATGGGCATGGACCGCGGCCATGCGCCCGCGGCGCATCGCGATCTCGCTTTTCTGCGTGCTCGCCACGCTCATCGTGCTACTCGCGCTGGCGCCATGATGGCGCGCCTTTTCATGCGCCAAGGGCTGCAGATCCTGTTCGTCATGGCCATGGCCCCGTTGCTGGCCGGCTGGGTTCGCCAATGCCGGGCATGGCTCGCCAACCGCGCGGGTGCCGGTCTTCTCCAGCCCTACCGTGAGCTTTTAAGGCTCCTGCGCAAGCAGCCGGTCGTGCCGCACGAGGCCTCGGCGCTCTTTGTCGCGACACCTTATATCGTATTCACAACCATGGTGGTGGCAAGCGCGCTGGTGCCCATGATCACGACCCGCCTGCCGCTCGCCGGCGCCGCCGACGCGGTGGTGCTCGCCGGTGTTTTTTCGTTGGCGCGGATCTTCGCGGCGCTCGCCGCCATGGATCTCGGCACCGGTTTCGGTAGCATGGGGGCGCGACGCGCGATGCTCGTGGGTTTTCTTGCGGAACCCGCGCTGCTCATGGTGCTGTTCACGCCAGCCTTGATCAGCGGCTCCACCTCGCTTGTCGTCATCGTTCGTCAACTCGCC
>JAPTWT010000315.1 GCA_028064935.1 Gammaproteobacteria bacterium | reverse complement strand
GTCGTCGCTCCTGTGCGGCGATTCATCCCACCATTGGGTGGAATCGATATTTCCTTCATCATCGTGTTTCTTCTCCTCCGCGCCTTGCAGATCTTTCTGGCCGGCCTTTACAGTTCTCTCATCACGTCCGGTTTTCACTAGGCTCCATGCAGCGAGGAGCGCATATCATCGATGGCAAGGCCGTGGCAGCAAGGCTACGGACAAAAGTCGCGGAAACAGTGCAGGCACTGCCGTACCGCCCTGGTTTGACGGTCATTCTGGTCGGTGAGGATCCCGCGAGCACCGTGTATGTTCGTAACAAGGAACGCGCGGCACACGAGGTAGGGTTTGAGTCGAACACAATCCGCCTGTCCGTTGATACGAGCCAGTCAGTCCTCCTCGCCTGTATCGCGCAGCTCAACGAGGATCCGAGTGTGGACGGCATCCTCGTGCAACTCCCTCTACCTTCGCACATCGACGCAGGATCGATCGTGCGCGCAATCGATCCATTAAAGGATGTTGATGGGTTTCATCCCGAAAACGTTGCAGCCCTGGCGCTCGGAACGCCCCGGCTGATTCCTTGTACGCCGCGTGGAATTCTACTTTTGCTGCGTGAAGCCGAGGTGCCGCTGTGCGGATCACGCGCCATCGTCCTTGGGCGATCGAACATCGTGGGGCGCCCGGTAGCCTCGCTGCTGCTTGCCGCTGATGCTACGGTAACCATTGCGCATTCCCAGACCCGCGACATCGCGTCCGAGTGCCGCCGGTGTGAAATCGTGGTCGCTGCAGTCGGCCGAGCTGAATTTGTGCGCGGTGACTGGATTGCACCAGGCGCTACCGTGATCGACGTTGGCATCAACCGGGGCGCCGATGGAGGCTTGGTCGGCGATGTCGCTTTCGGTGAAGCTGTGTCCGTCGCTGGAGCAATTACCCCCGTTCCCGGCGGAGTCGGCCCGATGACAATCGCCTGCCTGCTTGAAAATACGGTGATCGCGGCCGCTGCTCGCCGCAGCTAATCGACGCGCCAGAGGCCGCGTGACTTTGGGCTGCGTAGGCGTTTTGGGGCGAGCGCAGGTTTCTGTTTTGACGTGAACGTTGCCAACGCGACCTCCCTCCAGGGCATCGCTTTCGGCCAAGCGAAGGTGTTCTTCCGGCCCGCGTTGATCCACGATTTGGAGCACGGGGGCCTCTTCGTGCGGTAGCCAGCGGTCATTTCAGCGAGCCCCTTTCCCTACTCGCTCAGCGTGTGCGGTGCTTCACTGTTTTCGCTGGCGGCTTCGTGACTTGTGCGTTGGCTCGCTGGGTCGCGTCCCCGAGGTGGTGCAGGAGAGCCCACAGGCTGCCGAATACTTGCAATATATCATATATATGTCTAGCGACGCGGAACGCATGCTGAATCAAAGCATGGTCGAGGATTGCCGCCACCAGGCCGAACCATGGCTGATGCCGAGAAGAGTGCCCCCTTATGACGACCCAACAGCCAGTTGAAACGACCTTCCATCGCCTCTCGGGTGCCGCCACGCGAGAAGATAAGCCTCTTCACGGAAACGTCCGGTCGGAACGTCAGCCATGCTGACGCAAGCGCTGCTGAGTCTGCTGGGAGGCGGCATCGTCGGATTCACGCTGGGCTTGATCGGTGGTGGCGGGTCCATCTTGGCGACGCCGCTGATGCTGTATGTTGTTGGGCTTTCACCACACACGGCAATCGGCACCAGCGCACTCGCTGTTTCCGCTAACGCCTTCGCTAATTTTGCGGGGCACGCCCGCAAAGGAAATGTACGCTGGGGCAGCGCCATTCTTTTCGCTGTTTTTGGCATGGTAGGCGCTGCGGTCGGCTCAACGCTCGGCAAAATCATGGACGGCCGGCAACTGCTTTTCCTTTTCGCAATCCTGATGATCGTCGTAGGCGCCCTGATGTTGCGGCCGCGTAAATCCGCTAATACCCCTGTACTCGCAGACGAAAAGGCGAAACAGCGTCCTGATGCGATGCGAGCCAAGAGCATACTTTTGGTTGTTCTGGCAGCGTTGCTCGTCGGCGGACTGTCCGGCTTCTTCGGAATTGGTGGTGGCTTTCTCATCGTGCCCGGCCTGCTTGTATCGACGGGCATGCCGATGATTCTGGCGATCGGTTCGTCGCTGCTCTCGGTCGGGACTTTTGGCCTGACCACGGCAATCAACTACGCCTTTTCTGGTCTCGTCCATTGGCTGGTGGCAGCGGAATTCGTGGCCGGGGGCATTTTAGGCGGAGCATTTGGCATGCGGCTCGCAATCCGACTTTCCCCTCGCCGCGCCGCTCTGAACCGGATCTTCGCGGGGCTCGTATTTGTTGTTGCACTCTATATGCTTTACAAGAACGCGCCGGTCGCGATCGCGGGGCGTCTCTAATCCTCTTGTCTTGGCTTGCTGCGCGCCTTATGACCGCTACCGCAAAGCGGGCGTAGCTCAACGGTAGAGTCCCAGCCTTCCAAGCTGGTTGTGTGGGTTCGATTCCCATCGCCCGCTCCAACGGATGATCGGATCATCGAACCGCGATCTCTCTTGACAGCGTGACGCGCACGGTGTGCAAGGCGGGGTCTGCGCCCGTATTTTCTCTGCCCGGTCCGCAGGGGTGTAGCTCAATTGGCTAGAGCGCCGGTCTCCAAAACCGGAGGCTGGGGGTTCGAGACCCTCCACCCCTGCCAGTTGCAGGGTTGGATTCGGGGTCGGGAGGGCGGGATATGATACCGCACAAGCGAATGATGAATGGAGTATGACTGAATTGGCGTTCAACCCGGCGAAATTCATGCGCGACGTGCGTAATGAGGCAGCGAAGACGACGTGGCCGTCGCGCCGCGAAACGCTGACGACAACAGGGCTTGTGCTCGCGATGGTCGCGGTGACGATTGTCTTTTTTGTGGTGGTCGATCAGGTGATCGGCGTCGTCATGCAAACATTGTTCGGGATCGGGAGCTAAGACGGTTCATGGCCAAGCGTTGGTATGTTTTGCACGTTTATTCCGGATTCGAGAAAAAAATCGCGAGCCAGATTCAGGAGGCTGCCGCCCAGAAGGGGTTGGCTGACCAGATCGAGAGTGTCATGGTTCCGACCGAGGAGGTTGTGGAGGTTCGTCGGTCGCAAAAAGTCAATGCAGAGCGTAAGTTCTTCCCTGGCTATGTTCTGGTTAAGATGGAGCTAACTGACGAATCCTGGCACCTTGTCCGCGACATTCCGAAGGTGACCGGTTTTCTGGGCACCAAGACCCGGCCAACGCCTATTTCGGATGCCGAGGCCGACCGAATGATGCGGCAGGTCAAGGAGGGCACAGAACATCGCCGTCCTGCAGTTGTGTTTGAGGTTGGGGAGCAGGTGCGCGTCGCAGACGGCCCATTCACCAGCTTTAACGGCGTGATCGAGGAAATTGATGAGGAACATGGCCGGGTGAAGGTGGCCGTATCGATTTTTGGTCGCCAGACTCCTGTGGATCTAGAATACGGTCAGGTCGAGAAGCTTTGACAACAACTCGTTTC
>JAPTWT010000117.1 GCA_028064935.1 Gammaproteobacteria bacterium | reverse complement strand
CTGTGAAGCTGACGCCCAGCCATCCGGATGCGGCGCCGCTTGGCTGGGCGCGCTTTCGGGAACTGGCCGCCGAGGTCCTGCTGCCGGTCTATGCGTTGGGGGGCATGACCATCGCCGACCGGGTATCGGCCGAGACCCATCTTGCCCAGGGGGTGGCGCTACGTAGCGGGGTGTTCGGCAAAGACGCCGATTTACCCGTACCCTGACTCGCAACGCCGGCGATCCCCGGATGGCGGACATGGCATCCGCAAGCGCCTTCCCGGACACCAATCGGGCGCCGATCGCAAGACGGCCGGCCCTCGGAGACCCGATGGTTCTTTGTCCGGGGTCGCTTTGGTCCCGGGGAGGCCGCGTTACAGCCGGTGCGCGGCCGTCCTTATTGAAGGGGTGGGCCGCGGCGCGTATCGTGGCGGGCATGATTGCCATCACCCCCCATATCTCGCTTTCCGAGAATGACATCGAGGAGCGATTCATGCGTTCGCCGGGGCCCGGCGGACAGAATGTGAACAAGGTCGCTACCGCCGTGCAATTGCGCTTTCATGTCGCAGGCTGCGCGGCGCTACCGCCCGATGCGCGGGAGCGTCTGCGGCATCTTGCGCGCGGGCGTATCACGCACGAGGGATACCTTGTGATTCGTGCGCACACCTTCCGGACGCGCGAGCGCAACCGCCGCGAGGCCCGCGAGCGCCTGGTCCACTGGATAAGCCGGGCCCTCGCGGTCCCGGAGCGGCGTATCGCGACCCGTCCGAGTCTGGCGTCGCATCGCCGCCGCCTCCAGGGTAAGCACGCCCGTGGCGCGCTGAAGGAGCGCCGTCGCCCGGTCTCTGCCGTCGACTAACGCGGGATGTCGGGGCGGTCCTGGTCGTCGGGTCCTTTCAGGTTTCGATCAAAGTGGAAGCCGACGATGCGGTAACCATAGCCCATATAGAAGCGGTGCGCCCCCTCGTTGGTCACGTAGGCGTCGAGGACGGCCTTCTCGCAGCCCTGCCGCCGCGCGTAATCCTCGATCCAGGCAATGAGCGCCTGCCCGATACCCTGGCGGCGCCATGATTCCTCGACGATCACGTTGTCGATGTCGACATAGCGCCCGCACCAAAAGCGCGTCCCAAACCACAGACCGGCGATGGCAATGCAGCGCTCACCGGCAAATGCCCCGGCGCAGCGATAACCCTCCTTGCGCATGGCCTCCAACCGCAGGGCAAGCGTGGCCGGCGGTACATCCGGATTCAGTATCTGGATGAGCGGCAGGATCGTCGTCAGTTCGCTCTCGGCCAGGAGCCGGATGTGGGGCCTCGCCTCCGATTGCCTCGGCCCGGTGTCGCTTGCTTCCTGATCACGCATCGATACAAATCTCCGGTGTGCGCTCATGCGGCGGCGTATTGGCGCCGAATCCCTGTATTTCGTGTCTCGCTATTGTATCGGTCCTGATCGCCGGCGACTATTGGGCGAGACCGGATCACCCCGAGGTCGTGAACGTCTCTGTGCAAGGCTCGAAGTGGACACCGTCCCTGAATCCATAGACGATCGGTCCATTGGCCATGGAGCATCGCCCAAGATGCCGCATAGTGTGGAGAGCGGTGCGCGTACCGGGATTGCGCCGATGCGGATCGGGAGGGCCATAGGCCGCGTTGTCAAGCTCAGGGGCGCTGCGCTGCGCCCGACCGATAATGCGCGGCCTGCGCCGCTTCGAGCCTCGTGTGCACCGCCGACCAGAACGACCACACGGGCCTCGACCGATTCCTCGCGCGTAGATCGAAGATGGCGGGCCGCCATTGCGCACGGCCGGGCGTTCGGAGAAGCCCACTCCTTGGCGGGCGAGGTCTTGGCCTCACCCTTGTGAACGCTGATGTCCTGATGTGGGGCCTCGTTTACGGCCCCGATCACGGATGTGTAGGCTGCGTTGAGCGCGATCCCCTGGACCCCGGCCCGGAAGCACGCCGTGCGAACCTGGCAGGTCTGATGGCCGGTTGTTTCGTTCCCGCCTTCCAGCGCGAAGAATCGATGGGAGTAGGCCCGGTGCCGCGCCTGGTTCCACTCGGCAGATGCCGTGTGTTCGATCCCGGCGCCGCCAAGGCGGACGCCACCACACGAAGCCAGGCGCATCAGACGGTCGTGATATTCCCCGATATAGGGGTCTTGGGGGGCGGAGCAGGCGCACACGCCCGTGCGATGGCCCGGCCAACGCGAACCTGTGTCGTGACCGCGCTGATGACAGTCGCACCTTGGGAAACGGCACGCTGTCAAACGGGCGTGTCGCCGATCCCGCTCCGCCCTTGTTCGGTGCCGGCTGTGCGCGCCTGGCGCGCCATACCGCTACGGCGCCGCTCGGCCTGAACCGCCACCGTTTGGCCCGGCGGCTACGCCGCCAGCAGCGGCCGCATCCCCACCTCCCCCCTGCGCTGCACGGTCTGGCAGCCGGGCCTTGGGGTTCCCCTCGCACTTTCTCTCATGCGGCCATAACGGGTCTGTCAGTCTCTATATGGGTCGTTGTCCATCAAGTGGTAGGGGCCTCGCCCATGTGCTGGCCCGCTTCCCCCTGAGAACTGCCGCTTCTCAACCGAATCAGCCATTATTATCCGTCTATAACCGCCACGCATCCGGAAATGGTGTAGCGCCGCTTCCCACGAGATTTGCCCGAGGCCAGGTTTTTCCAGGGCCCCGACCCGGCACGGTCCTTGCCCTAAGGTCTCGGTACCCGGCGCTCCAGGTTTTTTACGGGCCCGGCACCTTATCCTTCCCAAGACAAGGAGTATCACGACATGACGACATTGAACGAGGAACTGACGGCGCGCGTCGCCGCCTATGGCGCATGGGCCAAGCGGCGTCGCTATGGGGCCAACGGCCCCAACAATCGCCGGCTGTGGGTGCTGGCGTGCATGGATGAGCGCCTCCCCGTCGACGAGGCGCTCGGCATCCATGTCGATACGCCCGCCGGCGGCGGCGATGCCCACTGTTTCCGCAATGCCGGCGGGATCGTGACCGATGATGCCATCCGCTCGGCCATGCTGACCTGCCAGTTCTTCGGGACCCGCGAGATCGTGATCGTTCAGCATACCCAATGCGGGATGCTGTCGGCCAACGCGCGTGATCTCGAGAAGACCCTGCGTGAGCGGGGCGTGGACCCCGATGCGGTGACGCTCGACCCGACCTTGCCGGAGCTCACCTTGGCAAAGGGCGCGTTCGCCAAGTGGATCGGCATGATGGATGACGTGGACGACACATGCCTTAAGACCATCGAGACCTTCCGCGCGCACCCGCTGATTCCCAAAGACGTGACGATCAGCGGTTGGATCTGGGAGGTCGAGACCCGGCGCTTGCGTGCCCCGCGTCGCGACAAGGGCGGACGCGAGGGCACCGATGTCACCCCCGCGGACTTCGGACTGACCGGTCGGCAGCCGCCGCGCTGGACCTAGGCCCTGCAGGGGCGCCCATGCGGCGCCCCTGCCTCTCTTCGATTTTTCTCATGGATTTCCGTAGCGACCATG
>JAPTWT010000273.1 GCA_028064935.1 Gammaproteobacteria bacterium | reverse complement strand
AGTTCATCCGTGTCGCCGCACATCACATCGCTCAAGTGGTTGAGCGCAATGCGGAGGGAATCGGTGTTCGTGGAGTGACGCGGAGTTTTCTCTCCGAGCTCCAAATCCCCCTGCCGCCGCTGGCGGTGCAGAAGGAGATCGTGGCGGAGATCGAGGGCTACCAGAAAGTCATCAACGGCGCCCGCGCCGTCCTCGATCACTACCGCCCCCACATCCCCATCCACCCCGATTGGCCGGTTGAACCATTGTCAGCTCTCTTTGCTACAAAATCGGGGACGACTCCGTCTCGTAGTCGCGCCGACTACTTCCAGAAAGGGACAATTCCGTGGGTAAAGACTCTCGATCTCAGAGACGGCCCGATCAGATCGACCGACGAAAAGATAACGCCGCAAGCCTTGGACGATACTCATCTCAGCATCCTGCCTGTGGGAACTGTCCTTGTTGCGATGTATGGAGGCTTCAATCAAATCGGACGAACGGGAGTTCTTGAAATCGAAGCGACGCATAACCAAGCGATGACCGCGCTTCTTCCAACGCCGAGAGTCAGTCCGTATTTTTTGAACGCGATTCTTGTAACGGCGAAAGACTACTGGAAGACGGTCGCAAACAGCACACGGAAAGATCCAAACATTACGAAGACCGATGTTCTGAACTTCAAGCTTCCCCTCCCACCCCTCGCCACCCAGCAAGTCATCGTGGAGGAGATCGAAGCCGAGCAGGCTCTTGTGGCAGCCAACCGCGAACTGATCGCCCGCTTCGAGCAAAAGATCCAGGCCACCCTCGCCCGCATCTGGGGCGAAGGCGAGGAAACAGCAGCGCCGGTGATATTGCAATGAATGTCCTTCAGGAAATCCTCGAATGGTCACAGGGCCGCCCGATGTGGCAGCGCGATGCCTTGCGCCGTCTCGTACTGAATGGCGAACTATCGGATGAGGACATCAGCTCACTGACGGAAATCTGTAAGAGCGCGCACGGCCTGGCGGAACAGCAGGAAACCGATCCGCTCGCCAAGGAGTACATGCCGAACAGGGCGGCAGGCGCCGTCCCAATATCGCTTGTCTCGATTTTTCATCACCGTGGCGTGAACGCGCTCGCCGAAGATCAGACCCTCAACTTTGCTTCCGGTTTAACCGTGGTCTATGGCGACAACGGCGCAGGCAAGACCGGATATATCCGCATCCTCAAAAGTGCGTGCCGGGCGCGTGGGCAGGAGCACATTCTGGGCAATGTTGTCTCCGGCACATCGCCACTTGCCCCGGTTGTAGCGATCAAATACAAAGTCGGAACCGAACCAGAACCACGTGAGTGGGTCGGAACCGGCGGGGATGAATTCATTTCGCGTGTGAGTGTGTTCGATACGCAGTGCGCAGCCGTCTATCTCACCGAGAAAACGGATGTTGCCTTCAGGCCCTTCGGTCTGGACCTTTTCGACAAACTGGTCAAAGCCTGCAAGGCCGTACGCGTAAAACTAGAAGGCGAGCAGCGCGCACTGGCGTCGAGCGCGCTCACCGTTATCCAGACGCAAATCCCGCAAGGCACAGCCGTTGCGAAGTTTCTGGCAAACATCAGTTCGCTCACCAAGTCGGACGCCGTCCATGCACTCGCGAGTCTATCGGCGGAAGAAGATGCCCGGCTTGCGCTCCTGGAAAAGTCGCTTCTTGATTTACAGGCCAATGACCCCGACAAGCTGATTAGACAACTCACCGTGCGCGTGGGACGCTTGCAGGCGCTGGTCAGGCATCTCAAGGACGTGGAAGCAGCGCTTTCAGCCGATGCCGTGGCCGCCGTGTTCAATGCGCGAACCGAAGGCCGTCGTAAGGGAGAAGAAGCAAAGCGGTTGCGCGAGGCGACGTTTCCAGAAGGCATGCTGGCCGGGACGGGTTCGGAACCATGGAAGGCTCTGTGGGAATCCGCCCGCCAGTTCTCGCAGGAGTTGGCCTATTCCGGTAAGGCATTTCCTGTTGTGGAGGACGGTGCCCATTGCGTACTGTGCCAGCAAGATATCGGACACGTAGCGGTTCATCGCCTGAATCAGTTTGAAGCGTTCGTGGCTTCGACCACGGAACGTGAACTCCAGCGGTTCAGGGCGAATTTCGCCCAGTTGCGCAAGGCGTTCGTCGAACTCAAGACAACGACCGAAGGCGTTGAAGAAACGCTCAAGGAAATCCGCATCGAGCATGAGGCCGTTGCGGACGCTATTGCCGCAGCTCTGGCTGCGAACGAAAGCCGCCGCACGGCTGTCGTTGCGGCGCTCGCCGATGATAAGGACCTTGCCGCCGATAACCCCGACCTCATTTCCATAGTCAGTGAAACTGAGACGCTTGCCGGGGAGGTCGAGGCTCGAATCAAGACGCTGCGCACCAGTGCCACCGACGAGACACGCAAACGCATGACTGCAGAGGCGCAGGAACTGCGCGCCCGCAAGCTGTTGGCACCGCGTCAGCAGACCGTTCTTGATGATATCGAGCGGCGAAAGAAGTACGCCGCTTGCGGGCTGTGCATCGAGGAAACCAAGACTCAGACGATTACGCAGAAAAGCTCTGCCGTCACGAAAACAGTCGTGTCGCAACGACTGAAGCAGAGTTTCAGCGATGAGCTGGTCAATCTGGCCTTCAGCCACATTGAGGTTGAGTTGAAGGAACTCGGTGGCGCGGACGGCGTGTTCTACCACAAGCTCGTTTTTACACGTGCGCCCGGCGTTGACCTGCCTAAAGTCGTCAGCGAGGGCGAGCAGCGCTGCCTCTCCATCGCGGCGTTCTTTGCAGAACTCAGCACAGCTGACGAGCTGTCCGGCATCGTGTTCGACGATCCGGTGTCCTCACTCGATTACCAATGGCGCCAGGGTGTGGCGCGGCGTTTGGTTCAAGAAGCCAAGACGCGACAAGTCATCGTCTTCACGCATGATGTCGTCTTTCTGCTACTTCTTAAGCAATTCGCAGAGGAGCTAGCGATTGAGCAGTTTGACCAGCATGTTCGGTTCCTGTCCAAGGGTGCAGGGGTGTGCTCGGAGGAATTGCCTTGGGTCGCGCTGCCGATCAAGAAGAAAATCGGCTATTTGAAGAACGGCTGGCAGGCCGCCGACAAACTTTCTCGTGATGGTCATCAGGACGCCTATGAGAAGGATGCCAAGTATCTCTACGGCTTGCTGCGTGAAGCCTGGGAGCGCGCTCTTGAGGAAGTGCTTCTTGGTGGCGTGGTCGAACGCTACAGGCCGAGCATCCAGACGCAACAAGTTGCCCAGATTGCGGATATCACCCCCGAGGACTGCAAGACGGTTGAGACGGCGATGTCAAAATGCTCAAAGTGGCTGCCTGGCCATGACCAAGCAGCGGCTGCCCGTGCGCCGGTTCCCGGTCCCGTGGAACTCAAGGCCGATATTGAAGCGCTAAATGACTGGGTTGCGGCGATCCGCAAGCGTCGCCAGAAGGGCGCGGGGGTCTGAGCCATGGAAGAAGCCGCCGAACTCGCCGACTACCTGCCGCTCT
>JAPTWT010000129.1 GCA_028064935.1 Gammaproteobacteria bacterium | reverse complement strand
CAAACCTCATCGCGCACGGCCTTCTCCTGCAACGCGCCACTTTGTGCCACGATACACTGTCCGCCCTTGAAATCCATCACGTGTACCAGGTCCGCATCGCCATTGACCACCACATTGGGGTTGTGGGTGACGACGATCAGTTGTCGGCGCAGCTTGTTCTCGCGGATCTGCTGCACGATCAGGTCGTAGATGAGGTGGTTGTCCAAATCGTCCTCGGGCTGGTCAAGCACGATGGGCTCCTCACCGAAGGCGAGCAGGAAGGCCAGCAGCGCCGCCGACCGCTGGCCTTGGGAGCCTTCGCTGATGGCATACCACCGACCATCGCGCTGGTATTCGATTTTCAGGTCGTCCTCGGGGAACCATGTCAGCACATGGTCCGCGAATTCTGGCTTGTCGGCCTTTTTCTTCAGAAAATTTCGGAAATGTCCGCCCAGCATTTCGGAAGGCTCGATGAGCCTGTGGCGCACGGCCTCCAGTTTTGCCATCTTGTCTGGCTCGTCGGCTGTTGCGATGTCGTAGGCCAGCCCCGAGCGAGCCTGGCCATTCTCGCCGGTGAGAATGTCGTCAACGAAGCGTTCGTCTTTCACATCGAGCAAGTCGCGCAGGCTGCGCTCGATGGCTGTGGAGTCGAATCCGAACGGGATGACACTGATGCGCACATGGGGGTTTTTCTGCAGTTTTTTTGACAGAAAGTCTTGCCGCTGGTGGGTCATGGCCTGCCTGCGTTTGACAATCAGAGCCTGCTGGGCCTTGTTGTCTGCCTCCAGCCTAGCGCGATCCGTTTGCAACTGCCGCAGTGTCTTCGCCTGCACCTCCAGTTGCTGGCGTTCTTGGGTCAGGCGGGCGAAGGCCTGCGGGTCGGCCACTCCTTGCGCCGCCAGCTGGGCCTGCAACTGTTGATGCGCTTCGCGCGCGGGGGCCGTACGAGCCCGCCATGCGGCAAGCCGCGCATCGCCCTCCAACCTGCTCGCTCCCTGCTCCAGCGTGTCGGCTTCCTGCTCCAGTCTCTGTCGGGCCCGTGCCAGCAGGGCATCCGCATCTGCCCGCCACGCAAGCAGGTCGGTCTCGGTGTCTCCGAAATGCTGTGGTAGCCAGTCGTCCAGGAGAAGTCCCGAGGCGGTTTCTCGCAGCCTTGCCGCCGCGTCGCGCAGCTGTGCCAGAGTTTCCTCCACCGCCCGCGTCTGATGTTGGATGCGGGCATACGCCTGCTGCACGGCGGCGTGGTCCCCCTGGGCCAGTGCCTTGAGTTTGCGATCCGCTTCCTGCAAGCGCCGTTCGACTTCGGGCAAGGTTGCGAGCTTGCCGTCGATCTCTCGCAGCCGCGCCCGCTGGACGAAGAAGGTGCGCGTGGCCTCCTCGAACGCCTGCCGGAATGACTCGACGCCGGCGGCTTCGTCGATGATGGTAAGCAGGGCCGGCCGCCCGCCGCCCGCCATCGCGGCGATCTGCCCCTGAGAAAACAGGCGGACGGGGAAACGGCTGGGGTTGACGCTCTGGCTGCCCGAGGAGTGCCACTGGCCGTCGCCCCATTCCTCGACGGAGATTCCCTGCCCGGTGGCTGACCAGCTCAGGCGAAGTTGCCGCCCTTCATGTTCCCACTCGAGGCGAATGGCCGTCTCTGCCTTCAACGCACCTGAGTCGTCACGTCTCGTGGCGATGGTGTTGAAGGCCTCGAAGCGTTCGAGCGGCTCGCTCTCTTTGGGGAGCAATTGAATTTCTCCCTCGCGCCGGGTGACCAGCCTGAGCGCGTGCACCACGGTGGACTTGCCTGTGCCGCGACCCCCGACAATGGCATTGAAATAGGGCGAAAATTCAAGCCGTGCGGCATTGCCGTTTCCCATGAACTGTGCCTTGTCGATCTCGATGCTGCGGATCACATGCGCGGGCGTCTGAAACGGATTGAAGGGCTCCTCGTCACTGCGTCGCAGCGATACGCCATTGCCGTCCAACAGCGCCAGCCTGAGCCCTTCCATTGTGGGTTTGGCCATCTTCACCCATGTAAAAGCGCTGCCAGGTGTCTTGCTGCCCCGAAAATTGTGGCAATCGCTTCCCAACACTCGGGCCAAAGGATTGGCCAGCTTTTCAACGGCTTCCGGATACGGCGTTGCCGGATCACACCACTCGACGGCGAGCAGCCCCCCCACCTCCAGCGCCTGTTTGACCATGGCCGCCGACAACACGCACTTCCGCGTGCCGGGATTGACGCGCAGCAACCCCTTGACGGCGTCGGCATGGGCCGGAATCGGGATTGCTCCCACATTCACCTTCAGCACCTCCTCGATGACCTCGACCACCGATCTGCCGGTCTCGCCGTCGCCGTTGCCCTTGGTGCCGGTGTAGCCTACCGCTCCCAGCAGGCTGTCGATGTCGCCGGTGGCGGCCTGCGGGTTGAAGATCGCCAACATATGCACGCCGCCGCTGGCCGAAATTTCCACACCTGGAAAGATCGTGATCTCACGAAACCCGGGGGGCAGGTTGCCCGCTTCGGCCTGGGCCATCATCTGCGCGTAGGCGGCCTTGAGCTTGTCGATCCACCCGCCGCTGTTGTGGTCGGTCACGGCCACGCAGTCGATCTCGGCAGCCATGTAGCGGAGCAGCCACGCCTCTGGGGTCACTTCGTCGGCCGTGCCGACCGTCGCCTGCCAATGCCCGGTATCCTTCGATGCCGGCGTATGCGTGTGAAAGTCGAACTTCCACCAGCGGGAACCGGGATAGGTCCAGGATGGATGGGTCATAAAGCCTCCTCAAATCGCTAAGCTGGTCTCTGCTCCCCGCCAAGCCGATTGCGGCCGAGCTTTGGTCGTCTCCGCTCCAGAAGGTGAGCCGTCCTTGCAGGCGCGGGCGTCGTCGGCCCAGCTTTGCCGCCCGCAGAGAGTCCAGAGGCGATGGGCCAGGGTGCGGATGGCGTCGGGGCGCCCGGGAATGGCGAATCCGGTCGTCAAGACAGATTGTCAGATCTTATGACTTCTGCAAGCAGATGCTGGAGCACGTCCTCCCCAGTTCGAGGAGAGAGGTTCTGGCGGCTCTATCCCTCGCGAAGATGTCCCGTTTGGGACCTCCCAAGGAGTCTTGGACCCCAAGGACAGGGGAGGTCTTTTCCGGTCGGAGAAGGTGAACCGAAACCGGATGCGCTCTCGAGTGTCCTGGGAGATTGATATTCATGGAGGTAAACCTCTTCTCGTACTTGAGGTTTCTCCAGAGTCGCTCGGTGAAGCTTTTGTCGAGAAATCGACCTTTTTCCTCCTGCTGATCCCGCTTGGCAATGGAATGGTTCCTCCCCTTCCTTGACGGCTTCACGGTGGGCCAGAGTGGCGGGTGGTAACCAACCCCTATCACAGAATAAAGGGAGGAACCACCATGAAGAGTATCACACCGGGAATCGAGATCGCCATGGAATCCTGGGGATCGGTAAACGAAGGGGGAGCGGAGTTCCTGAAGATGGGCCATGAGGTGACCCGGATTCCTTCCCAGTGTGTGAAGCCCTTC
>JAPTWT010000301.1 GCA_028064935.1 Gammaproteobacteria bacterium | reverse complement strand
TCCTACGGCTCGGGAGACGGCCGTATTACGGACCTATGTAAAGGAGTTAAGCCATGGACAAGACCCTCTTTAATGACCTTCTGCAAAGCCTCCAAGAAGCAGGCGCGATTGCCAGGGGTACTACGACCCCCTCGCGTCGAATTGAAGTGGTGGTACCTGATGTCAGGGCCGTGCGGGAACGTGTCCATCTCTCACAACAGGATTTTGCCACGCTGATTCAGGTGAGCGTCAAGACCTTACAGAATTGGGAACAGGGTCGACGCCACCCGACCGGCCCCGCAGCGGCCCTTCTCAAGATCGTCGCTTCCAATCCGGAGATGGCGATGAAATCTTTGCACTCGTAAATGTGTGTAGGGATCACCGTGCCGGACACCGCATTGTCAGCCTCAGAAAAGCCAATGCAAGAGAGGCAAGAGAGGTAAGACGCTATGCCAGTCAAATCTCAGTCGGGACGGATATTTGATTATGGCCCCGGTTATCGGGCGTATTTCGTGCGTCGGGGCCGGGCGCTCGTGATCCTACTCGCCGGCGGCGACAAGGGATCGCAAAAGGCCGATGTTCGCAGGGCCTTGATATTAGCGAGGAATCTTTCCTCTTAGAGACTCACCGTAGGAGTGCGTTATTTATGCCCAAGATCAAGACAAGTCGTTACGATGTCGCCGAGCATCTGCGCACCTCGAAAGAGATGGCCGCCTATCTCGAAGCCTGTCTTGAAGAGGCCCACGGCGATGCCACTTTTATCGCCAAGGCACTCGGCGACATCGCCCGCGCAAAAGGAATGAGCCAGGTCGCGCGGGACGCGGGGCTTTCCCGGGAAAGCCTGTACAAGGCGCTTTCTGGTGAGCGTAGTCCGGATTTCAGTACGATCCTGAAGGTCGTCAACGCCCTGGGTATTTCGCTGCATGCCCATGCCTGAGCTCTCACCGTGGCGCCGGCGCTGGCCGCCGGTGATCCTGCGCGCGTCATTCGCGCAGGGGAACGACTCGAGTGCTCGGGTCGGCGCATCGTGCGGGCTCGAGGTAAGCGGGAATTCCTTCCCCATAAGCCATAAATAGGGATCACCGGGGGCCTGGTGGCTCCCAGGTGCTGCCGATCCGGGCCGGTTCATCGATTCCCTCCGGCAAATCGGTAAAAATCCGGGCATCGGCAGGGCGGCGACCGGGCGCTATGGGGTGGGTCATGGCGTGAATGATGGGATCCGCTTGGCGGATGATCCCCACGCGCTCGAGGCCGCGTAACAGGCCAACGGTCGACAACAGATGGAGATGGGGCGGCTTGTTGAAAACACGGACATCGGCATCCTCGAACAGGAGCACGACGGGATCCCCCGCCTGTAAGTAATGGCGCAACCCATTCTCCGAGGAGAGAAAATCGACAATAGCGAGCTCGCCCGCATTCTTTTTCAAAGGACGGCCGGCATTGCGTTTCCCCCGTTCCTGTTGCCCGATATCCGTCGTCGCGATCCGGAATGGCGGTTGGTGACCGTCGAGGAAGGCCTTAACATCACGGTCCTTGCGATAGGTAAGGTCGCTCGTAAGCTCGTCGTACACCGCGTCGACCACCACGATCGGCATGTCAAGCGCCAGGAGCAGCGACAGTTCATCCGCCACCCAGAGACTATTGATCGGGCCGGCGTCTGGCAGGATGAGGGTGGCCCGCTTCATGAAGATCGCCAAATCTTCGCGAACGTCGTTGCTTGATTTTCGATGACGTGCGGGGGCGGGTACGGTGGGGGCAGGTCCGCTTCACCCAGGGCCACCAGCAAAGCGGCGCTATCCCGTAATCCCAGACGTTCCAGGGCGTCCCGACGGCTTAAGAGCCCCTGGGAATACGCCAATAAGGCGTCCTCTTCGCGGAGATCCGCGTCAGGGGCGGTGATAGCTTCCAGGTGCGCCCGGATCAAGGCGGTCATGGTAGTGCCATGGGCGGCAGCGTAGGACTTGGTGCGCGCCAGGAGAGTGTCGGGCAGATTGAGTGTCGTATTTTTCAGCATGGGCCACGCCTCGCATGGTGTTGGGCGGCATCACATATTTATGTGTGGGCGCAGGGCGTGTGTCAAGCCCCTGAAAGGCGTCATCGGCCCGAGCCGATCGCAGGGCTCGTGTCGCCCAACCTTGCCTCAGTGACCACGACCGCACACCTTGCCAATATAGCCATATTAGCTAAAATAGCCTTTATGAAAATCGTGTCCGCAACAGAGGCCAAGAACCGGTTTGGCGATATCCTCACCGAGGTTTTGTCCACGGGGACCGTGGTCGTCACCAAAAATGGCAAACCGGCCTTGTCGATCGCGGCCATCACGCCACCCAGTTCGGTCGTACCAGCCGAGCGGAAAACCGCCTTGTTGACCGCCTATGCACAGGATCGTCTGGCGTGGTCCGATCTTCGGGATGCTCTCGGCGATCCCTGGTATGGGGATGTCCTCGAGGCCTTGGCGGGCCTGGGGCTCACCCCACCCCAGGTCAACCCTCTGACTGCGGACCAGCAGCAGCGATTTCAGGCGATCCTGGCAAAGGCGCGGCGGCGATGAATCTTTCCCTCATCGTGACGGATGCGGGGCCGCTTGTGACGCTGGCGGTCGCGGAGTCCCTGGACACCCTGCTCCTGCCGCGGCTACCCGTCATCATTCCCGACATGGTGCGATTCGAGGTGACGCGCCATGCCGATAAGCCCGGGGCCAAGGCATTGCTCGACTGGATTCGCCGGCATACGGGTAAAGAGGTGCGCGTCGACAGCACGGAGACCTTCGAGGAATTCGTGTTGCTGAGCCGGATGGATCCCTCGGCGCGTATCCGCAATCGTGGGGAGCAGGCCGCCGCGGAAATCTTGTCCCGCGAGCTCGCGCAGGGACACGCGGGGGCCCTCCTGCTGTTCGAGGATAGCGACATTCGCAAGACCTCCTTTTTGATTCGTCTGCCAGATCAGGTCCTGGTGCTCTCCACATCCGCGTTTCTTCTGGGTCTTCAGAAGGCCGGCTTGATACCGGACGCCCAGGCCATTTTGGCGCGTGCCGCCCCGGCCCGAGGATCGACCATCCACAAGTCCGTCGCCACCCAAACCGGGGAGGGGCCGGATATCCGGGACAAGTGGGTGAGCCACGTAACGCCTTCTTGAGTCCGCGTTTTACGCCGCGCGATCCGCTGATCGCACGGACCATCGCCTCCAACGACCCCCGGAGTGCGTTTCCGCCCGAAACACCCCAAGCGCTGCGGTGTCTGGCGGGAAAGCCGTCGGCCGCCAGATTGTGGGAGGCGGAGACCTTCGCGGGCGTGGGGTGTCGGCCGGCTGGGGGCCTGCCCGGAGCGGCAGGATCGGAGTCCGCCACGCAACGGCCGGGCGTTCCATGGCGGGGCTCGGGCCGGGCTGCGGGAGTCCGCGGATGCGTGCGGTGCCGCGCGCCGCTTGTGATCGGAATGGCCCCGGGGTAGGCAGGCAGGCCTTCCCGGGGCGTCGGATATGTTCCACGTGGAACATACAAGCACCATTATATCCC
>JAPTWT010000003.1 GCA_028064935.1 Gammaproteobacteria bacterium | reverse complement strand
CCACCCAGAAAAGTCACCAAGGACCAAACCTATGAGCCAGGTATTACGTGAAGTGGATGAAAGAGCCCAGCTTGCCGGCACCAACAAATTTGAACTCCTGGTCTTTCGCCTCGGCAAAGATCAACAGCTCAACAGCCGTGAGCTTTTCGGCATCAACGTCTTCAAGGTTCGCGAAGCGCTGGTGATGCCAAAAATCACCCCCATGCCCGGTGCGCCCGAGCATGTGATGGGTGTCGCCAACATCCGTGGCCAGATCATCCCCGTGATTGATCTTCCCACCGTGGTCGGTTGCCGCGCCGATGGGCTCAACATCCTGCTGGTTACGGAGTATGAGCGATCCGTTCAGGGCTTTGCCGTAGAAGAAGTCGAAGAAATCGTCCGTTTGGAATGGAGCCGGGTACTCTCCGCTGAAGGCGCTGCCGTCGGCGGTCTGATCACGAGTCTAGCGCGTCTCGACGAGGATGAAGAAACCGCCCGCTTGGCGCTCGTCCTCGATGTCGAGCACATCCTGCGCCAGGTGCTCCCCTCCCGCTTCAAGACTGGCGACGAACTGGTCCAGCAGCATATAGTCAACATTCCCCAAGGCGCCGTCATTCTCTATGCGGATGACTCCGGCGTCGCTCGCAACCAGATCGAAAAGACGCTGCGCAGCCTTGGTCTTCCTTTCATTGGTACTAAGACGGGTAACGAGGCCTGGGACCGCCTGCAACAACTAGCGCATGATGCCAAGGCAGCAGGCATCCCTTTGCGCGATAAAGTAGCCATGGTACTCACCGACCTTGAAATGCCGGAGATGGATGGTTTCACCCTCACCCGCCGAATCAAAGAGCATGAGGCCCTGCGTGAAATCCCGGTGGTCATCCACTCCTCGTTGTCCGGCACGGCCAACGAATCCCACGCCCACAGCGTCGGGGCCGATGGCTACGTCGCCAAATTCCTGCCAGACGATCTGGCCCGCGCCGTCGCCAAGGCCATTCAGCCCAATTAAGAGGACAACCTCATGCCTGCTGATACCAACTCTTTGATTTCTCTGCTTTCTGCCTGCCTGGATGGTGATGCGGATGCCGCGCGTCTGATCGCCGATGATGAAGAACTGCAAACTACCGTCGCTCCCATCTGCAATTGGCAGAAAGACCGCCTGCGGCAGAGTTGTCTTGTCCTCGACCACCAGGTCACGGCGCTGGAACACGCTGCCGAGAGTCATCTGCTTGGCATCGACTTCCATCAAAATCTTGAAGTGGCTCAGGTGGAGAGCCAGTCTCTCCAAGCCCAGGCGCACGCCGTCGTTGTGGCAGTCCGCAGCACCGCCGAGAGTATTGCCGAAAACCAGGACCTCTCCGAAAACACGCTGCGCGAGGTACAGATGGGCAATGAACGGCTATCTGAATTGATTGGCGAAATGGATCTCGTCGAGCAGACGGTTACCGCCATGGGCAAAACAGTACAGGCGTTTTTACAGCAGACCCGCAACATCACCAGCCTCGCCAGCAAAGTGCAGGAGATTGCCAAACAGACTAATCTGTTGGCCTTGAATGCCGCCATTGAGGCGGCACGCGCGGGTGAGCACGGTCGCGGCTTCGCAGTCGTCGCCGATGAAGTCAAAAAGCTCGCCCAAAACTCCGCGGCAGCAGCTGCGGACATCCGCAGCTCGGCGGTCACCATCAACGAGGGCGCTGGTCAGGTCGAATCGGGAGTGGCAGCCAGCATCATCCACCTCCGCCGCGGTGGCGACACACTGGAAACCGTTGCCGAAGTGCTCGGTATGGCCAATCAATCCGCCCAAAAATCACGGGGCAACCTGAGGGACATCCTTAACGGCAGTACTCAGGGAGTCGCAGCCGCTGACGCCATGGGCAGTCACATGAACGCCTTACAACAGTCTATGGATCGTTTCGCTGCACAATTCGGTGAAATTCAGCGTTGTCTGGATAGCGTTCGCGGGCAACTCGCTGAGGCCAGCGAAGCAGCCGTGCAGGGAGAAGCGGCACTGGCTACCCGCCTGACCATCGCCAAGGCGGATCACGTCCAATGGGTCTCCCACATTTTAGAGAGGATCAGTACCAACAATACCGCCCTCTCTCCGACCGAGCTTTCCGATCACCACCAGTGTCGCCTCGGCAAATGGATGGACAGCATGGCACAAAGTGAATTGGCGCAGTTGCCGGAATTTGTGGCCGTACAGCAAGTGCATCCCCAGATCCATAAACTTGGCATCGCCATCATTGCCGCCCTGCAAAAGGGCGATGAAGATGCCGTTCGCAAGGGCGCCGGACAGCTCAAAAGCCTCAGTACGATGGTACAACAGCAACTCGACAAACTGCGTGGCCGCATCATGAGCCGCTGATCCCGGTGGCCGGAAGAAGACTCACCTTATGGCGCGCAAAGCCCAAAAAAATGACCAAATAAAACCCTGGGCAATTACCTGGGTTTTGGCCATTCTCGCGATGCGCGGCGACTTTCTCGTCAGCCCTGAATTATCAGGTAGCGGCAGCCCCTTCTGGATCCCTATCGGCCTGGAGACTCTGCGTTTTACGGTGCTCTGGTTTACCGCCCACGTCATCGTTCACATCATTTTCGGCGCATGGGATATGTTTGCCGAAGGTCGTGAACTTTAGTCGCAGGCGTCTGTTTAAAGAATCTCCGTGCGTAAAATGGTGTCATCCCGATCCGGCCCCGTGGAGATAATCGCCAAAGGTCGTCCGGCGCGCTCGGCGATGGCCTCCAGGTAGCGACGAGCCGCATCGGGAAGATCGTCCCAGCGACGTACGCCTGCCGTGGACTCAGTCCATCCCGGGAAGCTTTCGTAGACTGGTTCACAGGCGGCAAGCGCCTCGGCGCCGCCCGGCAAATCCTCCTGAACCACTCCATTTACCCGGTAGCCGACGGCAACGCGAATCTCCGCGAGGCCATCCAGTACATCCAGCTTAGTGATGCACAGGCCCGTCACCCCATTGACCCGGCAGGCGGCACGCAGGGCCACCGCATCAAACCAGCCGCAGCGCCTCGCCCGGCCGGTGGTTGCGCCCACCTCCGCGCCACGCTCAGCGAGGAAGGCTCCCGTCTCATCGAAGAGCTCGGTAGGAAACGGCCCAGCCCCAACACGTGTGGTGTAGGCCTTGGTAATACCCAGCACATAGCCCAGATCCGCCGGCCCTACTCCGCTTCCGGCGGAAGCGCCTCCCGCCACCGTATTAGAGGAGGTCACAAAAGGGTACGTACCATGATCCACATCCAGCAGGGTACCCTGGGCACCCTCGAAGAGAATCCGTGCGCCCTCCGCCTGCAAGCGCGCCAGCCGCACCGAAACATCTACCACCATCGGTGCCAGACGCTCCGCAAGCCCCAGATACTGCTCCAGGATGGCATGAAAGTCTTCCGGTTCCTGCTTGAAGTAATGTTGGAGCACAAAGTTATGGTAATCCAGCGCCTCGCCAAGCTTGGCGGCAAAACGCTCACGATGAAACAAGTCGGCGACACGCAAAGCACGCCGCGCCACCTTATCCTCATA
>JAPTWT010000216.1 GCA_028064935.1 Gammaproteobacteria bacterium | reverse complement strand
GCGCGGCCTTCTCCGCGGCCCTGGATTCCTATGCCGCCGGGCGTCTTGGCATGACCGCGGCCCTGGCCGCCCAGAAGCGGGTCCTGAAGTACGCACTCTTGCGCCTCGCCGAGCGCAAGGATCTCGAAACCGTGGCCGCCGAGATCGACTGGCTGACGACACAACGATCGGGGGGATACGGCAATGGCCAATAAGTGGAAAGGTTTGCTGATCGCGGGTGTGGGCATCGCGGGCGTCGTGGGGGCGGTCGCCTATGTCACGGCGTCGTCCCCCGCAAGCCCGCCCTCAACGTCGGCCCCGCCGCCATCACCATCGGCGGTCAAGGCCAAGCGCCGCATCCTGTATTGGGCGAACCCCATGAATCCGAGCATCCACTCGGACCACCCCATGAAGGACAGCATGGGCATGGCCTATACGCCGGTCTATGCGCCCAGCACCCAGGCCGCCGCCCATCCGGGGTTGGCGATCGATCCGCGCCTTAGGCAAAGCCTCGGCGTTCGCCTGGTTTCGGTACGACTGCGGCCAATGGGCCGTCCCATCCACACCGTGGGAACCGTGGTGGTCGACGAAAATCGGGTCTATGCCGTCAATCCGCGGTTCTCGGGGTGGGTGGAGCGTCTCAATGCGCGCGCCGTGGGCGATCCGGTGCGTAGCGGGGAGGTCCTGGCGTGGGTCTACGCGCCGGCCCTATATGCGGCCGAGCGCGAATATTTCGTTGCCCGGGCGGTTCGGGGCATCGTGGGTAACGCGCGCTTGGGGTTGGCCGCACGCGCCCGCCTGCGCCTGCTCGGACTGACCCGTGCGGATATACGGGCGCTCGATCGGCGCGGGCGGCCGCTACGCGTAGTCCCGGTCACAGCGCCGGTCTCCGGGGTGGTGCAACGCCTCGGCGTCCATCAGGGCGGCCATATCTCGCCCCGTCATGATTTCATGCGCATCACCAACCTCGACCGCGTGTGGGTGAACGTCGCGATCTATGCATCACAGCTGCCCTGGGTGCGTATCGGCGACCCCGTGCGCCTCACGCTCCCCGCCTACCCGGGACGAGTGTGGGCGGGACACCTGACATTCCTCTACCCGACGCTCGACCCCAAGACGCGCACGGTGACCGCGCGCCTCAGTGTCGCGACGCAGGGCGGGTCCCTGCGACCGGGCATGTACGCCCAGGCGACCGTCCTTACGCGTCCGCGCCAGGCCCTGGCGGTCCCCGCGAGCGCCGTATTGCGCACCCGGCGCGGCGATTTCGTCATGATCGGTAGCGGTCAGGGACACTTCTTGCCGGTACAAGTGGTGCTCGGGCCCTCGAGTCGCGGCTGGACCGTCATAAAGCGCGGCCTTACGGCCGGCGAAAAGGTGGTCGATGCCGCGCAGTTCCTGCTGTATTCCGAGTCCCAGTTCCAGGCCGTGCAGGCCCGCATGCTGCCGGTGCCGACGGCCCGGGGTCCTGGAAGACACAGTATGGCCTCGGCCAAGCGCGGGGTGCGCCATGATTAAGGCCGTCATGCGTTGGTGTATCACGAATCCGGTGTTGGTGCTGATCGCCGCAGGTTTCCTGCTCGTGGCCGGAATCCTGGCCTTGACCCACATCCCCCTGGAGGCCTTGCCGGACATCTCCCCGGCCGAGGTCATCGTCAAGACCCGCTACCCGGGCCAGGCCCCACAGGTAGTGCAGGATCAGGTGACCTATCCCCTAGAGACGACGCTCCAGGAGGTGCCGGGGGCGACTGCGGTGCGCGGCTACTCCATGTTCGGCGACTCCTATGTCTATGTGCTCTTCAAGGGCGGCACGCGCATCTACCGGGCGCGCAACCTCGTGCTCCAGTATCTGAGTCAGGCGCAGTCCCGATTACCACCCGGGGTCGTACCGGCGATCGGACCGAATAGCTCCGGGGTCGACTGGATATTCGAGTACGCCCTTACCGATCCGAGCGGGACCGAGAACCTGGCGCAGCTCACGACCCTGCAAAACTGGACCCTGAAGTACGCCCTCCAGGCCATCCCCGGTGTCGCCCAGGTCGCGACCCTGGGGGGCATGGTCTCCGAGTATCAGGTAGTAGTGAACCCGCAGAAGCTGCTCGCCTACGGGGTGACCCTGCCGCAGGTAGAGGCCGCGATCCGCGCCGCCAACGGCGAGACCAGCGGCTCGGTCGTGGACATGGGATCGACGGGCTATATCGTGCGCACCTCAGGCTATATCCATTCGCTCTGGGATCTGGCGCGTGCCCCGCTCGGGGTTCACGACGGCGTGCCGGTCATGCTCGGCGATGTCGCGCGCATCCAGCGCGGGCCCGAGCTCGCCAATGGTCTCGCGGAGTTGAACGGCGAAGGGTCGGTCGTGGGCGGGATCGTCATGATGGACCAGGGCGGTAACGCCGACCTCGTCATTCATCGCGTCGAACGCAAGCTGCGGGCGCTGCGTACATCCCTGCCGCCCGGCGTCCAGATAGTCACCACCTATAGTCAGGCACCGCTCATCGCGCGCAGCATCCACACCCTGACCGGAAAGCTGCTCGAGGAGATCGCCGCCGTGGCGCTCATCGCGTTGATCTTTTTGTGGCGCGTGCGTTCGGCGTTGGTGGCGGTCGTGGCCCTGCCGCTTGGCATCCTGATCGCCTTTATCATCATGTGGCTGCAGGGGATCCCCGCGAACATCATGTCCTTGGGGGGCATTGCCATCGCTATCGGCGTGATGATGGACGCCGTCGTCGTGATGATCGAAAACATGCATAAGCATCTCGAGCGTGAACCGGACACCGGTCCCTGGACGGCGGCGCTCCTGGCCTCGCAAGAGGTCGGTCCGGCGCTGTTCTTCTCGCTTTTGATCATCGCCGTGGCGTTTCTGCCGATCTTCGCCTTGGGCGGCGAGGAGGGGCGGCTATTTGCGCCACTCGCCTACACCAAGACCTATGCGGTGGCCGTGGCGGCGGTGCTCTCCATCACGCTCGTGCCCATCCTCATGGCCTGGTTCATTCGCGGGCGCATCCCCGCGGAACGTAAGAACCCCCTGAATCGGTTCCTAGCCGCCCTCTATGCGCCGCTCATCCGCATGACCCTTTCGGCCCCGCGCCTCGTCCTCGTGGCGGCCCTGCTGCTGACGCTCACCGCCCTCTATCCGCTCAGTCGCCTGGGCTCGCAGTTCATGCCGCCGTTGAATGAAGGCACCTTACTCTATATGCCGGTCTTTCAGAACCCGGCGGTATCGATCGGCGAGGTCGGGCAGGTACTCGCGCAGACCGACCGCATCCTGAAGACCTTCCCCGAGGTCAAGACCGTCTTCGGGCAGGCCGGGCGCGCGCAGACCGCGACCGACCAGGCGCCCCTGCCCATGTTCGACACCACCGTGACCTTGCATCGGCGGTCACGGTGGCCGGCGGGCATGACCCTGCGCGGCCTTCAGGACGCCATGACCCGGGCCCTCGATATCCCGGGCCTGTCCATCGTCTGGACCCAGCCCATCAAAAACCGCGTGGACATGGTCACGACCGGGCTTACCACCCCGCTTGGGATCA
>JAPTWT010000097.1 GCA_028064935.1 Gammaproteobacteria bacterium | reverse complement strand
TCAAGCCGGACCCGGATGCTGTGGCCTCTTTTTTGAGAGAGCTGGCTTTCGTGCCGTCGAGGAAAGCTGTGCAGCAGTCGAACCCGGTGCGAGACGCGAAGGCAGCACCGAGCCACACCTCAAGATTAGAATCCAATGCTATTGCGCAAAAAGTCCTGCCTGTGGTTGCCCCCCGTTCCAGTGGCTTGGGCTTTACGCTCAATGGGACGTTTCATCCAGGGCACAACGCGAAGGATGTGATGCTCAAAATCTTCGAGGCTCTTTCTGCGAGAGACGCAACCTTTCTGGAGAAGTTTGCTGCCCTGCCTCACGGCCGGCGTAGGCGGTATTTAGCACGCAATAGAGACGAGCTCTACCCAGGCCGGCCAGACCTCTGTGTCGAGTATGCTGCAAGGCTAGGTTCCGGGTGGTGGGTCAGCACCAACCACAGCAAAAAAACTATCAAGAATATTGTCGACTTGGCGCGTGAAGTCGCTGGCAAAAACAGCGAGCTGGTAGCGGACTTTGGAGAGTAGTAGTTATGGCCATTTAAGGAGGCAGTGTGACCCAGGATGATGCCCGCGTAATCGAGGTTGATGAGAAGCACGTTCCGGATGTCAGAAATCTGTGGATGGAGTATGTCCGCAATAGAGAGAAGACGCCACCGGGCAATTCCGTGATTCTAGGGAGAATAAGGTCATACCTACCGGAATCCGCCGGGACGCCCTCAAAAAACGGATGCATTTACACTAAAAGGCTGTCTCTCGTTCCAGATGATTTTCTGGAGCTTCTTATGGAGAAAGGTATCCCATACCAGGTCTGTTCCTGACCTACGCCGCGCTACCACGCGCGGGGTGGCAGGACGTTACCCCGCCGAATGGTGCCAAACCTTACGCAGAGGATACAGCTGGCTCATTGGCTTAAGGGTGAATGAACCCCGCTAGCAAGAGACGAAATATTACCTTGGCGGCCGTGTCATCTAATGAGCGGTGTCTGGCGGTTTCCCGCGTTTTGATTAAGTTTTGCGTAAAGGCCGTCTGGATTCACGCTCATCGGTATCCCGTAAGCTGGAATCAGCTCACCTCCGAGTGTATTGCCCCGGAACTGTATGATGTTTCTATCGCGCAACTCCGGGCGCAGTATCTGGAAGATGCGCGCCTCCATATCCCCGCGGCCAGCGGCATCCTCGTTCAGGACAGGATTGACAAAGATAATCTCCTGCAGAGAGATGTTCTCTCGCAGACCGGCAGCCAGTAGATAACGGAAATGCACGTCCGTGAGCGGTAAAGAATATCCGATGACGATGATACGCGAAGCAGTCTTTAGCGCGGCCAGAGCTTCGTGCCAAACAGTCGTTATGCCGCGCCCCTGCGTGCCGTATCCTTTACGCCATGTAGGCGGCTCAATGAAGATTCTGTCCACGCCGTGACTCATAAGGGCATCGAGTGTAGGGCATACCAAGAGCTCCGCAGCAGATTGGTTCGACGCACTCGCTGGAACGTAGCGCAACCCCCAGTTCACAGAGCCGTGCAGTTTCAACACGCGAGCAGCGGTTTCGTCGCGACTCCTGCAGAGCTGCTCTGGACAGCTAGGGTCTATTGTAACAAATCCTCCTCCGCGCCCGTCCGAGTATTCCTCTGGCAGGAAACCATAGTCATACGACTTTTTGAGACCTGCTAGCGCCTCTTCGACCAGCGTGTCGTAGTTGAAAGTGATGATTGTGTCGCGGCGGTCAGGCTCTGGCTCGTATAGCATGCCGGTCATCGCGGCAAGGTAGGCGTCGTAGAGATGAAGGATACGGAAATGCTCATCTTCGCCGGGCTCGCCGACCGACGGGCTGATGCCTGGTGCACTTGACAGGGCGAGTCTGACTCTGGGTGGTGCTTGCATGTAGTCTTTACGAGCAAATTCAACGGTCGCGGCTATGGCCTGCCGTATGTAGTCCTCCTGGGAACCAGGCCCCCGCGAGCCATCTTCGGTGTCTATAAGGCTAAAAAGGTCCTCGATGTTATCCGGGTCAATCACGCAACGATAGGCGGCTCCCGCAGCGCGTAATCGGTACTCGAGAACTCGCACAATCGCTTCGGCGTTCCGGTCGTCTCCGCCTCGCTCGTAGTGCTCGCCGGCTTCCCGCAAGGCGCGCATAAATGTCGCTATAGTGGGAAGCCCGGCATCCGCAGAAAATCCCGCGCCGAGAATAAAGACGTTATGGTTCGTATGGAGTTCAGGCGTGGCCATAAGGAATGATGGCATGAGTGCGCGCCGCCTGTCGACTTAGGTGAGTCTGGCTCCCGGCGCAGAGGCTGGAACACGCTAGGCAGCCAGGGTCAATTGTGCGTCACGCCTTGCTCGTAATATTCGCGCGTCTAGGTTTTGCCCGCCTTGAGAGTCTTAAAGACCTTGCGCTTATGCTGCTCAAAAAACTCCTCGTTGCTGGTCTCGCGGCTTTTTGCACCCAGTTTTTTGGCAAGGGTAAAAAAGGTCTGGTTGGGCATTTTCTTACCGGTTTTTGCTACCACAAGAACACTGAGCAAAACCTCACGCTGCTTGAAGGATTCCCCTGATACAGCACCGAGGAGTCTGCCGATTTTCTGACGGTCCAACGGCCGTTTCGGATTAAGGCCGCACCAGCCCATGGCTTCTGTGTACGTTACCGTAGCCCCCTTCTTCGCAAGTTCTATGAGCTTTTTCGTGATGAGCGCCTGGCATTCCTTAGTTCCATCACGAGCGGCCTTGTATGTCCGCAGGGATTCCGTATCCACAAGCTTAAAGGTGCGCGCGCCATTGCCAACACGGACGCGCATGAGACGGTTCTTATTGAGCAGCGCGTCAATGTGACTGCGGCTGACGCCGAGATACAAGCCGGCCATCTGGCTGGATACCGCACAAGAGTGTTCGACATGCGTCTCTATGGAAATAAGCGGCTTTGGCTTCATATATCATGACCTCTATGAGATAGTGTAAAAAAGCTATTGTATAGGGAAATGTAACCTAGTGGCAATAGCCACGTGCCAGACGTTGGAGGTGGGTGCGAAAAACGGGGTACCTACAGCTGTGCTTGCTGCAAAAATTCCCTCGGCGTCTTGCCATAGAGCGCCTTGTAGCCCTCTTCCGCGAGAGCGCGGCAGGCGCGGGCCATCAGCTCGCCATGTGGGGCCGCGGGCATAAGGGCCTGTTCACGCTTGAACGCGACCTCGCGCTTCATCTTGTCCTTGGGGTTCGTCGTGTACAGCCAGTAGCTGTACTGGTCGGCGTAGAAGCGATACAGGCCGTGCCGGTCGGCGTTCTGGACGAAGACCTCGGAGTACGCGCCCTTTGAGGTATGCAGCGAGCGCACGAGGCGTTGCAGGTCTGGCGTAAGGCTCGCCAACCGGCCGCCGGTGGTAAAGGCGGTGTCCAGGCTCGCGGGCTTTTGGCGCAGGCAGAAGAGCCAGGCCGCGGAGTCATAGGCGGCACGGGCAGCCGGCGACTTGTCGAAGTCCGGGAAGCCCTGAGTGATGACGCCCGCCGAACCCTGGTACTTTCGCACCCACCTC
>JAPTWT010000064.1 GCA_028064935.1 Gammaproteobacteria bacterium | reverse complement strand
GGTCTTTGAGCACCAGCGCCGGCCAGTACGAGTTGAAGAGCATCACGCTCAAGATGGCCTTGGATGGCCGTGCGATCACGACCGCCTTGGCCGCGCAGAACTCCTTCGTCAACATCGAGGAGCAGGAAAACACGAACGCCGCGCTCACCGTGTTGGAGTCCATCAACTGGGCCAACTACTGGGGCAACCCGGCGATCTACCCCAACGTGTACCAGGGGATCTACTACTCCCTGCCTGCGGAGAACATCTTCGACTTCCAGAAGTTCGCCTCGGCAAATTCGTCCAAAGGCTGGAGCAACGAGCAGACCCTGTTCAACATGATCTACGAAGTGGCCGGTCAGGTGACGAAGTTCCGCACCTACGGTCAGATCACGCATGCGTTCATGTCGCCTGGAGCCATTTCGGACCTTCAGAGCCTCGTGACCACGCAGTTGAACAACGTGGTGAACGACCTCACCCGCTTTCAGTCGGGCCTGTCGGGCATCATCGTCAACGGCGATTTGCAGGGGATGAAGACCCGCTTCGGCGACATCCAGTTCCCGATCGACATCTTCATCACGGCGCGCGACAAGCCCGCTGCGAGTATTGTGTACAGCGAGACCAACACCTCGCCGGCCACGACCTCCAACCCGACTCCGCCGGCCTCTGTGACCGTAGCCGTGCTGGCTCCGGGGGCGACGGGCACCAGTGGCAGTGAGTGGACGACCAACTACGTCGCTTCCAGCGGTATCTACACCTACGCGGTGGCCTCGACGGATTCGAGCATGAACGAGTCCACGCTGACTTACACGGCGGCTACCTCCGGTATCGCAGCGGGCGGCGCGTACCAGTTGACCATCAACCCTCCGGCCGCCAACGACATGACGGCGTTCCGGGTGTTCCGGTCTGGCTTGGGATACAACACGACCCCGGCGGCTCCTTCGGCGTTCCGGTACATCGGCGACGTGATCGGCAACGGGTCCACGGCGGTGACGTTCACCGACCTCAATGCCCATATTCCGGGATCGGACACTCTGTTCCTTCTGGACATGGACGAAGAGGACGACGCGATCGACTTCCGGTACCTGCTCCCCCTGACTAAAATTGAGCTGTTTGCTCAGAGCCTGTACATGCCGTGGGCGGTAGCAATGATCGGCGCAATCCGGTTGAAAGTCCCGAAGTTCCATGCCGCGATCCGGAACTATGTGCCTACCACACCCGACTGGAACCCGCTGAGCACGAACGCTTAGGGTTAGCAGCCACTATCAATAGGGCCTCTTCGGAGGCCCTTTTTTGCGCCCTGAAAATAAAAGTTGACGTAATAATCATATCCGTGTTAATGTTCAGTCCGTACAGTCAATGAGGCACCCACATGAAGCATTGCGTCATCTGTTGCCAGGATCTACCGGAAGACTCTTTCAACAAGAACCGCACCAGTTACGACGGCCTCCAAGGGCATTGCCGCGAGTGCGCGGCGGCCAAGCGCAAAGAGAGGACGGCGGCGCAGCGCAATGTGCCGCTGTTCTGCACGTCGTGTCAGCAGACCGTTCCGTCAGACTTACTCGATCATGCGCAAACATGATCGAAGCTGACTTCCTGCTTCGCAGAGGTCGGTTTCACGCGAGCCTTGCGGCGCGCGCCAGAGCCTTCCTCTCCACAGGCTGAAACCGCAGAACTTGCGGCCAGATTCTTGAGATTCACAGCGGCGTTGTGGTCGCGGTCGTGCGCCGCGCCACAGGCCGGGCATGTCCATTCGCGCACCGACAGCGGCAGCACGTCCAGCACATACCCGCAGCCCGAGCACGTCTTGCTGCTTGGGTAGAAGCGATCCGCGAGGATGACTTCGCCGCCGCGCATCGCAGCCTTGTACTCGACCTGGCGGCGAAGCTCCGCAAAGCCCATGTCGGAGATTGCTCGCGCCAAATGGCGGTTTCGCACCATGCCGCGCACGTTCAGGTCTTCGAGCACGATGGTCGAGAACCGGCGCGTGAGATCGGCGCTGAGCTTGTGCAGTCCGTCTTGCCGCACGCAGGCAATGCGCGCGTGCAGCTTTGCCAGCTTCGCCTTCGCCTTGCGGCGATTGGCCGATCCCTTGACCTTGCGGCTCAAGGAACGGGATGTGCGGCGAAGCCGGGCCAGCAGCATGGCAAGGGCCTTGGGGCCGTGAACCACTTCTCCCGTTGAGAGTGTCGCCAGCGCCTTGACGCCCAGATCCACACCGACCGCGCCTTGGTTTTCGGCTTGGGCCAGATGCGAAGTGTCCTGGGTGTCGACAGCAATGGAAACGAACCAGCGATCGGCGACACGGGAGACGGTCGCCGAGGTGATCTTGCCTTCAAAGCGCAAGGGTTCGCGCATGCGCACCCAGCCAAGAGCCGGGATGCGAATGCGGGAGCCATCGACGCTGAACTGGTCGTTGGTCAGGGTGAAGCGGTCGTGAATGCCTTTGCGTCGGAACGTCGGGTAGCGGGCGCGTTTCTTGAAAAAATTGTTGAACGCTTCGCCCAACTGGATGATCGCCATCTGCGGCGCGCATTTCGTGACTTCGAGCATCCACGGGAACTGCTCACGCTTGATGGCGTTCAACTGGCGACGAAGCGATATCTGCGAAGGCTTTGGCAGCGCAGAATCGGCCTTGGCCGCTTCGTATTGCCTCTTCCACTCGGCCAGCGCCCAGTTGAACGCGAAACGCGCAACGCCGCACGCACGAGCAAAGTACGTCGCCTGCGCGTTGTTCGGATCGAGCGCGATCTTGTGGGCGAGGATCATGGTGCCGCGCCTTCCACGACGCCGCGCACGGCGTCGATGAGCTTCTGGTTCTTGCGCGAGCGACTTCCATACAGCCGTGCCGAAAACACGGTGATGATCTCCAGAACGTCCTTCGCCAGATCCTCTTCGAACGTCGAATCCTCGCCTTGGTTGAGGATGACGACTTCCACGCCCTTGGCTTCGCAAATCGCGAACACGAGTTCCGCGCCGAAGCGCAGCAGGCGGTCTTTGTGCGTGATGATCAAGCGCCCGACCTCGCCGCCAATGATGGCGCCCAGCAGGCGCTTGAGCCCTTTCTTGTGGTAGTTCATGCCCGAGCCGAGATCGGCGATGACCTCGAACGTCCAGCCCTGCCGGGCGCAGTAAATCTCCAAGACCTGCTTCTGCCTCTCCAGATCGTCCTTCTGGTCGTGGCTGGACACACGCGCATACGCCACGGTCTTGCGTGCTGCGTCGGCTTGGGCGCGAAACATCTCCGGCTTGAGCCGCGCAAGGTCGTAGCGGCGACGCCCGCCCGCCGTGCGTTCGTCCGGCAAAAGCCGTCCTTCGCGCTCCCACCGACGTAAGGTCTGCGCCGACACGCCGAGCGCTTCGGCGGCTTCGTGGATCGGGACGAGCTTCTTAGACATGCTCAAATTGTATATTAGCGCGCAAGTTCGAGCAACTATTTATCGAACAGTTTGAACCCTTCCGCATCCGGGGTATGTAGGCCCTGCGGGGCTATTCCATCGAATGACATTCATGAAGCGGGATATGAAGGATTTCCTGGCCTACTACGACCCGCAGGCCACGGAGTACGAAAATG
>JAPTWT010000122.1 GCA_028064935.1 Gammaproteobacteria bacterium | reverse complement strand
TCCGGTCCTGTCGACCATCCGGTATTTCCGGGCGGAATACGAGGACCACATCAAGCGGAGAAAGTGCGTCTCCCAGTCCTGCAAGGAAATCGTCTACGCTCCCTGCCAGCATGAATGCCCGGTGGGAATCGACATCCCGCGCTACATCACCCAGATCTTCCGCGGCGAATTCAAGGAGGCCCTGGAGACGATCCGGGAGCGACTTCCCTTCCCGGGAATTATCAGCCGGACCTGCTATCGCCCCTGCGAAGGTCCCTGCCGGCGCGGCGATCTCGACGAGCCGATCGCGATCAACGGGCTCAAGCGCTTCGCCTACGACTGGGAATACAACCAGGGCATTCGCCCGCATTACGAGCCGGCGGCCGATCTCGACAAGAAGGTCGCCATCATCGGGTCGGGACCGGCCGGCCTCACCTGCGCCTTCTATCTCGGGCGCATGGGGTACAAGGTGACCGTCTTCGAGCAGTACAATGTGATCGGCGGCATGCTGGCGGTGGGGATCCCGGCCTATCGTCTCCCGCGCGAGCTTCTCAACTGGGAGCTCGGAATCTTCGATGGGCTTCCCGTGACCTTCAGGACCAATACCGCCCTGGGCCGGGACTTTTCGCTGGAAGATCTCTTCAAGGAGGGCTACGATGCCGCTTTCCTGGGAATCGGCGCCCACAAGCCCCAGAAGATGGGGGTGAAGGGAGAGGATCATCCGGTGGTCCAGAACGGGATCGAATTCCTCAGAAAGGCCCTGACCAACGAGCCGGTCCAGGTCGGAAAGAGGCTGGCGGTGATCGGAGGGGGCAATGTGGCGATCGACGTGGCCCGTTCCGCCATCCGACTGGGTGCGGAAAAGGTGACGGTCTTCTACCGCCGGACCCGGGAAGAGATGCCCGCCCACGAGTTCGAGGTCCAGGAGGCCGAACACGAAGGGATCGAATTCCGCTTCCTCCTGGCGCCGCTCGAGATTCGGGACCGCGCCAACGAGGACGGCTCGACCGAGACGGTGATCGACTTCCAGGTCAACACCCTCTCCCGGGAGTTTGACAACAGCGGCCGGAGAAAGCCCGTGGCGGTCAAGGGACAGATCGAATCCGTTCCCGTCGACACCGTCGTGGCCGCCATCGGCCAGACGATGGACACCACCGTTTTCGAGAAGAACGGAATCGGGTTCCACAAGTGGGGAACGGTGAAGGTCGACCCCGACACTCTCATGAGCGAAAGCCGGCCGGCCGTCTTCGCCGGTGGCGACAACATGACCGGACCGCTCGACGTCATTCACTCCATCCGGGACGGAGAGCAGTGCGCGGTCTTCATCGACCGCTATCTCAAGGGAAACCCCGACCGGACCTTCCCCTTCCATTTTCCGAAGGTGGACAACGACGCCTTTGTTCTGGGGGATGTTCACAGGGTTCCAATGCCGGCGCTTCCGCTGCCGGCACGACAGGGTTTTGCCGAGGTTGAGACCGGATTCACCGTTCAGGATGCCTGGATCGAGTCGACCCGTTGCATCCGGTGCGAGCTCGAGGGACGTGTGGATCCCGCCGAGCGCATCGAGCGTCAGGAGAATCCGGAGGCCCCCGTCTTCATCCACTTCAACACGGTGACGGGCTTCGAACACCGGACCCAGGCCGTACCTGGCTGAAACAGGTTTCTTTTGTAGAATATGAAAAAGGGGAGGGCGACCTCCCCTTTTTTGGTTCCTGGGGATAGGGGAGACAGGATGCCGGGTGGTCCGCCTCAGGTCCTGCTCCCGGAAGAGAATGTATGAGATTGGAGGGACACCCTTTCGTTCCTGTCAGGCGCCTTTTACCGGGTTGACGCTCACGGACGCCGGAAGGCGGACTTCCGCATCCCATCGGATTTTCGTCGACCTAACGCCGATGGAGAACGCCCTCTTTTGGACAGTCTTTTTCAAAAGCACAGACGGAGCATCGTGGCGACAGAGGAAGGCACAGGGCCTGCCCGAAGGAGACGAGCAGGGGATTGACCCTGGATTTGATTGCGGGAGGAAGGACCCCGTCAAGCGTCCGGAAGGTTTCGTCGGCCGAACCTGTTTTCAGGGATCCCCACCGGTTCAGGATCCGGTGGACGTGGATGTCGACGCACAGAGCCGCTCCTCCGAACCCCGCCGACAGAACCAGGTTCGCCGTTTTGAGCCCGACGCCCGGAAGGGAAAGGAGCTCTGGAAGCCGGGATGGAACCAGTCCGTTGTGCTTCTCGAGAAGTGATTTTGCGATTTGCTTGATTGTTCTGGCCTTTGTTCTGTAAAATCCCACCGGATAAATGGCCTCCTGAATCTGGCCTTCCGACAGCCGGGCCAGACGGTCAAGGTCGGGGGCCATGGAAAAGAGCCTTTTCGAGGCCTCTTCCATGACCCGGTCCCGGGTCCGCAGAGACAGGATGGTCGATATCAGGACGCGAAAGGGGTCTCCGGAGACGCCGAGCTGCTCGATCCCCGGAGCCGGAATTTTCCGTTCCAGAAGCATGACCTCGACCCGCACGAGCCGGTCCGTTATCGTATCGGGGGATTCCAGGAGCATCCGGATCTCCTCATTCTCTAGCGAAAGGATCACAAATCATGGATGAAAAGGGGTTGCGGTACCAGCGCCTTCACGATCTTCTGTCGGAGAAGAAGGCCGCGATCGAACGGGACATCCGGACCCACCTTGTCCGGCAGATCGGTCCGGACAACGCGAACCGGGTCGACTCCGTCCTCGACCAGGGAGACCTGTCGGCCATCGACATGGGGGAGGGGGTGGATCTCGCGCTTCTCGAGATGCGCAACCGCATGAAGCGCTCCGTCGACCAGGCACTGCTCCGACTCGACGAAGGGGTCTACGGAAACTGCGAGGATTGCGGGGGAGAGATCGAAGAGAAGCGCCTGATGGCCATGCCCTTCGCCCAGCTCTGCATCCGGTGCCAGAGAAAGAAGGAAGAGCTTGAAAAAATCGAACGCGAGGAATCCCTTCGCGATGCCGATGAAACCTGAGAACCTTGTCTCCGGAACGGACAGGGGACCTCTCCGTTCCGGACGCCTCTCGTGATCGCCTATCCCCATATCGACCCCGTGCTCCTCTCCATCGGTCCCCTCAGGATCCGGTGGTACGGCCTCATGTACGTCCTTGCCTTTCTCGGCGCCTATTATATTCTGAAGAGGGAGTCGGAAAGAAGGAGCGCGCCTCTCTCGAAGGAGCAGGTCTACGATCTCCTCTCCTATGCCGCCGTGGGGGTGATCCTGGGGGGAAGGCTGGGGTATGTTCTCGTCTACAACCTGCCCTACTATCTGGCGCACCCGTTAGAGATCGTGGCCGTCTGGAAGGGCGGGATGTCCTTTCACGGAGGATTTCTGGGGGTCGTTCTGGCCGGCTGGTGGTACTGCCGGAAGAATGCCCTTCCTTTCTGGAAGCTGGCGGATTTTTCTGTATTGCCCGTTCCGCTGGGGCTCTTCATGGGGCGCATGGGCAATTTCATCAATGGAGGGCTCTTCGGCCGGCCGACCGATGTCCCCTGGTGCATGGTCTTCCCCATGGGCGGGCCCATCTGCCGGCATCCGTCACAGCTTTACGAGGGCTTCATGGAGGGGATTCTCCTGTTTTTGATCCTCTA
>JAPTWT010000052.1 GCA_028064935.1 Gammaproteobacteria bacterium | reverse complement strand
ATCTCAACGCCACGCAGTTCGCATAAGGAAGACGCAGCATGAGCGGAACAACTGGCGTATCACTCCAGCAACTCGTGCAGCAGGGGACGCTAAACCGGCTTCGGGCTTCGATTGTCATTCCAAGCAATCCGACGCTCAACGTCAACGCCGATCATCTTGGGCGGGAAGGCATCAATTTCGACTTCGAGGGTGATGCGACTAATTTCCCTCCGACCATGACGGGGTTTGTGACATCCGCGGCTCCCTACGTAGGCGTTATAATCCGCGTTCAAATGCTCAGAACGCAAGGTATCGCCGGCGCATGGCAACAGCAAATCCAGCAAAGCACGGTGTTGGGAACGGTAAAAATTCATACCGATGTCACGACCACTGGCGTATCGAGCCTTACTTTCCGAGAAACGGCGATCCGAAAAATTCCTCAGTTCAATATGGACGGGGGTAACCCTTATTATCAGGTCGAGTTGTTCGGCGCATATCTCATCAACTCCGATCTCTTGAACATCGCATGATCCGTGTCGATGAAAAGCTGAACGTCGTCATTTCGGTTGCGGATGAAGACAAACAGCCTGCGTTCTATGTGTATAGCGCGCCGATCTCGCGCGAGGTGTTTGAGGCAAATTTTCGCATTCTGTCTTTGACGTATGCGGAGATCACCGGCCAAGATTCAAGCTATCTATCCGTCGGCATACGCTGTGCCGCTCTGACGCTCAAGGACGTGGCGGCATCTGAGGCGGCCAGGAAGGGGCGCCAAGGCGACGGCGGGGCTGCCGCGTTGCTTGCCGAGATCAAGCGGCTGACGACCATCCTGGCGCCGTCGCCGGGGGGATGGGAGACGCTTCCGGTCCCAGATGCCATCCGCGCGCAAGTGCTGACCGACGAAGAATGGTCGGAGGTCGAAAGCGCGATCGTTTTTTTTACGGGAGCCTACTGGCTGGCACCGATCAGGCGTCGAAAGGAAGTGGTGACAGCCTTGTGCTCGATGCTCGGCTGGCAAGCAACGTCATCGCTGCCGTCGGAGTTCGCCGCTGGTTTGCCGACCTCGAAGCCGGGCGCCTCGCCGAAGGTGGGGGCATCCTCGGTTCCGTCCTGACCTATGCCGCACGGGAAGGCTTCGGTGACTTCATGGCGCTTCACGGCAAGTCGTTCGACACGGCGCATGAGTTCCGCAATCGTTTCCTGATTTCCTTCTTGAAAGGCATCTCCGGTGGCTGAGCGCAGGCCGATCATCACCATCGAGGTGGACGATACAGAGTTTAAAAGGTTCAAGCGCGAGTTCGATGTGTTCAAGAACGGCGGCGGCATCATGCGGTTAGGTGTCGCTGGCGCTGGGATGTTCCGATCGTCCGACATCCCCGGCGTTGGCCTGGCGCGAGCGATGGAAACGCTCGGTGAGCGCATTCTCAGGCTGACCAGCACAATCTCAGGCTTCGGGCTCAGATTAGCCGCGGGCGGCATATTTGGCATCGGCGCTTTAGGTTTCAGTGCGTTCTCTCGCTACCGCGAGGCAACCGGGCTGGGGGTGACACCAGGCCAGCTCTCGGCGTTCTCGGCCTATTATTCGCCGCTGGTGAACGGTGGAGACGTGCTTTCGCGCGTTGCCAATGCGCGCAACGATCTTGCGCTTCGCCCATATCTCGCGCGCCTCGGGATCGGGCCGCAGCAACTTCAATCTCAATCCAACGATCAGATCGCAGCGTCCATCGTCGAGCGCGCGGCAGCGTTATGGAAGAACGGTCCCCAAACTCAACAGTTTGCTGATGCAATGGGGATGACGCAATTCTTCACGATGGAAGATTTGCGGCGCATGGGGCAGATGACGCCTGACCAACTGCGTCGGATGCATGGGCAGATGAACGCGGCGGAGGGGCAACTTAATTTCTCGCCCGAGATCGCGCAGCAATGGAACGATCTTACCGTTCAGCTTCGCAAAGCCGGCGTGCAGATCGACACAGTGCTCATCCGCGACCTAAGCAGGCTTGCGGAACCTCTCGGCCATCTCTCTGATGTTATCGTGACAACGCTGGATTCGTTCCTCAACAATGCCGACATGCCGCAAGCGATCGGTCAGCTTGGCAAAGGCATCGAATGGCTGGCTTCGGAAATCCAGTCCGGCGACTTCCAGAATGGAGTCAAATCGTTCGCGCAAAACATCGTCGCGGCAGCCGAAGGAGTGGCGAATTTCATGCACGCCATTGGTATGTCGCCCTCGACGATGCCAAGCAACACGGCGGCTGATTTGAGCAAACGGATGGCTTCGGGTGATACCTCGCGCAACAAGTTCTATGCGTATGAGGCATGGGCGCATGACAAGTTCTCGAGCGAGGCAGCAGAGAATTATGCTTCGCATGTTCGCGAGATAACAAGCGTCGAAAAAAGCATGGGACTTCCTGCCGGCTCTATGTTCGGAATCTGGGGTGCCGAGAGTTCGTTCTCACAAAACACGCGAGAAAGCTCTGCGGGAGCTTTGGGGCCTTTCCAACTTATGCCGCAAATCTACCACGCGGCAAACATCGACCCGAATGACTTTTCTGAAGCTCTCAAGCGCGACGCCAAAGACTTCAACATCTACATGCAGAAATACGGCGATGAGGATAAGGCTCTCGCTGCGGTCAACTGGGGGCCGGCGAACTTGGACAAAGAGATCGCGAAATATGGCAATGACTGGGAGGCGCATCTCAACGACGAAACTCGCAATTATATCTCCCGAGTTCACGCATACCAAAGCCATGCGGCGGAGCAACTCAACCGCCCTCCGACAAATCCCTACGTGTCTCTGAACGTCCACAACAGCACGTCGGCGAACATCGCAACAACGGCGGCAGGATTGTCGCATTGATATGGCGGTCAGCGCGAGCCAGGCAACAGGCCGGTCTCTATTCGAGATCGCGTTTCAGATTTCGCCGATCGTATTCCAAGGCGGCATCGCGGACTACGTAGGAGGCTATCTGCCGATTGTTGTCTTGACCGAGGGGCTGAGCGTCGTCAACGGCCTAATTGCCGGCGACATGCCAACATCTCTCGGAGATTTCTTCGCACAGTTCACGCCTTTGCCTGGTGGCACACTGGCGAAATACAGTCTAGGTAAGTTCCCTTTCGCCAATCAGGCGGTCGCTGGGAACGCGATCATCAAGGACGTGCGAAACATCGCACTGAGGATGATCGCACCGGCACAAGGCCCGGGCGGCTATTTGGTCAAGCTCGCGACGATGGGGGTTATCGAGGCTGCTATCAACAGCCATTGCAACGCCGGCGGTACGTTCATCGTGATGACGCCGTCGTTCATTTACAATTCATGCATCCTTCTCGACCTCCAAGACGTGACTTCCCGCGGATCACAAACGCAAGTCGAATGGATGTGGTCGTTCACTCAGCCGCTCATATCGCTGTCGAGCGCACAAGCGGCGCTTAACAATTTGATGAACCGCCTTTCCAATGGCGGCCAAATTACGACTCCATCTTGGGCGGGCGTGAACGCAACGAACGCATCGGCGCTGCCGTTGCCTTATGGCATCAGTGCCTCTACTACAGGAATTGCGCAGTCGTTCACGCCGGCAGTGCAACAGCCTGTGTTTAGCCAGCCTCTCGCCGCGCCATGACGCAGCTCACCTACCAGTT
>JAPTWT010000012.1:60856-65945 GCA_028064935.1 Gammaproteobacteria bacterium | reverse complement strand
TTAAACCATTCCCATGCGGTGCGATAGGTCACACCCTGTGTCTTTGCCCATGCGCTTAGTCTCATGGACAATAGGACAACATGGATCTCTATAAAGTTCCCTGTTCATGGCAACAGTTGTGAACCCCGCCGAGCGGATGCCTCGTCAATGCCGCTTGGCGCGCTGCGCCGCGCTCTTCAAGGCCTCGGCATGGGCCTTGGGTCCGGCGTTGTTCAACAACGCCGGGCAATCGACCTTGTGACCGGGCGCGGTATCGATCAACGGCAGGAGCGCCGCCACCGGGGTCAGGAGCGCGCCTAGGGCGACCGCCGCGCCGGCGCGCTCTATGAGCGCCTTGCGCGACACGCTGAACGCCGGCTTCTTGAAGGTCCCGCCAACGTGCAAGGGCCCCCGGGCGCTTATGATGGTGATGTGCTTGGGCTTCGTGAGTACCGTCAGATGGAGCGTCTGGCGGCGCATGTTGATCGTGCCCCGGCCGATAATGTTGGCCGATGGCGTGGCGATCAGGAAGGTGCGGGTCTTCACGAGACCGTTGCGTGCCCCGAGACGGATCACCGCGCACGGAATGCGCTCCTGCTTCATCCCCGATAGCCAATCCAGCGCGGCGTTGCCGATGTGCAATTGCGCCAGCGCCACGTAGAGATTGTTCACCGAGCCGTTGGCGAGCGCCAGGCCCAGGTGGCCGGTGGCGTGCGCGGTCATGGCCGCGATCGAATTGCCGGGGGCCGACAGCTGCAGGCGCCCGCCGATCCGGCCGGTGCCCGCCGACTTGAATTTGACCTTCGGAAACAGGAGTCGCAAATGAATGCCGCGCGCGATCGCCTTCAATTGCGTGCGATAAATGGGCTGCGAGGCGTTCATCGTATAGTTGGCCGCGACCAGGCCATTGGCTACCCCGAAATTGAGCGGGGCGAGGCGGACCACCCCATGCTGCAAGATGAGATGCGCATACAGGTCCTGGATGCGCATATGCGAGGCATAGACGTGCTCGGCGCGATATACGACGTTGGCGTCGAGCTTCATGAGCTGGCTGCGTTTGTAGGGCTTCGCCGGAAGCGCCTTGTTCGCGCCGCGGGCGTGCGGCACGACCTTGACGTGGCCATTCACCTTCTTCGGCTTGGCCTTCACAAAGCCCGCCAGATCCTTGAAGTTCAGGAAGCGCGATGTCAGATTGGCGCGCATGAACATCGGGTGGCCGGGGCGCACGCTGATCGTGCCTTCGAGGTCGCTCTTGCCCACGAGGCCACGAAAATGCGCCAGGTTCCAGGTGTGGCCGTGGCGGGTGAGCTGTCCCGAGATCTGGAAGGGCCCGGTCTGCGGCAGCGGGAGGCTGATCGCCTTATGGACACGACCGAGCCCCGCGCCCTTGAGCATCACATGGAGATCGACGTTTTTCAGGGCCATGGGGGCGATGAGGGTGCCATTGATGCGCGCCAGAAAGCGGCCGATATGGATGGCGAGGCGTACCGGATAGGGGCTGCGATCACTCTCCACCTTGGTCGGCGAGCCGAGCGCGCCCTTGAGGGTGAAGGGCGATCCCCTGTAACGGCCATGACCCGACAGCAGCAGGCGCGTGGAGGGCTTGACGCTCCGGATGCGTAAGACGAGATCGGTGGCGGCGGGCACATCGTGCACCGTAATGTGCCCATGGGTGATCACCAGCCCTCCGATACGCGGTATGACAGGCGGCTTGGGGCGGGGCTTGCGCGGCTTTTGCTTCACGAATACCCAGTTGGCGCGCGTGGGGCCGGGCTTGTCGAGATGGATCACGGGGCGGCGGAGCACCAGCGAGGGCAGGAGCACATGGCCGTGGAGGAGCGGCAAGAGCGCGATGCGCACGCGCAGCTGGCGCATCGTCACCATGGCACCCTTGGCCCATGGGGGGTTGGCCACCGTGACGCGGTTCAAGGTGATACGCGGATCAAGCGACCAGTCTATGCCCACCGGGCCTTGGATGACGACGCGGCGGTGGAGCTTGGCACTGCCGTCTTGTTCGATCACATGCTTTACGATGGCGGGCGCAAGGCCCATGGCGATCGCGATGACAATGACCAGGGACAGGGCCACGCCGGTCACGATTTTGGCCCATAACGGCAAGCGCTTGACGGTCATGGGTGCACGCCTCCTCGAAGGATGCTAGCCGGCCGTACCCGCGCCCGGTATCCCCTGTTCGGCTGAATCCACGAATACCGCCGGCAGATCGACGACCTCTTCCAGCGCCTCGCCGGCGACCGACACCACCGCCAAGGCCTGGCGCCGGTGGAGGCGACGCACGAGCGCCGCGGACACCAGCGGTCGCGTGCGGCGCCGGCGGTCGGGCAGACGGCCCAGCACGCGCTCGAAAAATTGGATGGTGTGCCAGTCCTCGCTGCGCAGGCACAGCTTCTGGCGGAAGTTCTGGAGCAAGGTGTCGGCCAGGTCGCGGTCGCCCACGGCCGCGTAGAAGCTTGCGATCGACTGGGCGGATATGATGCCGACCGTACCGAAGGCCCGTCCCTTGTCCCAGAAGTTGAGATCGGAGAGCCCGTCTTTGTTGGCGCTCACGATCTCCTGGTACTCATCGCACAGAAACAGCACGGGACGCGACCGTTCGCCGGCCGGACGCCTTTGCATGTACTGGAAGAATCGCAACTTGATGAAGGTGTAGACGACCTTGGCCCCCACACCCCAGACGGCAAGCGGCAGGTCCACGAGGATGAGCGCGCCCGACGCGAGCGCCTCGATCGCCAAGGCATCGGCGGGCGGACAGAAGGCGTCGACGAGATCGGGGTGGGTGAACGGCGTCAGCACCTGGGCTGCGCTCGCGAGCACGCCGGCCACCACCTTGGCGTCAAACCGTGTGAACACGCCTTCGTGATAGGACTGGTAGCTACGCAGAAGCCGCAAGGCCTCGGCACCGAGGCCCGCGGCCTCGTCACGGAGGCGGCGATCGCAGTCGGCGCGCACATCGTCGCGAAAGAGATAGTCATAGAGGCCGGCGAGGCTGTAACGGTCGGGCAGAAACGAAAGCACGCCCAAGGCATTGCGACAAAGCTCGACGGCGGTCTCGGTCCAGAACGGGTCCCCGGGCGCGCCGTTCAAGAGCAGGGCGGATTTCAAGAAGCCGGCGGCGGCCTCGGGCGTGAGCCCGCGCAGGAGATTGAACGCCCGCCGGCCGGGACCGACGACCACAAGCTCGCGACCGGCGCGGCGCGCGAGACCGGCGGCGGCGACCCCGAAGTCCCCCTTGATGTCGAACACGAGCCCGCCCAGACCCTGCGCCAGGCACTGTAGCAGGACCGGCTGAATGACCGAGGTGGTCTTGCCTGAACCAATGCCGCCCAGCACCAGGAGGTTCTGGCCGAGATCATCGCCGGCCAGCACCAGGGACCGCCGCCCGCGACCGCGCCACCGGGCGCGGCGCCGCAAGAGCCCATCGCCGGCGCCGAGCCACAAACGGACATCGGCGGATACGGCCGGGGTCGGGTGCGAGGGCCGGCGGATACCCGGCAACAGGCGCAGGAGCCACGCAAGCGGCGCGGCGCCCGCCAACGCCGCACTCACAATACCCGGGAAAGACCCCGCCCGCTCACGGGGGCGCGTGAGCCGCCGGCCGCGGCCCGCCCCACCCCAGGGCGCTGGCCACTCGATGTCAGGCGTCGCCACCCTCGGGCGCGGCCCCTCGATGGCGGCCGCCAGACGCACCGCCTCATCCAGCAGGCCGCGCGCCTCGAGTTCCTCGCCTGCGTCCAGCAAGGCGCGCAGGCGCCGGCGGTCGGCGCGCGCACGCAGGGCGCGGATCCAATGAGGGCGATCGGGCGGCATCCGGGAATCTCCCGATAAAGGTTGAGCCTAACAAGTGCTATGGTCACCCGCCTATCGGGGATATGCCGGGAGGTCGGGGCATGATGCCCATCTTGTCCATACGCACGCGACGCCCCGGCGGGAAAGACGGCCTGGTGGCGCGCGCCGCCTATTGCGGGAGACGCCGACTGCGCGACTGGCGACGCGGCCGGGTCTTCGACTGCTCGCAGCGCCCCGGGCTTGCATGGTCGGAGCTGTCACTACCCGCGGCGCTGGCCGCCCATCCGGCGGATCCCGAGCGGCTCTGGAATACGATGGAAGGCCCGGACGCGCGCGGCGTCGGGGCGTGTGCTTACGAACTCGTCATGGGGCTCCCCCGAGGCCGGCCGCTGGCGGCGCACGCAGCCTTCGTGCGCCACTTTCTGGATGAGGCGTTCGTGGCGCGGGGACGGGCCGTGGACTGGCATATCCACTACGACAAATCCGCCAATCTCCATGCCCACGCCCTGGCAAGCCCGGCGTGGCCGCCCGTTGCGAGCGGTATGGTCCCGGCGCGCTCAGGGCACCGCGGGGAGCGCCTGGCGCTGCGCGCCCAGTGGCGTCGGCACTGCACGCGGTGGGGGCTCACCCATGACACCGCGGCATCTCACCCCGTCGCCGTCTTGCCGAGTCGCGCGCAGGCGCTCGTGCGCCGCGGGGTCGCGACGCGCCAAGGGCAGCGCCGCGCGGCCTTACAGGCGCTCGCCGCCCGCCCCGCGGGCCGCCGGTGGCAAGCGTGGTCCAGGCTACGATGGCGCCAGCGGATGCCTGCGGGGCGCGAGCGCATACCCTGGCAGCGGCAAGACCTCGCGCGCGACCGCTAGACGATGAAATAGCCGTGCCCAGACCGACCCGACGGGGGCCGCCTTTGGTCATGCCAACCCTCCGGCCTTGGCCGGGCGTATCGCGGACGCGGATGGCATAGGCTTATCCCTTTGCGCGATGCTGGAGGGTTATCTGCAATGAATGTCGTGAGGATCATCGGCATGCTGCTCGTCGTCCTGGGGATCCTGGGCGCGGCCTACGGCGGCTTTAGTTACACGCACAAGACCAAAGAGGCCCAACTTGGGCCGCTCGCCTTATCCGTGAAGCACAAACATCATGTCGATATTCCATTGTGGATGGGTGCCGGCGCCGTGGTCGTGGGCGGCGTGCTGCTGCTCGTGGCCGACGGCCCGCAGCAAGGGGGGGCGCGCGGACGGGTGAGGCCGGCGTGTACGGATTTCGCCTCGCCCTGCGGCGGCGCTCCGATCTCTATCGTGCGCCA
>JAPTWT010000012.1:0-60756 GCA_028064935.1 Gammaproteobacteria bacterium | reverse complement strand
TCGTGGGCGGCGTGCTGCTGCTCGTGGCCGACGGCCCGCAGCAAGGGGGGGCGCGCGGACGGGTGAGGCCGGCGTGTACGGATTTCGCCTCGCCCTGCGGCGGCGCTCCGATCTCTATCGTGCGCCAAGACATCGAGCCCCAGCAGGCCCGGCACTGAAACCCAAGGACGGCTACGCCGTCTCATAATTACGACCGAACGAAGCCCCATGGGATCCTTCCCCACCGTGGACGGCGGGGCGTGTCGCGCGCCGGACCAATCACGGCCGCGGCCTCCCGATGGCTTGCGGCCGGTGCGGGGCGCGAGCGCGCGGCCGCCAGAGCCGTTGTCTGGGTCAGGGCATGCGGTCCGTTGCGAAGAATGGCGATGATGGCCGAGGTGTCGACGATCATCGCGGGAATCCGGCCGCACCATAGGGCGGGTCGCCATGTTCCGCGGAGGCGCAAGGCCCTCTCAAGCGGGCGGCGCGTCGCCGGTGTCATGCGCCTATGGGGACGGTCGACGGCGGCCCGCTCAGGTCGGACAGATCATCTGGCCCAGCTCCTCGGTCAGGCGGATGTTCTCGGTGTAGTCGACCGGGCAGTCGATGAGTGTCACGGTCGGCGTCTTGAGGGCCTTGCGCAACGTGGGCAGCAGGTCCTCGGCGCGCTCGATGCGATAACCATCGGCCCCGAAGGCCCGCGCGTATTGGACGAAGTCGGGGTTCGTGAAGCGCACGTTGCCGGTCCTCTGGTAATGCAACTGCTGTTTCCACTCGATGAGGCCATAACAGTTGTCATTCCAGATGAGCACCACGAATGCGGCCTTGAGACGCATGGCGGTCTCGATCTCCTGGGAGTTCATGAGAAATCCCGCATCCCCGGTCACCGCCACGACACGCCTCCCGGGGGCGGCCAGCGTGGCCGCCAAGGCCCCCGGCACGGCGATGCCCATGCTCGCGAAGCCGTTCGATATGATGCAGGTATTGGGGCGCTCGGCGTCGTAGAGGCGGGCCATCCAGAGTTTGTGGGCACCCACGTCGCACACCACGATGTCCTCGGGCCCCAGGGCCTCGCGCAGATCGCCGACCACGCGCTGGGGCTTGACCGGGAAGGACGCGTCATGACGGAAACCGTTCAATTCGCGGCGGATCAGCTCACGCAGATTCGCGAAGCGGTCCGGGGGCCGGCCCGTCACGCGATCGGCGATCGCCGGCAGGGTCACCGCGTAGTCGCCGATGACGCCCGCGGTCACGATGTAGTGGGCGTCGACCTCGGCGGGGCGCAGATCGATGTGCACGATCTGACGATCGGCGGTCTTGTGCCAAAGGATGGGCGGGTACTCGACGATATCATAGCCTATGCAGATGATGACGTCGGCCCGATCGAAGCCGCAGGAGATGTAATCATGGGCCTGGAGTCCGACGGTGCCCAGACATAAGGGGTGGGACGCCGGGATCGCGCCCTTGGCCATGAAGGTCGTGGCGACCGGGACATTGAGCCGCTCGGCGAAACGCACGAGCGCATCGCAACCGCGCCCTCGTATCACGCCGTTGCCGGCCATGATGATCGGAAAGTTGGCGGCGGCGATGACGCTCGCGGCCTCCGCGACCTGCGAGGCCGCCGGATAGGGCGCCGGGGCCGCCTGCACCTTGAGAGGGGAGCCCGCGGCGGCGCGCGCGGCCACGTTCTCCGGGAAGTCGATGAAGCAGGCCCCGGGCTTCTCGATCTGCGCGAGCTTGAAGGCCTTGCGCACCACCTCGGTCACGGTATCCGGCTCGAGCACCTGGACGGCGTACTTGGTGATCGGCGCGAACAGGTTCACGAGATTCAGGACCTGATGGGATTCCTTGTGCAGACGCAACGTCGAGGCCTGTCCGGCGATGGCCACGAGCGGGGCACGATCCATGTTGGCGTCGGCCACGCCGGTCACGAGATTGGTGGCGCCCGGACCGAGCGTCGCCAGACAGACGCCGGCGCGATGGGTGAGCCGGCCATAGACGTCGGCCATGAACGCCGCGCCCTGCTCGTGGCGCGTGGTGACGAATCGTATGCGCGATTCGAGCAAGGCGTCCATGAGGCCCAGGTTCTCCTCGCCCGGGATCCCGAAGATGTACTCGACCCCTTCGTTTTCCAGTGCGCGGACGAACAGCTGGGCGGCGTTCACGCTCAGTGCCCCTGCCGGCGTCGCGCCTTGCGGACAAGATAGTCGACCACGCGCAGCATCTGGCGGCGTCCACCGGCAAGGCTGGGATTGGTGCGGTAGCGCCCGTCAACCACAAAGGTCGGCACCGAGTGTATGTCCTCCTCGGTCTGCTGTTGGCGGGCCTTGCGGACCGCGAGGCCCACGGCAAACGACCGATAGACGGCCTTGAAACGCGCCGCGCTCACGTGGCTATGGTCCGCCACCCATGCGGAGATCGTGGCGGCATTGTCCAGGACCTCGTGATGGATATGGATGGCATTGAAGAATTTGTCATGCAGGGCCGGCACGAGACCTAGGTCCTTGAAGGCGAAGAAGGCGCGGGCCTGCGGGAGCCAATAGGGGCTGATGGCCGCGGCCTGGCGCTCGAAAAGGATATCGGCCGGCTTGTGCGCGAGCCAGCGGTTCAAGACCGGCTGCAGATGAAAGCAATGCGGACAACCATACCAGAACACCTCCTGCACGAGGATCTTGGGGCCCGGGGGCACCGGTTGCGCGGGGCTTACACGCACGTACTCCATGCTTTCGACCACGTTCGCTTGGGCGGTGGATATCGCCAAAGGCAGGGCCAGACCCAGGACCAGGGCCAACTGTCTCCTCATTGCGCCATCTCCTCGATAATGGATGATACCGCACTCATTGTAGCCGTTTTTGTGTTCCCCCATGACAGCGGCTATCCTATGCGCAGGCAGCGCGGAGCGCCGGGGAACGGGGTATGACAAGCAAGTCCAAGGTCGAATTGGCGGAGTTTCTGACACACCAATATCTGTGCGAGTCATTGACCATCAAGGAGGTCGAGACGCTGCTCGACTATACCGAGCTCGTGCAGTTTCGCAAGAACGAGACGATCGCCGACATCGGCGAGGTCGGCGAGGCCTTGTACTTCGTTGTCAAGGGCGAGGTGGCCCTCTATTACGACGACGGGGGGCAGGAAAACGAGGTCGGGCGCATGACCGAGGGCGAACTCATGGGCGAGATGTCGTTCTTCGATCGCAAGCCGCGTTCGGCGCGCATGCGCGCGAAATCCGATGACACGCGCGTGCTGCTGCTCTCGCGCGCCAAGTACAAGCGCATACGGGTCGAGCACCCTTATATCGCGGTGAACCTCCTCGAGCATGCCGTGATCAGTCTCGACCACCTGTTCCGGCGCGTCAGTAACGACGTCGCCGGCTTCTCCCAGTACATCCATGGGGGCGGCATCAAGCGCTAGCCCCTAGGGCCGCGAGCAGGCGGCCGTGGAGACCCGCGAACCCGCCGTTGCTCATGATGAGGATGTGGTCGCCGGGGCGCGCGTCGGCCGCGAGATCCGCGATCAGGGTCTCGTGGCTGCGGTAGACGCGCGCGCGGCCGCCGAGCCCGCCCAGCGCCGCCTCGACGTCCCAACCGATATCCGGCGGGGCAAAGACATAAGTCGCGTCGGCCAGGGCCAGCGACGGCCCGAGGGTCTCGCGATGCACCCCCTGGCGCATGGTATTCGAGCGCGGCTCCAGGACGGCGAGGACGCGGGCGGGCGCGACGCGCGCCTTCAGGGCCTCGAGCGTGGCGCGTATGGCGGTCGGGTGATGGGCGAAATCATCATAGACGGTAACGCCGCGTGCGCTTCCCGACACCTCGAGACGCCTCTTCACCCCGCGAAAGGTCGCGAGCGCCCGCAAGGCGGTATCCGCCGGAACCCCGGCGAAACGCGCCGCGCTCACCGCCGCCAGGGCATTGGCGACATTGTGGCGGCCGACCAGCGACCACTGCACGGTGCCGATCTCGCGCCCCCCCAGGCAGGCCGCAAAGGCGCTGCCGTCAGCGGCCAGCAACCGCGCCTCCCAGCCGTCAGCCCTCGAGAAATATTCGACCGGGGTCCAGACACCGGCCGCGATCACATCGTCAAGGGCGGGGTCGGCGCCGTTGGCGATGACCAGGCCGGTCCCGGGAACGATGCGCAGCAGGTGCTGGAATTGCCGGGAAATGGAGGCGAGATCCGGGTAGATGTCGGCATGATCGTACTCCAGGTTATTCAGGATCACGGCCCGCGGCCGATAATGGACAAATTTGGCGCGCTTGTCGAAAAACGCGGTGTCGTACTCGTCGGCCTCGACCACGAAGAAACGGGATGGGGTGAGCCGCGCCGACACCCCGAAGTCCTGCGGGACGCCGCCGATCAGAAATCCCGGATCGAGTCCGGCCTGTTCCAGGATCCAGACGACCAGACTCGTGACCGTGGTCTTGCCATGGGTCCCGGCCACGGCGATGACGAAGCGGTCGCGCAAGACCTGCTCGGCCAGCCACTGGGGGCCCGAGACGTAGGGGATGCCGGCATTCAAGACCTCCTCCACCGCCGGATTGCCGCGCGAGAGGGCGTTGCCGATGACCACCAGATCCGGGGCCGGCGTCGGCAGGGCGTCATAGCCCTCGGTGACGGCGATACCGCTCGCTCGCAACTGCTCGCTCATGGGGGGATAGACCCCGCGATCGGATCCGGTCACTTCAAGCCCCGAGGCCCGCGCCAACAGCGCCAAGCCCCCCATGAATGTCCCACCGATTCCGAGAATATGGATACGCATCAGCTCTTGGGTAAAGGAAAGAGGGTAATAAGAATCCAGCCGCTCACGAAGATCCCGGTCAAGGTCATGAGCGCGCTCAAGGGGAGCGGGAGCTCCAGGGCGTGCCAGAGGATCTTGGTGACGATGGCCGTGAACCACACCGCAAGGGCAATGGCCAGGACCTCGGAACCCAGGGCGCCGAAGCCGTGGCCGAGCGACAAGGGCCAGGTGACGAGATTGATGAGCACGTTGCTGCCGTAGACCGCGGTCATGGTCTGCCTGTAGCGCACCCACAACCGGCGGATGGCGATAAAGGCCGCCACCCACAGGCCCAGCAGGGAGGTCTGGGCGGCGGCAAAGCCAAGCCGCTGGATGTTATGCGAAAAACCGGTGTCGACCGCGTAGTTCGTCGCCAGCGCCAAGACCGTGGCGAGCACCAGCAGGGCCCGCGAGGCCGGGAGATCCTGCGGGCGGCCCACCAAAAACCCGATGTCGAGAAATAGTTTGAGCAGCGCCCGCATCTAGGGGCACGCACGCGAGCGGGATACGGGCGAGGACGAAGACATAATGGCGGATGATAAACCGCTTCGCGGCTGGAACAAAACGCCGCATCCCTCTACACTGGCCGGCTCATGACCGAACTTCTGACAGACGGCGCGGCCCTCGCCCCACTGGCCGCCGCGATCACCGCGTCTCCCTGGACGGGTCTCGACACCGAGTTCGTGCGCGAGCGCACCTACTACGCCAGGCTCTGCCTGATCCAGGTCGCGACCCCGGACACCATCGCGCTCGTCGACCCCCTGCCTCTCGACATCGCGCCCCTCGGTCAGGCGCTCGCGGGCCCGGGGATCAAGATCCTGCACGCCGGCCGACAGGATCTGGAGCTCTTTTTGCAGGAGACCGGCATCCTGCCGGCGCCGCTGTTCGACACCCAGATGGCGGCGGCGCTCGTGGGCTACGACGAGCAGATCGGTTATGCGAATCTCGTAGCCCAGCTACTCAAGGTGGATCTCGCCAAGGACGCCACGCGCACCAATTGGGCGGCGCGCCCCCTGAGTGATCGCCAACTCGCCTATGCGCAAGACGACGTACGCCATCTCGAGGCCTTGCGCGCCGCACTGCTCGCGGAACTCGAGCGCCTGGGGCGCGGCGCGTGGCTCGTCGAGGACTGCGCGGCCTTGAACGACCCTGGACTCTATCGCTTTTCGGCCGAACAGCTGGTGCGCCGTTACCGCCAGGGCGCGAACCTGTCGACACCCGCCCAGGCCCTGTTCCAGGCACTGCTCCTGTGGCGCGAGGACGCGGCCCGTAAGGCCGATCTGCCGCGTGCGTGGGTGGTGGCGGACGCGGTCCTTCTGGATCTCGCCGCCCGGCCGCCGAAGGGCCGCGCGGACTTAGCCCAGCGGCGCGGGCTGGACGACCGCCAGATCCGACGCCTGGGTGATCACCTGTTAAGCGTAATCGAGGAGGCCCCGGACCGGCCGCTCCACCCCTGGCCCGCGGCGCGCCTCGATCCCGACGAGGAGCGCCTGTATCAGGCCCTGGCGGCCCTGATCGACGCGCGCGCCCAGGCCCTGGGCATCCAGGGCGGCGTCATCGGCTCACGCCGGACCCTGAAGGAGATTGCGCAAGGCGCCGCCCCCGGGAGCCTCGCCCGCGGCTGGCGCGCCGAGGTCCTCGGGACGGAGGGCGAGCGGCTGCTCGCCGAGATCGCGGAACGCCATGCCGACACTGCGTGACGCCGTGTTTCTGCTCGGCGCCCCACGGGTGCGCGACCTCCCCCCCGATACCGGCGCGGAGGTGGCCTTCGCGGGCCGTTCGAACGCCGGCAAGTCGAGCGCTCTGAACGCCCTGACCGGACAGACGGGGCTTGCGCGCGTGAGCAAGACCCCGGGACGCACGCAGCAGCTGAACGTGTTCGCGCTCTCGCACGACCATCGCCTGGTCGACCTCCCCGGCTACGGCTATGCCAGGGTCCCGCAGGCGTTGCGTCACACCTTCTTCGCGCTCACGACCGACTATCTCGAGCACCGCCGGAGCCTGAAAGGCCTCGTGCTGCTGGCCGACATTCGCCAGGGACTGAAGGCCGAAGACCATACCCTCCTCCAAAGCCGCAATGACATCCCCATCCTGGTCCTGCTCTCCAAGGCCGACAAGATCAATCGCGGCGAGCGCCAACGCATCGTTCGCGAGCTGGCGAAGGTCGCCCCCGAGACCGCCTATTTGCTACCGTTTTCGAGCCTCTCGCAAGAAGGCCTGGAGGAAACCCGGGAGACCGTTTTGGAATGGCTCGGACTGACGGCAGCCTAAGACCCCGCCTGACCGGGCGGGCGAATCCGCGGCCGGCCCGGTCACCGGGATCGCCGCCGCATCGCGCTTGCCGCCCCCCATCGCTACAGAATGGGCGCACAGTCTCGGGCACCAGGCCTGCACGGCAAGAGACCGGCGTCGAGGGCGACGGAGGCCGATAACGATGATAGAGGCCCGCGCCTGAATGAGGCGGGACCGGCGTCACGACCACCGAGCGCCCCGCCGAACGAACTCCGGCATCCTCCGGGGCCCCAAAACCAGACCTCGCGGGGATGGAGACCTCGAACGTCTTATGGACGGACCATAATCGGGAGGGCTAGCGCGCTCATCCGATGACCGATCCCGGGAAGGGCGTGTGGGCGTAAGGACCGTGATGGTGGAGCCGGTGGCGCCGCGGCCCTAAATACGGAATGGGCGAATCGACGCCACCCGAGCCTGCTCCGATGATCACCGTATGACGAGCCGGCGAGGCCGGCCGCTCTCATGAGGCTTGCTCCGCCGCCGGCGACCTACAGACTCGCCGGATTTGGCCTTGAACGGTATCCCTTGCGTGATCAAGGGTTCGCGGACGGCCCTGCCTCGCGTGGCCTTATTGTCCCAGGACGATGCGGGGCGAGCGCGTCTTTACGCGGGCTTACGGGTGCGTATATGATGGCTCACAAAAAAACCCCGGGCACAAGGGAGAGGGCCCGGGGATAAACGAGACCCTGGGCCTAGCGGCCCAGGTTACCCGCTCAGGGAGGAGAAGCGGATAAAGGACATATCGTCCTGTACACATAGACCGTGGGCCCCACGAGAAGTTCAGTGGGCCTCGTCCCAGTTTTTTCCCACGCCGCATTCGGCGATGAGCGGTACTGAAAGGGCGGCGACCTGCTCCATGCGTGCCACCACCGCCTCCCTCAAGGCCGGGATCTCCCCTTCCGGGACCTCGAACACGAGTTCGTCATGGACCTGCATGATCATGCGTGCGCTAAGGCCGGTCTCGGCGAGGTAGGCGTCCACCGCCAGCATCGCCATCTTGATGAGATCGGCGGCCGTGCCTTGCAGGGGGGCGTTGATGGCGGTGCGCTCCGCGTATTGCCGCCGTCCGGCGTGGCTTGCCTTGATGTCCGGGATATAGAGCCGGCGGCCGAACAGGGTCTCCACATAACCTTGACGGCGGGCCGTGGCGCGCATGTCTTCCATATAGCGGTGGACCCCCGGATAGCGGCGAAAGTAGAGATCGCAGTAGGCCTGGGCGCGCGCCTGGTCGATGCGCAGCTGGCGGGCGAGGCCGAACGCCGACATGCCATACATGAGCCCGAAATTGATCGCCTTGGCCGCCCGCCGCTGGTCGTCTGTGACCGTATCCAGTGTCATGCCAAAGACCTCGGCGGCGGTCGCGCGATGCACATCCCGCCCCTCCTGAAAGGCGCGCACCAGGCCCGGGTCCTGTGACAGGTGGGCCATGAGGCGCAACTCGATCTGGGAATAATCGGCCGACAGGATGCGCTGGCCGGGGCCGGCCACGAAGGCCTGGCGGATGCGCCGGCCCTCCTCGGTACGTACCGGGATGTTCTGGAGGTTCGGGTCGCTCGAGGACAGGCGACCGGTGGCGGCCACGGCCTGGTGGTAGGTCGTATGGATGCGGCCGGTGCGCGGATCCACCATCGACGGAAGCTTGTCGGTGTAGGTACTCTTCAGTTTGCCGACCGCGCGATAATCGAGGATGAGCTGCGGCAGGGGGTAGTCGAGGGCGAGCTCGGCGAGCACCTCCTCGGCCGTCGACGGCTGCCCCTTGGGGGTGCGTTTTTTGACCGGAAGCTTCAGTTCCGTAAAGAGAATATCCTGGATCTGCGAGGGCGAGTTGAGGTTGAAGACGCGCCCCGCGAGGTCATGCGCGCGGTTCTCGAGGGTGGCGAGCTTGATGCCGAGCTCGGCGCTTTGCGCCCTCAACATGGCGGTATCGATGGGGACGCCCGTGGCCTCGACGCGCGCCAGCACCGGACTCAAAGGGCGCTCTATCGTTGCGTAGATATGCGACAGGCCGGGCTGCGCGGCAAGCCGCCCGAGCAGCTCTTCATGCACGGCCAGCAGCGCGGAGACGGTGTCACCGGCGGCGGCCGCCCGCTCATCGGGTGGGACCACCGGGAGCCCTCGGCGCCCCCGACCTTCGCCGAGCAACGTCGTCCGGGTCGCGACCGGACGGCCCAGGTATTTCAGGGCCAAGGTGGCGAGGTCGTGGCTCGCGGCCCCACTGTCCAGGACATACGAGGCCAGCATGACGTCGTCCCATGACCCCGCAAAGCCGATGTTTTCTGGTATCAGAAACCGGAGTATGCGCTTACTGTCGTGGACTACGAGGGGGGGCGCGCCGCTCTCAAAGAGCGGGCGCACGGCGGCGAGCAAGGCCTCGAGCGCGGGGCCGTTTAAGAGGTCATCGGCCGCCGGGATCATCCACGCACCCTCGGCCGTTCCCACGACCACCGCCGCGATCCTTCCGTCGTCATCCCATAGATCGAGGGCCACCAGCGGGGCCGCGCGCCAGGCCTTGGCCTGGGCGTGGATGACCTCGGGGTCGGTCAGGGTCAACGCGGTGGTCGGGACGCCCCGCGCCTCACTGCCGAGCTCGGAAAGCCAGCCCTTGAACTCCAGTTCACCATACAATTGGCGGAGCGCATCCCGGTCCGGGGGCTGCGGCACGAGTTCGGTGAGCGTAAGCGGCAAGGGCACGTCGCAGCGGATGGTGACGAGTTCGCGCGCCAACCGCAACTGCGGCAGGCCCGCGCGCAAGGCCTCGCCCAATCGCCCGGGGATATCGTCCGCATGCGCCATGAGCGCATCGAGCGAGCCATAGGTCTCGAGCCAGCGCACCGCGGTCTTCGGGCCGGCGCCGGCCACGCCCGGGACGTTGTCGACCTTGTCGCCGACGATGGCGAGGTAATCGACGATGCCCTCGGGCGGCACGCCGAAGCGGGCGATCACTCCCTCGTGGTCGAGGGCCTGATCGGTCATGGTGTTGATCAGGGTTACATCCGCGCTCACGAGCTGCGCCATGTCCTTGTCGCCCGTGGAGATCACGACCTTCAGGCCTTGGGCGCGGCCGAGCGCGGCGAGCGTGCCGATCACATCGTCGGCCTCGACATCCGGCACCGCGAGCAGCGGGATACCCAAGGCCCTGATCAAGGCATGCAGCCGCGGGATCTGGACCGCGAGGTCGTCGGGCATCGTCGTGCGCGTCGCCTTGTAATCGGCGTAGAGGGCATCACGGAAGGTGCCCCCGGGGGCATCGAAGATCATGGCGACGAGCCGCGGCTTGTAATCCGCGCACAACTTGCGCAGCATGTTGGCTACGCCATAGATCGCGCCCGTCGGCTCACCGCGAGTATTGCGCAAATCGGGCATGGCGTGAAACGCCCGGTACAGATAGGATGAGCCGTCCACCAACAGCAAGAGTTGTCCAGGATTCCCGCTCGGTATCATGACTGCCCCAAAAGCACAAAAACCCCTGATCAAAAGAAAACCCACGGCCGTGCACGCCGGCGGACTGGCCCCCGAGGGCGCCCTATCGCGGGAGGCCTGGAAGATCTTCCAGATCATGGCGGAGTTCGTCGAGGGTTTCGAGGCCTTGGCGCAGATCCGGCCATCCGTGAGCATCTTCGGTTCGGCCCGTATCGCCCCCGACCACCCCTACTTCGCGCTCGCCGAGGACATCGCCCGCAAGTTATCGGATGCGGGTTTTAGCGTCGTGAGCGGTGGCGGCCCCGGCATCATGGAGGCCGCCAACAAGGGCGCCTATGCCGGCCCCTCGCCGAGTGTCGGCCTGAACATCCGCCTGCCTCATGAACAGGCCGGCAACGCCTACCAGGACATCCGCCTGACCTTCCAGCACTTCTTCGCGCGCAAGGTCATGTTCGTGAAGTATGCCACAGCCTATGTGGTCATGCCCGGCGGCTTCGGCACCCTGGATGAGATGATGGAGATCCTGACGCTCATCCAGACCGGCAAGAGCCGGCGTATCCCCATCATCCTCGTCCATACCCCATTCTGGACGGGCCTCGTGGAGTGGTTCCGCACGGCCTTGCTGCGCGACGGCGTGATCAGCGATACGGATCTGGACCTGTTCGTCATGCTCGACCGGCCGGAAGACGTCATCGACACCATATTCCGCTATTACGAATTGAGCGGCTTCGAGCCCTCCGAAGAGGAAAAGGAGATCCAGCTCAACCTCTGACGAGGGGGCCTGGTTTCGTATGTCGGTGTTCACGCGCATAGAAGAAGCGGAGCTCGCGGCCTTTCTGGCGGGTTATCCGGTAGGCACCCTCCGATCCTTTGCCGGGATCCAGAGCGGCATCGAGAACACCAATTATTTCGTGTCGACGACGGAGGGCGAGTACGTACTTACGCTCTTTGAGCGGGTAGACCCCGCCGACCTTCCGTTTTTCCTGAACCTGACCGCGTTTTTGGCCGAACACGCGATCCCCTGCGCCCATCCGGTGCGCGGCGCGGATGGCGAGTACGTGGGTGTGCTCCACGGCAAGAAAGCGGCGCTCGTCATGCGGCTCTACGGGCGATCGGTCATGACCCCCTCGATGGCGCAGTGTGCGGCCATAGGCGAGGCCCTGGCGCGCCTCCACGCGGCGGGCGCGGCATTCGCCTTCGGTGGGGAACGTCCCAATCCACGGGGCCCGCGCTGGTGGCGGGCGGCGGCCGAGCGGCTGGCGGGCCACCTGGACGCGGAAGACGCCGACATCCTCGCCGAGGAGCTCCGTTTCCAGGCCCTCTACCGCTTCGCGGACCTGCCACGGGGGATCATCCATGCCGACCTCTTTCGGGACAACGCCCTGTTCGATGGCGACCGCCTTACCGGTGTCATCGATTTTTACTACGCGTGTACCGATACCTGGCTCTACGACCTGGCCATCACCGTGAACGACTGGGCCAGCGAGGACGATGGGCGGCTCGACTTTCGGCGGGCCGAGGCGCTGGTCGCGGCCTATCAGGGGGTTCGTCCATTGACCGGCATCGAGCGCGGGGCCTGGCCGGTGCTGCTGCGGGCCGCGGCCCTGCGCTTTTGGCTCTCGCGCCTGACCGATCTCCACTTCCCAAGGGCCGGCGAGCTGACGCACACTAAGGACCCGCTCGTCTTTCGGCGGATACTGACGGCGCGCCGGCGGGAGACGCCGCGCCTGCGCGGCCTCTGGCGCGGAGCGGGTTAGCGGCGCGGGCGCGATCTTCTCGGGAAGGGGGTTGCCATGGACAAGGATCTGTCGCAGGCGGGACCGTGGATCACGGGCGCCTACGCCCTCACGACCGCCGATCTCATGTTATGGGCGGGCACGACCACAGCCTACCTCGCGGTCGCCGCGGTCGTCTCGGACCTGCCGCTCGCGGGCGGGGTGCTGCTGGTGCTGTTCACCCCGGTGATCGTCGCCGGGGTCCTGCGCGAGGCCGCGCGCCCGGGTACAACCGGCGACTACGCGCACCGCGCCTGCGACATCTTCGTGGGGATCCTGCGCGATCCCGAGCTTGCGTTACCGGTCATGAGCGTCGCCACGATCCTGTTGGGGGCCTGGGTCTTCTTGACGGTACTGGCGATGATCCTGGGCGTGGACGGGACCTCTCTCGGGGCGATGTTCGCGCATCGCGACCTGCTCGCCCGCGTCTTTACCGGGGTCCTGCTCGCCATCTTCTGGGGTCTGCGGGTGGCACTGATCATGACCGTGCTCTATGTGCTCGCGGCCACCGTGCTCGGCGCCGCGCGCCCCCTGGATGCCCTCGAGCAGACGCTCGTGCTGTGGCGCAAGCAGCCACTCGCCATCGCCGGCCTTGGGGTGGCGTTCGTGGTGCCGCTCATCCTCGCCTCCTATCTCGGGCCATGGATCCGTACCCTCGTGGCGCTCGTCACCTTCATACCGCTCACGCTCGCGGTCTATCTGAGCTACAAGTCGCTGCGCGCCGGGGGCTCCGGCTCATAAGGCGTCCTTCGCCCGTGGCGACGACGCGAACGCCTGCACCTGGTTGCCGCCGGCCCTTTGCGCCCCGTACAAGGCCTCGTGGGCGTTCGCCAAAAACCGCTCCAGGTCCTGGCCGCGCCCGAACTCGGCGATGCCGGCGCTCAGGCTGACCGCCGCCTTCTCGCCCTTGACGGTCAATGCGATACCGGCCACCGCCATGCGCAGCCGCTCGGCGACCAGCAGGGCCTGCGGGGTACGGGTCTGCGGCAAGACCACGAGAAACTCCCAGCCCTGATAGCGGCCGAGACGATCGGGCAGTCGCAGGGCCTCGCCCAAGGCGGCCGACACCGCCTCGAGTACCGGCGCCTCGGCCTCGGGCCCCAGGTGCTCCACGAGGGTCTGCGCGCCGTCGATGCCGAGACTTACGAGGGACAGGGGCGTACCGTAACGCTGGGACTGGGCCATGGCCTCGATAAGGCTGGAGGTGATGCCCCGCCGGTTCAAGGTCCGCGTGAGATCGTCGACCAGGCCCGTCGGGCCCCCCAGCGGGTCGGGGGCCGCCGCCGGGCGCTTGACGTTCATGATGCGCGACGCGAACGCATAGACGGCGACCGCAAGCCCCACGGCCTGCAGCAGGGCGAACACCGGCCACCATGTCGGCCAGGCGAGGCTCAAGGCGATGGCGACGACGCCCATCACCAGGGCCAGCGCACTGGTGACGATCACAAACGGCTTGCGTCGCAGCCCGCCTTGCTTGGTCAGGAAAAAAAACGGGTTCACGATCCATCCCGAGATCGAGGGTGTGTCAAGAACTATAGGCGTCCGCGAGACCGCTTTCCAATCCGCCCCTAAAGAATCGTCAGGCCGGCATAGGCCAGGACCAACCACTTTACACCGCAGGCCGCGAACTGCACCTGCACGCGCGCCTGCGCGCCGTGGCCCTCGCTGTCGATGATCACCCCCTCGCCAAAGGTCGCGTGCGCCACGCGGCCACCGATCGACGGCCCACCGGCCGGCGATACCGGGGACGGGGTGACCGCGGCCAGCCGCGGGCGGACATGATCGAGGAGGTGATCGGGGATCTCGGCCAGGAATCGCGACGGCGGTGAATAGCGGTCCTCGCCGTGCAGGCGCCGGGTCTCGGCATAGCTCAGGGTAAGCTCGCGCATGGCGCGCGTGATCCCGACGTAACAGAGCCGGCGCTCCTCCTCCAGGCGCGCCTCGTCATAAAGAGAGCGCTCATGCGGGAACAGCCCCTCCTCGAGGCCGGTCAGGAACACCACCGGGAACTCGAGACCCTTGGCGGCATGCAGGGTCATGAGTTGGACCGAGTCCTGCCCCTCCCCGGCCTGCCCCTCCCCGGCCTCGAGCGCGGCATGCGCCAGGAACTCCGGGACCGGTTGCCCTTCGTGCTCCTCGGCCATGAAAAATCGCGCCGCCGACACCAACTCTTCCAGGTTCTCGCCGCGCGCCTCGCCGCGCTCACGACCCTCCTCGCGATAGAAATCGAGCAGGCCTGTCGCCTTGAGAATGGTCTCGATCAAGGTATCCAGGGGCGTGACCGCGGCGTCCGCCGACAGCCGCTCGATCAGGCCCACGAAACCGCGCACCGCCGCGGCCGCCCGGCCGCTCAGGCCGCCGTCCGTCACGAGCGCGACCGCCGCCGCCCATAAGGACATCCCGTCGCCCCGGGCCTTGGCGCGCAGGCCCTCGACGGTACGCGCCCCGATACCGCGCGTCGGCACGTTGACCACGCGCTCGAAGGCCGTGTCGTCATCGCGATTCAGGGCCAATCGCAGGTAGGCCAAGGCGTCCTTGACCTCGGCGCGGTCGAAGAACCGTAGTCCCCCGTAGACGCGATAGGGTATGCCGGCGCGCACGAGCAGCTCCTCGAACAGGCGCGACTGGGCGTTGGAACGATATAGGATGGCGACATCGCGCGGACGTCCGTCCTCGGAAAGCCGCCTGCGGATGCGCTCGATGACGAATTGTGCCTCGTCCACCCCGCTGTAGGCGGCATAAATGGCCACCGGGCGGCCCTCGCGCCCGGCGGTCCACAAGGTCTTGCCGAGGCGTTTGGCGTTGTGCGCGATCACGGCGTTGGCGGCCTCAAGGATACGCCCGGTGGAACGGTAGTTCTGTTCGAGCCGGATGGTGCGCGTACCCGGATGGTCGCGCTCGAAGCGCAGGATGTTCTCGACCTCGGCGCCGCGCCACCCGTAGATGGACTGGTCGTCGTCGCCCACCACGAACAGATGGCCGCCGGCGCCGAACAACCGCAACCATTCATACTGGACGAGGTTGGTGTCCTGGAATTCGTCGACCAGCGTGTGCCGGAAGCGCCGCTGGTAATGCTCGCGTACCGCCGGATGGCCGCGCATCACCTCGAGCGTGGCGAGCAGGAGCTCCGCGAAGTCGACGAGGCCCTGCTCGCGGCACAAGGTTTCGTAGGCCTGGTAGACCTGGAGCAGCGCGCGCTGCGTCGGATCGGCGAGCGCCTCCACCTTCCGCGCCCGTCGCCCGGCCTCCTTATGGCCATTGATGAACGCCTGGACCATGCGTGGCGGGTAGCGCGCCTCATCCAGCGCCTGGGCACGCATGAGACGCTTGACCAGGCGCTGCTGATCGTCGCTATCGATGATCTGAAACGCCTCGGGAAGACCGGCCTCCCGCCAGTGGGCGCGCAGGAAGCGGTGCGAGAGACCATGAAAGGTGCCGATCCACAGACCAGAGACACTCTGCCGCAAGAGCCCCTCTACGCGCCGGCGCATCTCCGAGGCGGCCTTATTGGTAAAGGTCACGGCGAGAAAGGAAAATGGCGATGCCCCCCGGTCCACGAGCCAGGCGATCCGGTGGGTGAGGACGCGCGTCTTGCCACTGCCCGCGCCCGCCAGGATGCGCATGGGGCCGGGGGCGGCCGTGACCGCCTCGCGCTGGGCCTCGTTGAGGCCGTCGACGAACGAAGATTCCATGGCGCGAGTGTAACCCGCGGGCCAGGCGCGGGAAACCGTGACAGGCGGGGTCTCGGCTTTGCGCATTGCAATGACCGCGCAAGTGGTGTCAACTAGCGGGGTTGCGTATTTTTGGGTATCTCATGGACGAAATCCGTGATTTCGATCTCCATGCCGCCTGGATCCGCCGGGCGCAAACCGACCTCCATGCCTTCCTGGAGGCCCTCGCCACGCGCCTCGAGGGCGCGCTCCCGGGGCGCGTCCAGGTGGAACGCAAGCGCGACGGCCTGCTGAGCGCAACCCGCCACGTAATCGCGATCACCATCCAGGTCGACGGCAGCCGCTACCTCCTGGATGCCCACGATCATGATGTCCGCGCAAGCCGTCAGCACGAGGTGCGCGGCGTGGTGCTGAAGACCGAATCCCTTCCGCTCGACCGCTGGCTGCAAGACCTGGAAGACGAGCTGCGGCGGCTGTCGGGGAGCCTGGAAGGTGCGCGCGGGATCCTGCAAGACTTTCTGACGTCATAGGAGGCATTATGGCCCGCTTCGGTCCACCCAGTGGTAGCGCCCAGGACGACGCGGGGTCACTTGCCCGGCAGACGGCCTGGAACGAGGCGCTCACGCGCGGCACGGTGCCAGCCTTCGTGAAGGAGCGGCTCGCCGAGACCATGACCGGCAAGCGGCCCTGGGTCAGCACCGCCTCGCCCGCGGGCCTATTGGCGCAGCGCTCCCACGGCATCCGCCCGCTCGGGCTCGTCTCCGGCAACTGCTGGTTCCAGTTCGGCTATTCCTGGACACGCGGCCATTACGAGGGCTGGCACACGGCGCTCGACCGCCTGCGCGTGGAGGCTGGGCTCATGGGCGCCAATGCGGTCGTGGACGTCACCCTGCGCGTGCGGCGCATGCCGGGCACCGAGAATGAAGGCCACATGGACTATGGCGTCATGGGCACGGCCGTGCGCCTGGACAGGCTGCGCGAGTCCACCAATCCGGCGCTCGCCACGGTCTCCGCCCTGGAGTTCGCGCGCCTGCTCGAATCCGGCATCGTGCCCGTCGGGCTTGCCATCGGCGCCCATTACGATTGGTTCGTGGCGAATGGCTATCAGACAGCGAACGCGGCCTCTTTCTGGAACCAGGAGATCGCCCCGCTTTCGAGTTTCCTGACACGCGTGCGCCGCCAGGCCCTGCAGGAGCTACGCGATGACGGCGTGCGCCTGGGCTCGGGCGTGCTTGCCCACACCCAGCATACCGAGCTCTACCGCGTGGAGCCCGACGAGAACAACCCCTACCCGCGCTTCCTCGCGCGCTATATCGCGCTCGGCACCGCCATCCTCCACGATAGCCGCACGCTACGCCCGTTCGGCGTGCGCCCGGTGACGAGCGTGCGCAACCCGCGGCTGCTGGCCGCCACCAACACCGTAAGGGAGGTCCTGTAACAATGAGCGATACAGTCCCCGATCTGCCGCAACATGCGCGCGAGCGCCTGGAGGGCCTGCGCGACACGAGCCGCCGGGGCGGCATCTTCACCTCCGACTTCTCGGTCAACGAATTTCTCATGGTGGGCGAGGCCGGCTTCGAGCCGCTCGGCCTGGTGGTGGGCTCGTGCATCTATCACACCGGCATCCAGTATGCCGGCTGGGCCAAGAATCAGGAGATGGCGGTGCTATCGCAGGCCATGTACGAGGCCCGGGAGCTGGCCATGACGCGCATGGAGCAGGAGGCGCAGTCGTTGTCGGCGGACGGCGTGGTGGGCGTGCGCCTGGAGGTCAAACGCATGGACTGGGACAAGGATATCCTCGAGTTCCTGGCCATCGGCACGGCCATCGCCCATAGCAAAGGCCACCCCGGCTTCAAGGGTCCGTCCGGCAAGCCCTTTACGTCCGACCTGTCGGGCCAGGATCTCTGGATGCTGCTGCAGTCCGGCTACCGGCCGCTCGCCCTGGTTATGGGCTCCTGCGTGTACCACGTCGCCCATCAAGGCATGTTCCAGTCGCTTGGCAATGTCGGCCGCAATGTCGAGATGCCGCTCTTCACCCAGGCCATGTACGATGCCCGCGAACTGGCCATGGAGCGCATGCAGCAAGAAGCCAAGGAGGCCGGCGCCGAAGGGGTGGTCGCAGTCCAGCTCCACGAGGGCTCGCACAACTGGCAGCCGCACGTGATCGAGTTCTTCGCCATCGGCACGGCGGTCAAGCCCATAGAAGATGCGGCCATCATCCCTGAACGACTGGTCCCGCAGATTGTCATACCAGTAAACGATTAGGCAGGGAGGTTTCCCCATGAGTCTTTTCAAGCGCGCGGCCGAGGTCATAGAGGCCAAGTTCAGCAAGATCATCAATGCCGCCGAGGACCCGAACGACACCCTCGACCTCTCCTACGAAAAGATGCTCGCCGGCCTCCAGGAGACCCGCCGCCATCTCGCCGATGTCGTCACCGAGCAAAAGGTCCTGGAGCAACAGATGGCGGCCGCGCAGGCCGAGATCACGCGCCACGACGGCGATGCCCGGCTTGCCCTGCAATCGAACCGCGAGGACTTGGCGCGCGCCGCGCTCACCCAAAAGCAGGCCGCGACCGTGAAGCTCGCGTCGCTCACCGAGGCCCACGACAACATCGCAGCGCAAGTCCAAAAACTCGTCGAATACGAGCACAAATTCCAGGACAAGATCGATACCTTCCGTACCCAGAAAGAGGTCCTGAAGAGCCAGTACGGCAGCGCCGAGGCCCAGGTGAAGGTCAACGAATCGCTGTCGGGCCTGAGCGATAAGCTGGGCGGCGTGGGCGAGAGCGTGCGCCGCGCCAAGGACAAGACCGAACAAATGCAGGCCCGCGCCCAGGCGGTCGACACGCTGGCCGATAGCGGGGTCCTGGATGACGGCGACGACCGCTCGCAGAGCGAACGCGAACTCGACAAACTGCGCTCGGGCGGTGCGGTGGACGCGGAACTCGAACGCCTCAAGGGCGAGGTGAAGAAATAACGCGCCTAAAGGTCCGGCAAGGCCCTGCCGCCCCGATCAAGGCGAAGACACCGGATCTTTCCGATCCCCGCACAACAGGACGGTGACCCCCGTCCAACCAGCTGTGGCTTGGACGCTCGACTTCGGCACCTTGGTGCCGATCGGTGGGGCGACCATCCCATTACCGCGTACTGGAAGAGGTCGCCCTTTGACCTTACCCAGCGGCAATCGTATGCTTTACGAGTTGCCTATCGATCGGGGCTTAGCATGACAGCGGTCACGGTCTCGGAAAAGTATCAGATCGTTGTTCCCGAGGCCCGGGCCGCGCTCGGCACCCGCCCCGGCCAGAGCCTGCGCGTTCTGGTCTATGAAGGACGCGTGGAGCTCCTCCCCGAGCGATATCCGCGAGATGCGCGGCTTCCTCGGGCCTCTTGAACCACCGCACCGAGGGATGAGGACCGGACGTGAATGTGGTGGATCCCTGCGGCTGGCTCGAATACTTTGCGGGCGGCGAGCAGGCCGAGTTTTTCGCGCCCGCCCTATGCGATACAAAACGGCGGGTCGTCCCGACGATATGCCTTCTTGAGGTCTTTGAGCGCGTCGCGCAGCAGCACGATGTCGGTCAGGCACTGCCGGCCGTTTCGCTCATGCGGGCAGGGATAGTGGCGGAGCTCACCGCGGACCGGCGCTGGAGGCCGCGCCGGCTTGGCATTATGCACAAGCGGCCCCTGGCCGACGCGGTGGTCCTGGCCACCGCACGTTACCACGGGGCCGAAGCGTGGACACTGGATGCGGGTTTTGCGGGTCTGCCTGGCGTTCATTACCGGCAAAAGACCCGGGCTAAGCGCAGGCAAGGGCCCCGGGACGCGAGGCCGCGCAAGGCGGTACGCGAGCAACCCATGGAGGCCCTGAATGTCGGTATTCAGGACGCGGCATGCGGGATTTCCCATGGCAATCAACGCGCCGCAGACCGCCCAGCGGGGCTTAAGGGAACGCGCGGCATCCACAGGGAAGCATCTTCCGGGACCGCCGTTTCCGGCGGATGGGTCGATGCCTCCGATTCTCCTTGTTATTGGAAAAGGCTGCGGGCTTTGCTTTTTACCCGCCAGAATATGTTTGTCGTCGACAAAGGCCGGACAAGCAGGGGCGGACGGGGGGACGTAATGGCGCGATGTTAGTTTTATTAGAGGTGTGGGTCAACCAGGAACCGCGGAGGGGATCGGACACAGGCCTTTAGCATGTCGGAGGAGCCTGGCAGACCACAGGGCCACTCCTTTGAGGGCCGTGACAACCACATCATGCGTGTTCGTCGCCCATTGGCATGGCGTGGAGGTGGCGGCTGATTCGCATCACACAGAGGCAGTGATCCGGCCGTTGATTGTCGCCCCGCGGAGAGCCCGGCCTTTGCTGTGGACCCTTTCCGGTCTTCGGTCTTGGTCCGAGAGACGACGGTCAAGCTTTGCTATGATGGCGCCACTAGCTAGCGCCTTGGCGCTTCCTTCGGAGGATCAGGCGCTTCGCGCCGAGCCGTCGTCTAAGGAATGTGGGGGTGAGGACCGGAAACGAGGCTCGGCTAGCTGTTGGATCCCCCTCTATCGAGGGTACGGACTTATGAAAACCTATAGCGATGGCGTGCTCGCCACCATGCTGGCCGACCCCGAGTCGGACCGTGTGGAACGTAAGGAGTCCCTGAAAGGCGGGGCGCCACAGGCGGTGCGCGAGGCGGTGTGCGCCTTTGCCAACGATCTGGCGGGCCATGGCGAGCCAGGTGTCGTGTTCGTGGGCGTGGGAGACGACGGCACAGCGACTGGGCTTGAGATAAGCGACGAGCTGCTTCGCCAGCTCGCGGATATCAAATCCGACGGTAATATTGTGCCACCTCCGAGCCTGCTCGTGGAAAAACGATCGCTGGGAGGTCATGACGTGGCGGTCATTACGGTATGGCCTTGCCATACGCCCCCCACGCGCTACAAGGGACGAATCCATGTCCGCTGGGGGCCGAGGCGCGGCTTGGCTAGCGCGCAGGACGAGCGCATCCTTAACGAGCGCCGCCGTTATCGCGACCTGCCATTTGACGCCCAGCCTCTACCGGAAGCGACCCTTGACGACCTCGATCTCCTGCGCTTCGAACAGGAGTACCTGCCGTCGGCGGTCGCCCCCGATGTGCTCGCCGCCAACGAGCGCAGCCGCGAGCAGCGCCTGGCTGCCACGAAAATGGTGGCGGACAAGGGGACCCGTCCTACGGTGCTGGGCATGCTCGTGATCGGGAAATCTCCGGCCGACTGGCTGCCAGGGGCCTATACGCAATTCTTGCGGATTGCGGGGCGCGATTTGACGGCAACCGTGGAAGATGAAGCCGCGATTTACGGCACGGTGGCGGATCAAATCCGGCGCCTGGAGGAAAAGCTCGAGACACATAACCGGCGCAGGGTACGATTCACGGATGTGGACCTCGAGTCACGAGCCGAGATTTATCCCGTGGACGCCTTGCGCCAGCTGACGCGCAACGCCTTCATGCATCGCAGTTACGAAGCGACAAACGCGCCTGTGCGCGTCTACTGGTTCGACGATCGTCTGGAGATCCACAACCCCGGAGGGCCCTTCGGGTGCGTGACCCCGGATAACTTCGGCCAGCCGGGAATCACGGACTATCGCAACCCCAATCTCGCCGAGGCGCTACGCGCCCTGGGTTTCGTGCAACGATTCGGCGCCGGCATTGCCATCGCTCGCAAGGCCTTGGGTGCCCGACTGCGCTTCGAGGTTCAATCAGGATTCGTAGCTGCCATCGTCCTTCAGGGGGACGGTCATGCATAGCATCGCGTTTTTCAATAACAAGGGTGGTGTCGGGAAGACATCGCTTGTCTATCATGCGGCCTGGATGTTCACCGAACTCGGCTACCGGGTATTGGCCGTCGATCTCGATCCGCAATCGAACCTCTCGATCATGGCCCTGGACGAGGAGCGCCTGGAGGCGCTGTGGCCCGAGGGGGATCATCCGCAAACCCTGTTCGGAGCGGTGAACCCGTTGTTTGGCGGAACGGGCGACATCGGGGCTGCGCATGTCGAGGCGCTGTCGGACAGCCTGGGGCTCTTGGTGGGCGATCTGGCCTTGTCGCGGATCGAGGATGACCTGTCGACCGAGTGGCCACGATGCGTATTGGGCCAGGAGCGCGCCTTTCGTGTAACCAGCGCATTCTGGCGCGTGATCAGGAAGGCGGCCGCCCAATACCAGGCGGGCGTCGTGCTGATCGATGTCGGGCCAAATCTCGGGGCGATCAACCGTGCCGCCCTGGTGGCATCAAGCCATGTGGTCATGCCCGTGGCGCCGGATCTTTTCTCTCTCCAGGGCCTGAAGAACCTCGGTCCCATCCTGCGTCAATGGCGAACCATGTGGGGGGAGGCGCGCGGCAAGGCCCCCACGGCCATAGGCGAAACGCCATCGGGCCGCATGATGCCCGCTGGCTATGTCTTGATGCAGCACGCCGAACGTTTAGGGCGTCCCACCAAGGCCTACGCCAAATGGCAAAATCGCCTGCCGATCGCCTATCGCGAGAGCGTGCTGGGCGAGCCCTTGCTCACACACGCGCCCGGGACCGACCCCAACCAGATTCAGCGCATAAAGCACTATCGCAGCCTGATGCCAATGGCCATGGAGGCGCGCAAGCCGATGTTCGCCTTAAAACCCGCCGATGGCGCCATAGGGGCGCACCAAGCAAGCGTTATGCAATGCCGCGAGGACTTCGAACGACTGGTCCGTGAGCTGGTGGCGCGCGTCGGAATCGACGACGGAACGTGATGGAATGGCGGCGCGGCCCGCGGATGGAGTCGAGACAGCAGGGCCTGTCCGAGGCGCGCCGTCGCGTTGCGGTGGCCGCGCGCGGTGTTTCGCTGGTCCACGGGTGTAGGAAGGATAGGCTGGTAACCGCGACCCTGGGTGCTACTCACAGCCCTCGGGGAGCAAGAGAAAGGGGGCTCTGCGCGCTCCATCTTGCATCGCGGCCCTGATCCGTGGCCACTTTTCGCCCCTACTCCACCGTCACGGATTTGGCGAGGTTGCGGGGTTGATCGATGTCCGCACCCTTGGATACCGCCACATGGTAGGCGAGCAGCTGCAGGAGCACCGTGTAGACGATCGGGGCCAGGAGATCGTCGGTCGGGGGCACCGTGATGACGTGGGTCTGGGCGTCCTCGCGGATGCCGTTCTGGGCATCGGCGAATACGAACAGCTCCCCCCCGCGGGCACGGACCTCCTGCAGGTTCGATTGCAGCTTTTCCAGCAGCTCATTGTTCGGGGCCACCGCCACCACCGGCATGTCCGAGTCCACCAGCGCGAGCGGTCCGTGCTTCAATTCGCCGGCCGGATAGGCCTCGGCATGGATATAGGAGATCTCCTTCAACTTCAGGGCCCCCTCCATGGCCACCGGGTACTGGGTGCCACGGCCGAGGAACAGTGCGTGTTGCTTGTTGGCAAAAAACGGCACCCACGCCTGCACGGCCCCGTCCAAGCCGAGGACTTGCTCGATCCGGCCGGGGAGACTGCGCAGCAACTGCACGATGCGGGCCTCGCCCTCGGGCCCCAGCGCGCGCCGGCGGCCGAGCACCGCGACTAGCAGCAGCAGGGCCACGAGCTGGGTGGTGAAGGCCTTGGTCGAGGCCACCCCGATCTCGGGGCCCGCCTGGGTCATGAGCACGAGCTCCGAGCCGCGCACGAGCGAGCTCTCCGGGGCATTGCAGATGGCAAGCGTGCGCGCGAAGCCAAGCTCGCGCGCATAGGCAAGGGCCGCCAGGGTATCGGCGGTCTCACCGGACTGCGAGAGCGTCACAAACAGCGTATGAGGGGCGACACGCGGCTTGCGGTACCGAAACTCGCTTGCCACCTCGACCGTGCATGGCAGGCTCGCCAGGCCCTCGAGCCAATAGCGTCCGATAAGCCCCGCATGATAGCTCGTGCCGCAGGCCACGATCTGTACGGCCTCGATGTCCGCGAACAGGTCAGTGGCGGCATGACCGAAGGCCTGTTCATAGACGCGCTCCAGGCCGATACGATTTTCCAGGGTGTCGGCAATCGCGCGCGGCTGCTCGTGGATCTCTTTCAGCATGTAGTGGCGGTACTCGCCGCGCGCGACGGCGTCGGCCGACAACTCGCTCTGCTTTATCGGGCGCTCCACGCGCGCGCCTTGCGCATCGTAGATGGTGACGGCATCGCGGCTCAGATCGGCGATATCGCCCTCCTCGAGAAATATGAAGCGCTGCGTCACGGGCAAAAGAGCGGCGACGTCCGAGGCGATGAAGTGTTCGCCTATGCCGACACCGATGACAAGCGGACTGCCGCGCCGGGCGGCGACCAGGCGATCGGGCTCGCGGTTGCTGATGACGCCCAGGGCATAGGCCCCGCGCAGCGACGGCAGGGCCGCGCGCACGGCCGCGAGCAGATCGGAGGTCTCCTCGAGCCGCCGATAGATCTCGTGGACGATCACCTCGGTGTCGGTCTCGGAGGTGAACTCGTAACCGAGCTGCATCTGCGCGCGCCGCAGGCTCGCGTGGTTTTCGATGATGCCGTTATGGACGAGTGCCACGGTCTTGCGGCAGACGTGCGGGTGGGCGTTCTCGGTCGCCGGGCGTCCATGGGTGGCCCAGCGGGTATGCGCGATGCCGGTGGTCCCCTCCATATGGGCGTCCAGCCGTCCCTCCAGTTCGCGGACCTTGCCCACCGAGCGGGTGCGGGTCAGACAGTGCTCATGATCGATGACGGCGACGCCGGCCGAGTCATAGCCCCGGTACTCGAGGCGCTTCAAGCCCTCGATGAGGATGGGTACCACGTTGCGTTGCGCGACCGCGCCTACTATTCCACACATGGATCACTCCTTGTCGGGGCGCGCCTGTTTCTCCGGGCGCCGCCAACCGCTGACCGTTTTCTGGACCGCCCGACTGAGGGTAAGCTCACCGGCCGGCGCGTCTTTCGTGATCGTGGACCCCGCGCCTATGGTGGCATCGGCCCCGATCTCGACGGGTGCCACCAATTGCGTGTCGGACCCGATGAACGCGCGATCGCCAATGACCGTGCGATGCTTGCGCGCCCCGTCGTAATTACAGGTGATGACGCCCGCGCCGATATTGACGCCATGGCCGATCGCGGCGTCGCCGACGTAGCTCAGATGATTGATCTTGGTGTCCATGCCCACGCGCGCGGCCTTGACCTCCACGAAATTGCCGACGCGCGCGCGGCCGCCGAGTACGGTGCCGGGACGCAGGCGGGCGAAGGGGCCCACCACGCAGCCGGGGCCCACCTCCGCGCCATCGATGATCGTATGGGCCTCGATGCGCGCGCCCCGCGCGATGCGGCTGTTGCGTAGGACACAATGCGCCCCTATGCATACGTCATCCGCGAGCTCCACGCGGCCCTCGAAGACGCAGTTGACGTCGATCTGGACATCGCGCCCGGCAATCAGCATGCCGCGGATATCGAGGCGTCGCGGATCCATGAGCTGCACACCGGCCGCCATCAGTGCCGCCGCCTGCCGCTCCTGAAGGGCGCGCTCCAGGACGGCGAGATCGGCGCGGCTGTTGACCCCCTCAACCTCGGTCACGTGGCCGGGAGAGGCGGTAGCGACCGGCAGGCCGTCGGCGACGGCGAGCGCTATGACGTCTGTGAGGTAGAGCTCGCCCTGGGCGTTGGTGGTGGACAGGCGCGGGATCCATCGGCGCAGATGCGCGGCGGGGGCCGCCAACACACCGCTATTGACCTCGCGTAGGGCGCGTTGCGCACCATCGGCATCGCGCCACTCCACGATGCGCGCGACACGCCCCTGGTCGTCGCGCACAATGCGGCCGTACTGGTTTTCGTGGCGGGCCTCGAAGGTCAACAACGCGACCCCGGCCACGGCGCGCGCGCACAGGGTCTTCAGGGTGTCCGGGGTGATCAAGGGCACATCACCCAAGAGTACGAGCGTCAGGGCGTCCTCGGCAAGCCGCGGCAGCGCACAGCGCACCGCGTCCCCGGTACCGCGCGGCTCGGCCTGCAAGACCCAGTCCAGCGGCGTGTCCGGGAAGGCCGCGCGAACGCGCTCACCCCCGTGACCATAGACCACATGGATGGCGCGCGGCGCAAGCGCCGTGGCGGTATCGAGGACGTGCGCCAGCAAGGGGCGACCAGCGAGCGTGTGCAGGACCTTGGGCTGGGCCGACGCCATGCGCCGCCCCTGGCCTGCCGCCAGAATGATGATCTCGAGAGAAGGAACCGGGCCCTGCATAAGTTCGGTATTAGAGCGGCCCCAGGGGCTAAAGGCAATGCCCAAAGGGCCGATGGCCTAGTGCAGCGGCGGTGTGACTTGGCCGAGGCGCTGTTCCTCGGGGGTCGCATCACGGATCGCCTGCACGGTGACCGCGAAGCGTACCGTCTGACCGGCAAGCGGGTGATTGGCATCGACCGTGAGCTTACCGTCGGCAATCGTGGTCACCACGAAACGGACCGCCTCGCCCTGCTCGTTCTCGGCCTCGACCTCGGCCCCGACATGCTGGTACTCGGGGGGCACGTTGGCGATATCGTCCGTGAACGTGAGCGCCGGATCATGATCGCCAAAGCCCTCGGCGGGCGCAAGCTCGATGTCGACGGACCCACCGACCTCCAGGCCATCGAGGGCGTTTTCGATCTTCTCGAACAACCCCTCCCCCGACCCGTGGAGATAGGAGATCGGGACATCCGTGTGTTCGAAGATCTCGCCGCGCTCGTCCCGCAGTGTGTAGGTCAATGACACGACCTTGCCCTTGGTGACCGCCATGCGACCTCCTACCGGATACGCTCCGGCGCCGAATAGGACGTTTGTGACCGATAGCGCCGCACCACCGACAGGCGCGCGGCGGCCTGCGCCAGCTCCGCCTGGGCATGCGCATAGTCGGTCTTGCCGGCCTGCTCCTCGGCGTGCCGTGCGGCGTCCTCGACCGCGCGCGCCGCCAGCGCCTCGTCGATATCCGCGGCGCGCTCGCCGGCATCGGCAAGCACCGTGACATGGCGCGGCTGGACCTCGACGAATCCGCCGCTCACATAGAAGGCCTGCTCCCCGCCATTCGCATCCTGCACGCGCAGGGCACCGGCCCGAAGGACGGCCAGCAGCGGCGAATGGCCGGGCAGGAAACCCGCGTCACCATCGCGCAAGGGCGCGATGACGAGCGCCGCGTCCCCCGAGAACAGGGGGCCCTCGGCGCTGACGATGTCGATGCGAAAGTTGTCCATGGCCGATCAGAGCCGCCGCGCCTTGGCGAGCGCTTCGTCTATCGTGCCCACCATGTAAAAAGCCTGCTCGGGCAATTCATCATACTCCCCTTCGGCGATCGCCTTGAAGCCGCGGATGGTCTCCTTCAGCGGCACATAGGTACCGGGCGTACCGGTAAAGACCTCGGCCACAAAGAATGGTTGCGAAAGGAAGCGCTGGATCTTACGCGCGCGCGTCACGATGAGCTTGTCATCCGCCGACAGCTCGTCCATGCCGAGAATGGCGATGATGTCCTGGAGCTCTTTGTAGCGCTGGAGAATCGCTTGGACCTTGCGCGCCGTGTCATAGTGATTCTCGCCTATGACCTGCGGATCGAGCTGGCGGCTCGTGGAATCGAGCGGGTCGACCGCCGGATAGATGCCGAGCTCGGCGACCTGCCGCGAGAGCACGACCGTGGCATCGAGATGCGCAAAGGTGGTCGCCGGCGACGGGTCGGTGAGGTCATCCGCCGGGACGTAGACCGCCTGGACGGATGTGATCGAGCCGGTCTTGGTCGAGGTAATGCGCTCCTGGAGGACACCCATCTCCTCGGCCAGGGTCGGCTGGTAGCCGACCGCCGAGGGCATGCGCCCGAGGAGCGCCGAGACCTCCGTGCCCGCCAGGGTGTAGCGGTAGATGTTGTCGATGAACAAAAGGACGTCACGCCCCTCGTCACGAAAGTGCTCGGCGATGGTAAGGCCGGTAAGCCCCACGCGCAGGCGGTTGCCCGGCGGTTCATTCATCTGGCCGTAGACGAGCGCAACCTTGTCGAGCACCCCGCCTTCCTTCATCTCATGATAGAAGTCGTTACCCTCGCGCGTGCGCTCGCCGACCCCGGCGAACACGGAATATCCGCTGTGCTCTATGGCGATGTTGCGGATGAGCTCCATCATGTTGACGGTCTTGCCGACGCCGGCGCCACCAAAGAGCCCCACCTTGCCGCCCTTGGCGAACGGACATATGAGATCGATTACCTTGATGCCGGTCTCCAGCACCTCGGTGCTCGCCGCCAACTCGTCGAAACGCGGCGGGGCGCGGTGGATGCCGCGCACGGTCTCGCTCGCCACCGGGCCCTGCTCGTCGATCGGGCGGCCAAGCACGTCCATGATGCGTCCGAGCGTGGCGGCACCCACGGGCACCTCGATGGGGCGACCGGTATTGACGCAGGACAAGCCGCGCTTCAGGCCGTCGCTCGACCCCATGGCGATGGTGCGCACGACGCCGTCGCCGAGTTGCTGCTGGACCTCGAGCACAAGATCGGTATCCGCCACCGTGAGGGCGTCGTAGACCTTCGGGATCGTCGCACGCTCGAACTCCACGTCGACCACCGCTCCTATCACCTGCACAATCTTTCCGGCTGACATCCTAACCCCCTAGACCGCCGACGCGCCGCTTACGATCTCCGCGATTTCCTGCGTGATCGCCGCCTGGCGCGCCTTGTTGTAGGCCAATTTCAGATCCCCGATCAGACGCCCGGCGTTGTCGGTCGCGGCGCGCATGGCGACCATGCGCGCCGCCTGTTCGCTCGCAAGATTCTCGATCACGACCCCGTGGACACGCGTCTCCACATAGCGGGTCAGGATGTCGGACAGGACATCCTGGGCCTCCGGCTCGTAGAGGTAGTCCCAGCGGTGCCGATCGACATCCGGTCCGGGCTCCGGCAGCGGCAGCAGGTCCTCGGTCACCGCCACCTGGCTCATGGTGTTCTCGAAGCGACTGTAGACGAGCACGATGCGGTCAAGACGCTCCTCACGGTAGGCGTCGACCAGAACCTTGACCACCCCTATGATCGATTGCAGGGTCGGGCGGTCCCCGAGCGGCGCGAGCTGGGCCGCCACGGGGGCCCGGAGTCTGCGAAAATACGCCGCGCCCTTGTTGCCCAACACCGCGACCTCACCCTGAATACCCGCCTCCTCCCACTCCTTCAGCTGGCCCACCGCGACGCGCAGGACATTGACGTTGAGTGCCCCGGCAAGACCACGATCGGAGGTCACAACCAGCAGGGCCGCGCGCCGTACCGGCCGCACGGCCAGGAGCGGATGGCGATACTCGGGGTGCGCGGCCCGGATATGGCGCATGATGGCCACCAGGCTCTCGGCATACGGGCGCGCGGCGCGCATGCGTTCCTGGGCCTTGCGCATCTTGGCCGCCGCCACCATCTGCATGGCGCGGGTGATCTTCTGCGTGCTCTGCACGCTGCGGATCTTGTTCCGGATCTCCTTTCCGCGCGCCATCAGTAGGCGCCTTGGGCCTTGAACTGCTGGATGAAGCCCGTGAGCGTGGCGATGACGTCCTCGTTATGGTCACCGGTATCATTGATGGCCTTCAGGGCCGCGCCATGCTCGGCGTGGGCCGCCGCCCGCAGCGCCGAATCAAACGGGATGACCTTCTCCACCGGCAGATCGTCGAGCACCCCGCTATTGGCGGCAAGCAGCGAGAGCGCCATGTCGGCCACCGACAGCGGCTGGTACTGGGCCTGCTTCATGAGCTCGGTGACCCGCCGCCCGCGATCGATCTGCTTGCGGGTCGCCGGGTCGAGGTCGGATGCGAATTGCGCGAACGCCGCGAGCTCGCGATATTGGGCAAGCGCCAGGCGCACTCCTCCCCCCAGCTTTCTCATGATCTTGGTCTGCGCCGCGCCGCCGACGCGCGAGACCGACAGACCGGCGTTGATGGCGGGACGAATGCCGGAATTGAACAGATCGGTCTCGAGGAAGATCTGGCCATCGGTGATCGAGATCACATTGGTCGGTACGAACGCCGAGACGTCGCCGGCCTGGGTCTCGATGATGGGCAGGGCGGTGAGCGAGCCGGTGCGCCCCTTGACCCCCGACTGACGCTCCACATACTCCTCGTTCACGCGCGCGGCGCGCTCGAGGAGCCGGGAGTGGAGATAAAAGACATCCCCCGGATAGGCCTCGCGTCCCGGTGGCCGGCGCAGGAGCAACGAGATCTGGCGGTAGGCCCAGGCCTGCTTGGTGAGGTCATCGTAGACGATGAGCGCATCCTGCCCCCGGTCACGGAAATACTCACCCATCGCGCAGCCCGTGTAGGGCGCGAGATACTGCATGGCCGCCGGATCGGCGGCGGTGGCCGCGACCACGATGGTGTGCCCCATGGCACCCATTTCCGTCAGGCGGTGCACGACGCCCGCGACACTCGAGGCCTTCTGGCCGATCGTGACGTAGACGCACATGACGCCGGTGCCCCGCTGCGCCAGGATGGCATCGACGGCAAGCGCGGTCTTGCCTGTCTGGCGGTCGCCGATGATGAGCTCGCGCTGACCGCGCCCTATCGGCACCATGGCGTCGATGGCCTTGATCCCGGTCTGCAGGGGCTGGGTCACCGATCGGCGCGCGACCACGCCGGGGGCGATTTTCTCCACCGGCGACGTCGCCTTGGCGGAGATCTCGCCGCGCGCGTCGAGCGGACGGCCGAGCGCGTCGACCACGCGTCCGAGGAGCTCGGGACCCACGGGCACCTCCAGGATGCGGCCCGTGCCCTTGACGACATCACCCTCGGTGAGGTGCTCATAGCCCCCCAGGATGACCGCGCCCACCGCGTCGCGCTCGAGATTGAGGGCGAGCCCGAAGGTGTTGCCGGGGAACTCGAGCATCTCCCCCTGCATGACATCGGCGAGACCATAGACGCGCGCGATACCGTCGCTCAGGCTCATGATCGTGCCGGTCAAGGCCGGGGCCGGAGGAGAGAGGTCTTCGATTCTCTGCTTGATGAGCTCCGAGATCTCGCTGGGTTTCAAGGCCATAGGAATTCCTCTAGAAAGGGCTTAACGCATGAGCAAGGGCTGCCAGACGGCCGCGGATCGAGCCGTCGAAGACCATATCCCCATGCTGGACGATGACGCCGGCCAGGAGGCGGTCGTCGGTTTCCACGATCAGCTCCACGGTATGCCCGGTGCGCCGCGCGAGCGCCGCGCGTAACCGCTCGCGCTGGGGCTCGCTCAAGGGCTGGGCGGTGGTGACGGTGGCGTGCGTGCGGTTTTCGGCCTCGTCTTTCAAGGCGGCAAAGGTCTTCGCGATCCACGGCAGCGCCGCCAGGCGGTCATTTTGCAACAACACGTCGATGAGGCGCGCCACGAGGGACCGGTCGGTTGCGTCAGGCGCCAGGGCGGCGGCCAGGCGCGCGCGCGGGATCTCGGGGTTCTCGGCCAGCGCCGCGATCGCCGGATCGGAGAGCGCCTGGGCGGCAGCCTCGAGGGATGCGAGCAGGGCGGCGCGGTCGCTCCCGGGCACCGCCATGAGCGCCCGGGCATAGGGGCGCGCAATCGCCGCCAGCTGATCGCGGATCACAGCTGCCCCGCCACTTCTTCGAGAAGCCGGTCATGCAGGCGGCGGTCTATCTCGCGCTCCACGATGCGCTCGGCCCCGGCCAGGGCCAGGCGCGCGACGTCGGCGCGCAGGCGCTCGCGCAGGCGGGTCATCTCGGCCTCGGCCTCGGCGCGCGAGAGGGCCATGGCGTGCTCGCCTTCGGCGCGGGCGCGCTCGCGGGCCTCCTCGATGATCTCGCGCGAACGCCGCTCGGCATGGTCCAGGATTTCGGCGGCGCGCTCGCGCGCCACGGCCAGGATCTCGTCTTGCTGGCGTTGCGCCTCATCGAGCGCCTTGCGGCCCTGGTCGGCCGCCGCCAGACCGTCGGCGATGCGCTTCTGGCGACGCTCCATGACCGCCGTAAGCGGCCCCCAGAGGTAGCGCTTGACGAATAGGATGAGCACCGCGAAGGTGACCATCTGGACGATGAGGGTCACGGATATCGGCATGGTGTGGGCGTGTCCCTATCTGACCTTAATGGGCGACGTGCGTGATGGCGGCCACGGCCGCCCCCTCGAACGGGTTCACGAAGGTGAAGTACATGGCGAAGGCCGCGGCAATGAACGGAAACGACTCCATGAGGCCCGCGGTGATGAACATCTGGATGCGCAAGGTCGGCAACATCTCCGGCTGGCGGGCGATGCCCTCGATGTACTTGGAGCAGATGAGGCCCCAGCCGAGGGCCGAGCCCAGGGCGGCTCCCGCGAAGATGATGCCCACGGCGACGGCCGTGTAGGAAAAGACCATGCCAATAACCGACGCAAGCTGCGGATCAACCATAAAGCGACTCCTTGAATGTAAAGATGAAAGAAACCGGGCTCAGTGGGCATCGCCTTCCTGAGTCGCCGCCATCGCCAGATACATGATGGTGAGGACCATGAAGATAAACGCCTGCAATGTGATGATGAGCAAGTGAAAGATGGACCACAGTATGCCCGGGGCCCACGCCACCCACCACGGCAAAAGCGCGATGAGCAGAAACACGAGCTCGCCCGCGAACATGTTGCCGAACAGTCGCAAGCCGAGACTCAGGGGCTTGGCAATCTCATCGACAGTGGTCATCAGGATGTTGACCGGAAACAGATAGGGCCCGAACGGATGGACCAGGAAGGTCTTCAGGTAGCCCCAGAGGCCTTTATGTTTGATGTGGTAGTAGAGGGTCAAGAGAAAGACGCTCAGGGCAAGCCCCAAAGTCGTGTAAGGGTCGGCCGTCGGGGTCGAGCGGAAGTGGCGGATGCCAAAAAAGAAGTGCGCCAGATTCGGCAGCAACAGCACCGGCAGCAGGTCCATGGCATTCATGAGAAAGACCCAGAGAAACACCGTGAAGGCGAGCGCGCCCACCATCGGATCCTCGACGGGAAGGATGCCGCGAACCTGGTCATCAACAAACTCGAGGAGCGCCTCGAGGACATTTTGGATGCCATGAGGAACGCCCTCCTCCAGTCGTCGCCCGACGACCCAGCCGGTGCCGACGATGACGGCGCCCAGCACCCAGCCGATGAGAATGGTGTCGACGTGAAGGCTCCAGAACCCGCGACCGACGGTCAGGTTCCGTAAATGATCCTCCATGAAGCTGACGGCGTTGTGACTCATAACCCTGACGAAATCCCTGGAACCAGGAAAGCGGCCTGGCCCAAACCAAAGGCGATCAAAAACGGCAACGGGGATACATGAAACACCCCGAGCCCCAAACCCAAAAAGGCGATTGCCAACACGAAACGCGCGACCGCGCCCCCGTATAACCACAGCTGGGCGCCCGCCGGACCGCCGGTCCCGTCGGCACGCGCGACACTGTAGGCCAGCAACAAGGCACCCAGCATCGCGACCGCGCCCCCGGCCAGCGCCGCGCCCAGGCGCGCGAGGGCGTCATGGCGCGGGGCGTCGAGCGCGGCCACGGCCGCCACCACGAAAGTCAGCGAAATTTGTGCCCAAAGCACGCGGCGCAATCCTTTGCGTAACACCCGTGCAGCATAGCTCATGATGATCCCGACCCGGTCGGCCTCGTTAGGGGCGCCCGCGGCGGCGCAGTATAAGTGTTCCTTATGCTAGGGTCAAACGGGGCCATGCGCGGGGCGCCCGGGATCGCTGTCGGACAGGCGCGGGTTTAGGGGGGGCCGAGCCGCGGCTTGGCCCATGCCGCAGCCTGCTGGCGCTCGGCCGGAGTCAGCCTCGCCGTGAGCTGCCGGGCGAGTTCAGCCGCGCGCCGCGACTTCGGGGCGGCACGCTCATACCAGGCCAGGGCATGGACGAGATGGTCCGGCTGCCCGACCCCATACTGATACAGCTCGCCTAACTTCAACTCGGCGTTGGGCGCCCCGCTACGGGCCGCGTGCCGCAGGCCCCGCAGGCCCGCGTGCGCCGTATGCCAACACAAGACCGCTAGGGTAAGGCCGGCGATGCCGGGAGTCCATCGTTTCACGCCCCCTCCTGTCTCACGAGAATCGGCCGAGCAGTCCCTCGAGCTCGTCCATACTATGATAGTCGATCGTGATGCGTCCCGCGCCGGCACGCCGCGCCTGAATGCGTACGCGCGCCCCCAGGGTTTCGGTGAGGCGGCGCTCCAGTGTCTCGACATCCGGATCGGGGGCCGCCTTCGGGGGTGTCGGACGGCCGTGGCGCTGCACGCGTCGCTCGGTCTCGCGGACGCTCAGACCCTGGGCTGCCACCTCGCGCGCCAGGGCCGCCTGGGCGCTTGCGTCGGCGATGCCGAGCAAGGCGCGGCCGTGCCCCATCTCGAGGCGGCCGGTCTCCAGCAGTTCGCGCACCTCCGGGGCGAGGCCCAGGAGGCGCAGGAGGTTGGTGACGGCGGCGCGCGATCGCCCGACATGAGCGGCGATCTCGTCGTGCGTGAGACCGAATTCTTCCTGGAGGCGCTTGAGACCGGCGGCCTCCTCAAGGGGGTTCAGGTCCTCGCGCTGGATGTTTTCGATCAGGGCGACGGCCATCGCCGCCTGGTCGGGTATGTCGCGCACGATCACCGGCACCTCGGCGAGGCCCGCGATCTGGGCGGCACGCCAGCGGCGCTCCCCGGCGATGATCTCGAAGCCGCCGGTCACCTCGCGCACCAGGATCGGTTGCACGATGCCCTGCGCGCGGATGGAATCGGCAAGCGCGTTCAAGGCCTCGGGCTCCATATGCGTACGCGGCTGGTAACGGCCACGCTGCAGGCGTTCGATCGGCAGGGTACGGATGGCGTCCGGCGACGCGGATAGGGTGTCGGGACGCTGGCCATCGCCGAACAGGGCGTCCAGGCCGCGTCCGAGCCGGGGGCGTTTCTCCTTCATGGGGGTGGGTCTCCTGCGGCAGGTGGGGATTCGCGCGCCAGTATCTCGGCGGCCAGGGCCAGGTAGGCCTGCGCCCCGCGCGACGAACGATCATACTGGATCACCGGGACACCGTGGCTCGGGGCCTCGGCCAGGCGGACGTTGCGCGGTATGATGGTCTGAAAGAGCTGGTTGCCGAAATGGCGGGTCAATTGATCCGACACCTCGAGGGCCAGACCGTTGCGCGGGTCGAACATGGTGCGCAGCAGGCCTTCGATGGTCAGCGCCGGGTTCAGCTGGGCACGCACGCGTCGTATGGTGCCGAGCAGGGCCGTGAGCCCTTCGAGGGCGTAGTATTCGCACTGCATGGGGATCAGTACGGCGTCGGCGGCCACGAGGGCGTTGACGGTCAAAAGACTCAAGGCCGGGGGACAATCGATATAAATATAATCGTAGTCGCCCTGGAGGGGGGCGAGCGCCTGGCGCAGGCGCCGCTCGCGCTGCGGGGCCTGGGCGAGTTCGAGCTCCGCGCCCGACAAATCGGCATGCGCCGCCAGCATGTCATAGCCGCACGCCGTCGGGGCGATCGCGTGCCGGGCCTCGACCTCGCCGAGCAGGACATCATACAGACCGCGTTCCGTGCCCGCCGCACCGCTGCCCATGGTGGCATTGCCCTGCGGATCGAGATCGATGAGCAGGACGCGCCGGCCCTGCTCGGCAAGCGCCGCGGCCACGTTGATGCTGGTCGTGGTCTTGCCCACTCCGCCCTTTTGATTGGCGGTGGCGACGGTGCGCGTCATGGGTCGCGCACGAGCGCCACGAGGTGGCGCTTGGCGGCAAGCCCCGGCACCTGCAGGGCATGCACGGCCTGCACGGTAAAGGGCGGCGCCACGGACGCCAACTCCTCGGTCGGGAGCGCGCCCTTCATGGCGGCGATGATACCGCCGGGCGCGAGCAGGCGACCGGCGGCCAGCGCAATATCATCCAGGCTTGCGAACGCGCGCGCGGTGATTACGGCATAAGGCGCCTCGGGGACGTGGTCCTCCACCCGCCCATGGGCCAGAACGACCTGCGTAAGGGCCATGCGCGCGACCACCTCGGTCAGAAAATCCATGCGCTTGCGGGAGCGATCGAGCAGGACCACGGGGCGCTGCGGTTGCAGCACGGCGATGGGGATACCCGGCAGGCCCGCGCCGCTGCCTATGTCGAGCAGGCGGCCGGCCGGCAGGTGCGGCAGGATGGTGAGGCTGTCCAGGATGTGGCGCGCGACCATGTCCTCGGGGTCGCGGATGGCCGTCAGATTGAACACCCGGTTCCAGCGCGCCAGGGTCTCGAGATAGGACAGGAGGCGCGCTTGCGTGGGCGCGTCGGCCGTGAGCCCCAGCGCTTGCATGCCGACACGCAGGCGCTCTCGCGCCCGCCCCCACGGCTCCGCGCCCATGGCGCGCGCGCCGCCCATGTCAGGCCCGCACCCGCTTCAGGTGGACGAGCAACAGCGACACGGCCGCCGGCGTGACCCCGGGCAGGCGCGCCGCCTGACCGAGGGTCGCCGGCCTGTGACGCGCCAGGCGCTGGCGGACCTCGGTGGACAGGCCGCGTATCCCTTGATAATCCAGATCCTCCGGCAAAACCATTCCCTCGTGGTGGGCGCGGCGCGCGATCTCGTCGCCCTGGCGCGCGATATATCCCGCATACTTGACCGAGATCTCGAGCTGGCGCCCGGCCTTGGCGTCCGTGAGCGCCGCCTCGGAGGGCACTATCTCAATGATGTCGTTATAGCGTACGCCGGGGCGCTTGAGGAGGTCGAACAAGGAACTTTCGCGCGCCAGATCCTGGCCGAGGCACGCGGCCACCGCCGGATCGCCGGGACGCACGAACACCGAGCGCAAGCGCGCCTGCTCGCGGGACACGGCCTGCTCGCGGGCCCGGATCTCCCGATAACGGGCATCACCGATGAGCCCCAGGCGATGCGCGACCTCGGCCAGCCGTTCATCGGCATTGTCTTCGCGCAACAAGAGCCGGTGTTCGGCGCGGGAGGTGAACATGCGGTACGGTTCGGTCAGGCCCTGGGTGATGAGGTCGTCCACCAGCACCCCGAGATAGGCCTCGTGGCGCCCGGGCCACCAGGCGCCCTCGGCGCGCGCCGCGAGCGCGGCATTGATGCCCGCCAGGAGGCCCTGCGCGGCGGCCTCCTCATAGCCGGTCGTTCCATTGATCTGGCCGGCGAAGAACAGCCCCTCGACGGCGTGGGTCTCCAGTGAGGGCTTCAGGTCGCGCGGATCGAAGTAGTCGTATTCGATGGCGTAGCCGGGGCGGGTCAGTACCGCCTTGTGCAGACCGGGTATGGAGCGCACCAGGCGCCACTGGGCATCGAATGGCAGGCTGGTGGAAATGCCGTTGGGGTAGATCTCGGGGGTATCCAGACCCTCGGGCTCGAGAAAGATCTGATGCGAGACCTTGTCGGCGAAGCGCACGACCTTGTCCTCGAGGGATGGGCAGTAGCGCGGCCCGGCCCCTTCGATGGCCCCCGTGTAGAGCGGGGACCGGTCAAGGGCCGCGCGCACGATCGCATGGGTCTCTTCGGTCGTTTGAGTGATATGGCAGGCCACCTGAGGCGGCCGCGCCGGCTCGTCATAGGAGAAATAGGGGGCCGGTTCGTCGCCGGCCTGCGCCTCGAGGACCGAAAAATCGATGGTGCGGCCGTCGATGCGTGGAGGGGTGCCGGTCTTCAGGCGCCCCACCCGCAACGGCAGGGCGCGCAGGCGTTCGGCCAGCGCGCGCGCCGGGGGCTCGCCCGCGCGCCCCCCGGCGTGCCGGCTCTGGCCCACGTGGATGAGTCCGGCCAGGAACGTGCCGGTGGTCAGGACGACGGCGCGGGCACGCATGATGAGGCCCATCTGGGTGACGACCCCCACGACCGCGCGGCCCTCGACCACGAGGTCGTCGACCGCCTGCTGGAAGATGTGGAGGTTCGGCTGGTGCTCCAGGACGCGGCGCACGGCGGCCTTGTAGAGGACCCGATCGGCCTGCACGCGCGTGGCGCGCACCGCCGGGCCCTTGCGTGCGTTCAGGGTACGGCACTGGATGGCGGCGGCGTCGGCGCAGTAACCCATGGCCCCGCCCAGGGCATCGATCTCGCGCACCAGATGCCCCTTGCCGATGCCACCGATCGCCGGGTTGCACGACATCTGGCCCAGGGTCTCGATGTTGTGCGTAAGCAACAAGGTCTTGCGCCCCATGCGCGCGGCAGCGAGCGCGGCCTCGGTACCGGCATGACCGCCACCCACCACAATGACCTCGTAATGTTCCTCGTGCTCCATGCCGCAGACCTCCCGCGAAGACGAGATGATAACATGAGCGCGGACCTGTCCTTGGGGGGCCGCGGCCATTCCGTTGCGGCCGGGCGGCCGGCGATGACCCCAAACGGGGCGCGCTCGCGGGGGCGACACCGGGTAGCGCCATGCGACATGGGGGACACCCTCAACCCGCCAAAGCGGGCGAGCTTTTGGTCCGTGCGACGCCCCCAAGCCGCTCAAGCGGGTGGGCCTCTAACCCCATGAACACGGTCCGTGGGCGTGTTCCGAAGAACCCGCAGAGGAACAACCCTGCGGCGCCTGATTCCCCGGTATCAGACAACATGGGCCCGTGTCCAGGCGACTACTCCGCCGATGCCCCGGACGGAGATATGCGCTATGTGGCCCACGATGCGTGATGCGTGCCGGAAACGGCATCACCTGCGTCGGGCGGCGGGCTGCATGTTCACCGCGCCTACGAATCCCCGTGGCCTTTAATAAAGACCGCGGCCGGTCGCGGCCTGCGCGGCCTCCGGGAGTGGTCCGGCCAACCGGGTCCGGACTATCGGCGAGATCGTTAAAGGCCTTCTCGGCCGCCTGCCGAGAGACGAAGGCCCGTGCGAAGCCCTTGGCCAGACCACAATGGCGCCGCCGCCAGGGCGTGTTTGGTCCCCGCCATCCGCTCCGGACCCTCGCCCTAGAGTTTCGCGTTCATGACAGCCGCGCGATGCCGTCTCGCAACATCCGGCCCTGGAAGCGCCCGCGCGGACCGTTGCGATATCCGGGTGCGCTCAGCGCTCCAAAGAACCGAAGACCAGGACGCGCCGTAGATCGCCGCGCGCAAGCACCGGAATCACGGGGAACAGTACCGCCCTCGCCCGCGAAGGCGCGCGATTCGCGGCGCTCATAATCGATCACCCGCTGGCGCGGCGTGCCGGCGATCATGTCGGGCGTGGGGTCGGGGTCGCTTCGAGTCTCCTCGCGGGCTGCTCCGCCCGGATACGGCGGATTGACGGCCCGTCGTCCGGCACGGCCCACGGCCCCCTGCCGGGTCGCCCAAGCCGCCCCTCAGTATATAAAGCGCTGCCAAAGCGGCACAAAGGCCATTTCCGGGGTGTTGCCGCCGCCTCCGAAGTTGGTGGCGTTGGACACCCCCGGGGCATATCGGATCTTCAGGTTGCCGTTGATGTCATTGGTGCTCGAGTTGTTGCCCAAGGTCGAGGTCGAGGTATTGTTGGTGTTGGCGGTGTCGATCATGCCGGTAATGGTCCCGGTCCCGCGGGCGGTCAGGGATTCGCCGGCCGCGACCACGCCGGTCAGGTCCGAGTTGCCCTCGAGGGTCACATCGCCCCCGGTGATGATGCCGCTTGTGGTGGCATCCGACCCGCAGCTTGCGGCGCTGCCGGTCGTGGCCCCATCACTCGTGCAGAGATAGCCCGTGACCGTGCCGCTCGGCTGGGTGGTGTCACTGGCCGCGGTCTCGGTCGTGGCATTGAGGGGGGGCACCGCCGTGGAGGCCGCCCCGGCGACATAGACGGTCCCGCCGCCGCTATAGGGGTAGTCGACACTGCCGCCGCTCAGCAGCACGGCGTTGGCCACCGGCCCCGTGCCCTCCCCGGGACTCGTGGCATTGGTCCCGTCCGGGCACACGTTCGTCGGGATGACCGCCTGGTTGCAGACATTGGGCATCTGCCCGTAGGCGACGATGTCGTTCAAGGTCTTGACGTCGACATTGCCGGTCGCGATCAGGGTGGCGTAGCCCGGTGTGCTCGACGTGCTCTTGCCGATCACGCCGCTCGCAACCGCGAGGTCGCCGTAGAAGAACAGGACCCCGGGATTCGGCGTCCCCTTGATCTCCCATGCGCCGTTGTTGTTCGACGGGGGCACGATGCAGCCAGTGCCGCCGGCCGCGCACAGGGCTGTCGAACTTGCCGGGAAGGAGGCGAAGGAGGTGGTGCCGGCCGGCGTGAGACCCGGGTCGTTGGCGAACGTCACCTGCGGGTTGCCATGGGCGTCCACCGACAGGATGGCATTGGCCTCGCCCGTCAGGTTGTAGGTGTTGATGGACGGCGACACGACACTCGAGGCGTCGATATTCTGGGTGCAGGTGGCGGTCGCGCCGCAGCTCTTGCCGGTACTGTCGGTGATGCTGCCGGTGGCCCGCGCCGCGCCACTCACGCTGGCGCTGCCCTGGATGCCGAGATTGCCGACCACGGTCAGCGAACTGCTACCAGTGTTGATGGAAACGTTTCCGGTCAAGACCTGGCTGCCGTTTATGAGAAAGGCGTAATTGAGGGGCGTAAACGTGTAGATCGTGCCGGCATGGAGATAGGCGCGGATGGCCGCCGAGCCCGTCGCCGTCGTGCCGACCGCATCGACCTCGATCTCGCCATTGGTGGCAAAGGTGTTGTTGACCACCGTGGCGGTGTAGTACCCGCCATTGCCATTGGCGGGGGCATGATCGACGACGACCAACCCCGCCGGCACCAGGGTCGGGGTGAGATTGCCGGCCGAGCCGCTCGCGCACGTCGCGCTCGGCGAGCCACAAAAGAGCATGTTGAAGTATTCCGCGGAGGCGGTCAGGGCGTCCTCGGCGTAGCTTTGGGCCTGTGCGCGCGTACTGCTCGTGTCTTGTGACCGGCCACTCGCCTGCATGTGGCTGTAGGCGCCGTAGAGGCTGGCGGCAAGCGCCGCGCCCACGGCCAGGATCATGATGAGGGTGGATACGCCGCGTTGTGTTTTAAGGGATGTGCGCATGACGATGCCTCGCCGCTCAGGGCAGGTTGTGCAGACAGACGTTGACGGGTACCTGATCGGCCTGATGGGCGAAGAAGCCGCCCGTCAAGGTCTTGGGTATCGGCAATTGCAAGGTCACGAGTGGGTGCAACACCGGGTTGCCGACAATCTGCGACCCGCGCAGATCGCAGTCCTGGGCGTCGGTAACCGTGATGGGCGCAAGACCCGATGTCGCGACACTCGGCAAAACCGTCTCGATATCCCAGTTGGCGGCGGTATTCATGGCGGTGGCCGTGCAGGTCCCGCCCGGCACCTCCTCGTAATAGACAAGCCGCAGGTTACCGGCATTGCTGTTGGCGCTCTTTATGACCTGCAGACCGGCGCAGCCGGTGGGTGCACCCGCGGCCGGGATCGACCAGTCCCAAAAGAGCCCGTTGCCCTGAGCGCTGCTCTTCGGCGGTATGGCCACCGTGGTGTTGTTGCCGGGTCCCGAGCCCGTGACGAGCACCACATCGGTATTCAGTTGGGGGCTTGTGATCCCGTAACCGGCATTGGCGATGTTCATGACGTCGAAGTCGTAGTTCACCGCCTCGCTCAGGGTTTGCTGGCCCACCACCCCCTGATCGATCAATGAGCGCGAGACCGGCACATAGAGGATCATGGCGGCGAGCACGAGCAGCGCGCCGATCGCCATGGCAACCATGAGCTCGACCAGGGTAAGGCCCTTAGTGCGCGATAGTGACACTGCGAGAGACTCCGAATGTGGTCCAGTGGGCGACGGCGGTAAGCTCCGTTACGGGGACCTTCGCGGTGGGCACCGCCGCCGGCACGGGTACCTGCGCCACCGTGCAGCTGATGTCGATGGTGAACGCAAGACCCGCGTAAGTGGTCGCCGGTACGGTGTTGGTCGCGCCCGGGGCCGGGCAGAGCTGGCCGGGCGGGCGACTATCGAGCAACGCGAGCGTGGTATTCAGGACATCCTGGCGCTGACTGTCAAAGACGTTGTTGTCGACGGCATGGTGCAGCCCAAACCCGACGCCGATGGCGATCAAAAGAAAGATCACGAGCGAGACCAGGGTCTCGATGAGCGTAAAGCCCTTAGAAGACATAGCTGCTACTCGCCGCGGCGCCGCCCGTGACGCTCGCCTGGAAGGTCCATTGGCCATTGGTCGCTGCCGGCCAGTAGCAGGCGCCGGCCGACGCCGTGGCCGGCGTGGTGGCGCCGAGCAGCGGCTGGCCGAGCGGACTGAAGGCAAGACAAGTAAGCGCCGACTGATTGATGGTGAGATGGACATGGGCCGGCACCGCGCTCGCGCGCACCTGCACGGGTCCCGCCGAGGGCTTGGTATTGCCGGCGCAGCCGCCGTGACTCCCGGTACAGACATAGAGATACTGCTGGCCGCCTTGGGTGACAAGCTGCATGGACCAGTTGTGATAGGGGGTCGTGGACGCGGGCGGGCTTGTCAGGGCGCTGGCCATGGTCACCTGCAGGGCCGTGCGCACGCGCGCCTGGGCGACATGGACGTTGTCCGTTCCAAGCCACGACAGGAGGCCCAGGAAGCCCGCGCCGAGCAGGATGGCGATGATCGCAAGCACCACCACGAGCTCGACCAGGGTGAGGCCGCGGCTCGTGCGACCCCCGCTCATCGAGTGATCCGGATACCGGCCATGCATGTCACCACCCCACCACCGTCGTGCCATTGGGGAGCACCTCGCAACGGTCGTTCAGGCTGTCCAGATAGAAAACCTCGTTGGTGGGCAATCCCGAGGCCGCGGTCGGCGTGGCCGACAACGAGTAGCTTGGGCCGGAGGGGGCGGCGACGTTGCACACGCCCGTATCCGGGTTCTGGATGGCGTAAGTGAAGAGCGGGTTCGGGTTGTTGCCGGGGTTCCAACCCGGTATGGCGTTGGCGACCAGGGTCTGGCTGCTCGGGTAGGCATTGTTGTTCTGGTAATAGCGCTCCATGAGGGTGGACAACAAGACGAGGTTGCCCTCGGCCCGCCCGATCTTGGCGTCCTTGACGTAATGCGAATAGATGGGGACGGCGATCGCCGCGATGATGGCAAGGATGGCGATCACCACCATGATCTCGACGAGCGTCAGGCCCTGTTGCCGTGGGAACGGTCTCTCGTGTCGCATCCCTGCCACCATATGCCACCCACCCCTTACCGCGTCCTGGAATGCGCGTCCCCTCGGATGGCGCCCGGCGGGGGCCGCGAGACGTCCCGCGACGCGAGCGGGCTCATCCAGGAGTTGATTATAGACCAGGCGGCCAGAACCACAGGTCATGATCAGGTTCGCGGATGAACGGTCGCCGCCTGGTGACCAAAGGACTGAGGGCCGCGGGGTGGAGTGCGTAGGCAGGTGCGGACAGAACCCCTATACTTGGGGTCGTGGACACCCCGATATCCCACCACACCAGCCTCGCGCTCGCGCAGGCCGCGCTCGAAACGATCTTGGTCGGCAAGACCGAGTCGGTACGGCTGGCCCTATGTTGCGCGCTCGCCGGCGGCCACCTGCTGCTGGAGGACGTGCCCGGGGTCGGCAAGACGACGCTGGCCTACGGCCTGCAGGCGGTCCTGGGGCTTGCCTTCAAGCGCCTGCAGTTCACCGCCGACCTGTTGCCGGCCGATGTCATCGGGGTCTCGATATTCGACCCCGAGGCGCGCGGCTTTAGCTTTCACAAGGGGCCGATCTTTACCCAGCTGTTGCTCGCAGACGAGATCAACCGCGCCACCCCCAAGACCCAAAGTGCGCTGCTCGAGGCGTTGGCCGAGGGGCAGGTCACGGTCGATGGCGTGCCGCACCGTCTGCCGCAACCGTTTTTCGTGGTCGCCACCCAGAACCCTCACCACCAGGTCGGCACCTTTCCCCTGCCCGAGTCGCAAATGGACCGCTTTCTGATGCGCCTGACGCTGGGCTATCCGGACCGCGCCGCGGAACGTGAGATCCTGACCGGCGGCGACCGCCAGGTCATGGCCCGCCAGCAGGCGCCGCTGCTCGCCGCCGCCGATCTTGTGGCGTTGCGTGCCCAGGTGCGCGCGGTACGCTGTTCAGAGGCGTTGCTCGACTACATCCAGGACCTGTTGGCGACGAGCCGCGCGCGGCCCGATTGGGGTGGCGGCTTCTCGCCGCGCGCCGGGCTCGCGCTACGAGACGCCGCGCGCGCCCACGCGGTCCTCGAGGAGCGGGACTACGTGCTACCCGAGGATGCCCAGGCGGTGGCGGTCGCGGTCCTGGCCCACAGGCTCCCGGCCGGCGACCCCGAGCGCGAGGTGCGCCGGCTGCTCGAGACTGTGGCCGTACCATGAGCCGGCCGGCCCAGACGCTCGGGCGGCGCTCCATCTATCTGTTGCCGACGCGCGAGGGTCTGTGGTTCGGCGCGACCGTCTTCGTCCTGCTGCTCGCGGCCGTGAACTATGGCAACGGGCTTGCCTATGCCGTCACCTTTCTGCTGGCGGCCTTCGCCACCCTGTCGTCGGCGCAGGGGCAGCGCAACCTCCTTGGGCTCGTGGTCCATGAGGGCCTGCCGCGCCCGGCATTCGCCGGTTCCGCGGTCGGATTCCGGGTGATCCTGGCAAACCCCACCGATACCCCGCGGCTCGGGGTCACCATTACCGGGCACCCGGGACCGCCGATCATCGTGGATCTCGCCCCCCGCGAGCAGCGCGGCATCGAAATCCCCTGGCCCACCACGCAGCGAGGGGCGGTGCCGGCACCCATGTTGCGCATCAGCAGCCGCTATCCGTTCGGTCTGCTGCGTGTGTTCTCGCGACGGATCGCGCTCGAGGATATGGCGATCGTCTATCCCCGGCCGGCGCTGTTCGCACCCCTGCCCCCGGGATACGCGAGCGACGATCACGACATCGATGCCGCGATCCATCACGGAGGCGGGGGCGGTGACTTCGCGGGATTGGCCGACTACCGGCCTGGCGAGAACCCGCGGCACATCCACTGGAGGGCCATGGCGGCCGGCAAAGGCTTGCTGGTAAAGCGCTTTGCCGGCCTTGCCGAGCGCGAGATCTGGCTTACCCTGGACGCCTCCCTAGACCCCGAGGAGGGCCTTCAGCGCCTATGCCGGCAGAGCCTGGATGCCGAGAAGGGCGGTTACCGCTATGGGCTCGCCCTGGATCTGGCGCGAACCCCTCCGGGGGCCGGGGCCGCGCACCTCGAGCACTGTCTTAAGTCCCTGGCCCTGTATGACGGCACGCGCCGCTGAGCCCGCGGTTTTTACACCCCCGCCGCTCATCGCCGGGCTGATGGTGCTCGCCTGTCTGCCGCTGCTCGCGCATTTGCCGTGGTGGACGGTAGCGACCGCCCTGCTGTTCACCGGCTGGCGCTACGCGCGTGACCGCTACGTCGCACGCCCGCCACGAGTCCTGCTCTGGCTCCTGGTAGCGGCCGTCACCCTGCTCGTGTACGCGCACTTTCATACCCTCTTCGGCGAGCATCCGGGCTTGAGTTTCTTGATCATGCTGCTTGGCCTGAAATGCCTGGAGTCCGACTCGCCCCGCGATGCGGTGGTATTGGTGCTTATGTGCTATGTCACCCTGCTCGGCGACCTCCTGTTCCGGCCTTCCATGGCCATGGGCGCCTTCGCTCTACTGTTCTTGACCGCATCGTTCGTGGCCCTGTCGGTCATCGCCCAGCCCCGGGGGCTTGGCATGCGCCAACGCCTCCGTCAGAGCACAGTGATCATGCTGCAGGCCATTCCCCTGGCGGCACTTGCCTATGTCGTGTTCCCGCGCATCGCCGGGGGACTTTGGCACAGCGCGCCGCGGCCCGTCGGACAGACCGGGCTTACACCCGACCTCCGGCCCGGGTCCTTGAGCGCGCTGTTATCCTCGCGCGCGGTGGCCATGCGCGTGATCTTCCACGGGCCCCGCCCGGCCCGCGACCGGCGCTACTTCCGCGCCTATGTCCTGACGGTGACCAACGGACGGGTCTGGCGGCCCGGCCGGCTGCGCGCCGTCGGCCGCACGCAAGGGGGCCCCTTTACCTCCTATACCGTGCTTTTGAACCCCACCGGCAACCGCGTGCTACCGGTCCTCGACTGGCCCCTCGAGGTCCCTCGCGGGGACACGCTCGGCCCCGGGGGGGTGGTGCGCGCCCGCCATGCGGTGCGGCATCTCTTGCGCTACCGCGTGACAAGCGGCGCGCGCCGCTACGGCCCCCTCACCGCCGCCGGGCGCAGGCGCGATCTGGCGTTGCCCGCCACCCTCGACCCACGCATCCGGCGACTGGTGGCGCGGTGGCGCAAGACGAACCCGGCGCCGCGCGCCCTGGCGAAGGACGCCTTGAGGTATTTCGTGAGGCATCACTTCGTCTATACCTTGAACCCCCCGACCATGGGGCGCCACCCGATCCCCCGCTTCCTGTTCCACGTGCGTGCCGGCTATTGCGAGGACTATGCCGCGGCCTTTGCCACGCTGATGCGCGCGGCCGGCGTACCGGCGCGCGTGGTCGTGGGCTTCTTCGGCGGGGAATTCAATCCCGATGGCGGCGATATCATCGTGCGCAATTACGATGCCCATGCCTGGGATGAGATCTGGGTGCGAGGTCGCTGGCTGCGGATCGACCCGACCGCGGTCGTGGCGCCGGGGGCGCTCCAGGAGCGCTGGCCTACGTTTCGGCGGTTTTTGGAGCATGGTACGACATTTCAGGGTTCGCGATCGTGGTGGGACCGGGTTCATCACCGCCTCGGGCTGTGGCGGGATGCGGCGACGACCGAGTGGGACAACTGGGTGGTGGATTACAGCGGCCGCCGCCAAGCCGAGCTCCTGCGGCGGCTCGGCTGGCGGGATGCCGGTCCGCTGGCCTTGGGCCTGGTAACCCTGATCCTGGCAATCACCGCGGTCTCGCTGGTGAAGACGCTCGGCGGGCGGGTGCGTACCGTGCGCGACCCGGCGCGCAGCGCCTATGAGCGCTACTGCCGGCGTCTGCAGCGGATCGGACTTGTGCGCGCCGGGGGTGAAGGGCCTCGGGATTTCAGCATTCGTGCCCGCGAGGCGCGGCCGGACCTGGGCGGCGAGATCACGACCATCACGCGCTGCTATGTCGAATGCCGTTATGGCGGGCGCCAGGAGGCCCTGGCGGAACTGAAGGCCCGCGTGGCACGTTTTCGACCGCGACCTCGGTCACGTTAGGGTGGATGCGCGGCCCTGCGGTGGACCACCACAAGCCACGTGGTGCCGAGGATGAAGGCGAGTGGCGAGGCCGTAAGGATGGCGAGCTTGCCGGCAACGCGGTCGGGGCCGGGCGGGAACGCCAGGGTGTTGACGAAAAGTGCCATCGTAAATCCGATACCGCTCAACCACGCCGCGCCCCCGAGATGACGGGGGGCGACACCGCTTGGCAGGTCGCCGAGCCGCAGGTGCGTGGCCAACGACGATACGCCCCCCACGCCACAGAACTTTCCGAGGAGTAGCCCAAGGAAAACCCCGAGCAGGACCCGGCCCTGGGCGGTGAAATCGTGAACCGCCAGGGGCAGGTCGGCGTTGGCGAGCGCGAACAGCGGCAGGACGCCATAAGTGACATAGGGGGCCAGGCGTCGCTCGAGGCGCCTGGCAAGCGATGCGTGATCGGGGGTGGCGTCGGACGGGCCGGGAAACGCCACGGCCACCAGCACGCCGGCAAGCGGCGGGTCGATCCCGCCACGCCACAAGGCAGTCCATAACGCGCCGCCCAGGATCAGGTAGGGCCAGATCCAGCGCCGGGCGCGGCGCGCGAAGATCAGCAAGGCGGCGAACACCAGCAACGCCCCTACGAGCGGCAGCGGCCGGACGCCACGATTGTAGTAGAGCGCGATGACGAGGATGGCACCGACATCATCAACGATGGCCAGTGCCAGGACGAAGATCAGGAGATTGCGCGGGACACGCCGGCCAAGCACCGCGAGCGCGGCGGCGGCAAACGCGACATCGGTGCTCATCGGGATGCCCCAGCCGTGGGCCGCGACACCCCGTTGATTGAAGACGTGGTAGATGAGCGCCGGGAGCAACATGCCACCGGCGGCGGCCAAGAGCGGGAGGATCATGGCGCGCGGGTGACGCAAGGCGCCGTGCGTGATCTCGCGTTTTAGCTCCAGGCCGATGACCAGAAAGAACAGGGTCATGAGGCCCTTGTCCACCAGGGCCTGGAAGGTGAACGCGAAGTCCGGTCCGAGAGGGCGCGCGGTACGCCAGAAGTCATGGTAGGCGATGCCGTAGCGGGAATTGGCGGCGATCAAAGCGAGCAGGGCCGATGAAAACAGCAGCAGCGCCCCTACGAGCGGCCCCTGGCCCCTCACGTCGTGGACGGTAGACACGGTGGTTCTCCCGGAAAGACGGGGCCTGTACGGGCCCCGCGGCAGGTATTATCCACTGGAGGTGTAATGGGCGTCCACAAAAACCGGTGCGCACACCGCGCCTTACTACTTGCCGATACAAAACGCCGAGAAGATACGGCCGAGGAGGTCCTCGCTCGTGAACCGGCCGGTGATCTCACCCAGGCCTTCGTGGGCGAGGCGCAGCTCCTCGGCGACCAGTTCGGCGCTCCCCTCCCCCTGGTGCGTAAGCGCGGCGGCGATGGCGCGCCCGACCTTCTCAAGGGCCACGACATGGCGGCGGCGGGCGGTAAAGGCGCCTTCGACCTCGGCGTATTGGGCGGGGGCCAGGAAACGCGCGCGCAGCCCCGCGCGCAAGGCCGCAATGCCGGCGCCGGTCGGCGCGCACACCGCGTAGCCTTCGGGGCAGGGGCCGCTTGCGCGCCCGCTGATATCGATCTTCGTGTAGATGATGAGGCTCGCCGGCGGCGCCGGTGGTGGCGTTTCGGCACTATCGTCGACGAGCCACAGCACACAGTCGGCTTGCGCCAGGGCGACCTCGGCACGCCGTATGCCCTCGCGTTCCACCGGGTCGTCGGTGGCGCGCAGCCCGGCGCTATCGGTCAATTCCAAGGCAAGCCCCTCGATCACGACGCGTTCACGGACCAGGTCGCGAGTGGTCCCCGGGTAGGGGCTCACGATCGCCGCCTCGTGACCGGCCAAGGCATTGAGCAGCGTCGATTTCCCGGCGTTGGGAGGGCCTGCAATCGCGACCCGCACCCCCTCCCGGAGGACGCGACCTTCACGCCCACGGCGCGCGGCCTCGGCGATGTCCGTTGAGAGCGTGGTGAGGGCCTCGGCGAGTGCGGCATCCTCGGCGATGTCAAGGGCCTCGTCGGGAAAATCGAGGGCCGCCTCCACATGGCAACGTAGATCGGCGAGCCGCCCATCCAGGGCCCGCACCATCGCGGAAAAGGCCCCCTGCAGGGTGTTGGCGGCGGCACGTGCCGCGCCCTCGTGGGCGCTCTCTATGAGATCGGCAACCGCCTCGGCCTGCACGAGGTCGATTTTGCCGTTGAGAAACGCGCGCTCGGTAAATTCCCCGGGGCGCGCACAGCGCGCCCCTTGCATAACGAGTGCCTGGATGAGGCGATCCAGGACCACCGGGCTACCGTGGCCATGAAGCTCTAGGACATCCTCGCCGGTGAACGACGCCGGGGCCGGGAAGAACACCGCCACGCCTTGGTCGAGCACCCTCCCCTGTTCGTCGCGAAACAGCGATAGTGTAGCGACGCGGGCGGGCGGGACGCCCTCGAGGACCGCCTGGGCGAGTTGCGGGGCGAGCGGGCCCGAGATCCGCACGATGCCGATACCGCCCATGCCGGGGGGTGTGGCGATCGCGCAGATCGTGTCGATCAACCGGCGCCCTTCAGGCCTTGTCCACGCGGCGCATCACCCATTGCTGCTGGAGGATGGACAGGACGTTGTTCGTGACCCAATACAACACCAGACCCGCCGGGAAGAACAGGAAGAATGCCGTAAAGATCACCGGCATCACCATCATGACCTTGCGCTGTGTGGGATCCATCATGGCCGGGTTCAGCATCTGCTGAACGAGCATGGAGATACCCATGAGGATGGGCAGCACGAAGTACGGGTCGGGCGCCGCGAGGTTGTGAATCCAAAGTACGAAGGGGGCGTCACGTAGCGCCACGCTGTCCAGCAAGACCCAATAAAGGGCGATGAATACCGGGATCTGGACGATCATCGGCAGACAGCCGCCCAGCGGATTCATTTTCTCGGTCTTGTAGAGTTCCATCATGGCCTGCTGGAGGGCGGTCTTGTCGGAACCGTGACGCTCCTTCAAGGCGGCCATGCGCGGTTGGAGCTTGCGCATCTTGGCCATCGACTTGAAACTTGCCGCCGACAGCGGAAAGAAGATCACCTTGATGAGGACCGTGAGCAGGATGATGGATACACCCCAGTTGCCAACCACGCGCTCGATGTGGGCCAACACCCAGTAGAGGGGCTGGGCGAGTACGGTAAGCCAGCCGTAATCGACGGTGAGATTGAGACCAGGGGCCACTTTACTGAGGACCGAGGGCTTTTTGGGGCCTAGAAAGAGCCGAGTCGTAAGAACCGCGGTGTGGCCTGGGGCCACCACCACCGGCTGCGCGGTCTTGTAGCCGATGATGTAACGCGGGCCCGCGAGCACCGAGCTGTAAAAGATAGCCGGCTGCGCGGCCTCCGGGATCGCCGCCCCCAGGAAGTAATGTTGCGAAACCGCCACCCATCCGCCGGTCGCGGCGACATGCAATGGGTGTTTGACCATATGCGGGAACGGCAGCTTATGATACTTGCGGGCGGGGCTATAGAACGCCGCGCCGACATAGATGGGGGCGGAATGCAGGAAGTGCGTCGCGGGCGCGGGACTGTGCACGAACTGGTTGTAGAGGTACACCTTTACCGGTTTTTGGCCGGTATTGGAAACGGCGTAGCGTACCGGCACGGTGTAGCTCGAAGGCGTGAAGGTATAAGTCTTCACGACACGCACCGCGCCCTTGTGCCAACGGAATCGTATCTGCACAGGCTTGGTGTCGGCGGTGAGGCGCGAACCGGGATGGCTGGTCCCGTAGAAAGTGGTGTGGTTCGGTAACGGGACCCGACCAAGGAGGCCGTTTTCATTCACGAATACCCGGTGTCCGCTGGGCTTTAGTAAGGCATACGGGCGATGCGCGTGGCTTTTGTCAGCAAAATACCCATGCAAGACAAGACGCGTGATGTCGGCGCCCTGGGTGTCGAGGGTGGCGGTCAGGACCCGGGTCTTCACCACCAGCGAGGCGGCGTGGGACGTCACGGGGGCGGCAGCGTGGGTAGGCGCGGGGGGCGCTGTGGTGGTGGGCGCGGCCGGTGGGGCGGCCTGCCCAGGGGCCACGGGTAAGGCGCTCGTGGTAGCTACCGGATGGCTCACGGGGACATGCCAATGTTGCCAGTCCGTCCATAGGAAAAACAGGATGACGGCAAGCAGGATATAAAGTACCGGGCGATAACTATTCATGATCGGGGTTTCGAACAACCTCAGCGAGGAACGGGGTCATGCCCGCCGGCGTGCCATGGGTGGCAACGGGCGATGCGTTTCACGGCGAACCAGAGGCCGCGTAGCGGCCCGTGGCGATCTATGGCCTCGATGGCATAGGCGGAACAAGTCGGGTGGTAACGACAATGCGAGCCGAGCCATGGGCTTATGAAGTACTGATAGCCGCGAATCACTTGTATCAGGGCTTTGCGCATAAACGACAGATCTTGTGCGACAGAGACCCTAGGGCCTCGGTAAAGGCCTTAGGGTCCGCGCGGACCGCATCGGGATAGGCGACGACCACGAAATCGAGGGGGCGCAGACGGGCCTGTTCACGACGGAAATATTCCCGGATCCGTCGTTTTATCTTATTCCTTATGACGGCCTTGCGCGATACCTTGCGGGATACGGCGAGGCCCAGGCGGGGATGCTCAAGGTCGCTTGCCAGGGCCATGATCCCCATAAAGGGGTGACGGACCTTCTTGCCGGTCTTGAATATCTCCTGATAACGCTCGGGATCCGTCAGGCGCACATGCCGCGGGAAGCCTTGAGTGCCCCGAGCCACCGCACGTCAGGCGCTGAGACGCGCGCGGCCCTTGGCGCGCCGCGCGTTGAGGACCGCGCGCCCCCCGGGCGTGCTCATGCGCGCGCGGAAGCCATGAGTGCGTTTACGCTTCAAGACGCTGGGCTGGAATGTTCTTTTCATGGCAAACCCTTAAGGTCAATGAGTCTCAAAAGGCCGGAACACTACGAGGTCCGCGGGCATTTGTCAACGGCACGCCCGGTGAGGAATAAGGTTTTGCGATCTTGTGGATAACTGGGGCCCGCCCTAGACTATCGGCCCTGCCCCCTCCTAAATCAGGTTGAGATACCGTGAGTCAGCCGACCGTCTGGAAAAAATGTTTGGACCGGCTCGAAGAGGAGCTGTCCGCGCAACAATTCAATACGTGGATCCGGCCGCTGCAGGCCGAGTGGGAGAAAAATTGTTTACGTCTGCTGGCCCCGAACCGGTTTGTGACGGAGTGGGTGAAGGATCGTTTTGCTGAACGGATCGCCGAACTGGCGGCGCAGTATCAGGGTGGCGCGGGGGCTGTGAGCGTGATCGTGCAAGTCGGGAGCACGTCGACAAAAGGCCCGGTGCCGCCGAAGGCGGTCAGCACCACGCGTCGCGAGACCCCGCACAGTTCGCGCCTCAATCCGGATTTTACTTTTGAGACCCACATCGAGGGAAAGTCGAACCAACTGGCACGGGCGGCCGCCCGGCAGGTGGGTGAAAATCCTGGCGGCGCCTATAACCCGCTTTTTATATACGGGGGTGTCGGGTTAGGAAAGACTCACTTAATGCAAGCGGCCGGGAATCTCCTGACGGCCCATAAACGCGAGGCCCGGGTGTCTTACGTGCATTCCGAGCGATTCGTGGCGGATATGGTGAAGGCCTTGCAGCATAATGCCATCAACGAGTTCAAGAAACATTACCGTTCGCTTGATGCCTTATTGATCGATGATATCCAGTTCTTTGCCGGCAAGGAGCGCTCCCAGGAGGAATTCTTTCATACATTCAATGCCTTGCTCGAGGGTCAAAGGCAGGTCATCATCACCGCCGATCGCTTCCCGAAGGAGTTCGTGGGTGTCGAGGAGCGGCTGGTGTCACGGTTCGGTTCGGGGCTTACAGTCTCGATAGAACCGCCGGAACTGGAGACGCGCGTCGCTATCCTGATCAAGAAGGCACAGCAGGAAGGCATACCCTTACGCGACGAGGTGGCGTTCTTTATCGCCAAGCGCGTACGCTCCAATGTGCGCGAACTCGAAGGGGCGCTGCGACGTGTCATGGCGAGCGCTAATTTCACCGGCCGCCCAATCGATCTTACACTAGCCGCCGAGAGCCTGAAGGACCTCCTCGCCTTCCAGGAACGCCTGGTCACCATCGCCAATATTCAAAAGATGGTCGCCGAGTACTTTAAGATCCGGGTATCGGATCTGAGCGCCAAGAGCCGCTCGCGGCAGGTGACGCGGCCCCGGCAGATCGCCATGGCGCTCGCCAAGGAACTGACCCACCACAGCCTCCCCGAGATCGGCAAGGAATTCGGGGGTCGTGATCATTCCACCGTGATACACGCTTGCCGGAAAGTGAGCGAGCTTATAGAGGAGGATCCGCGGATCAAGGAGGATTACGCGAACCTGACGCGGATATTAACGACATAAGCTGTGCATGAAAAAGGAAAAAGTGGGCTTTTGCGGGAATGCGGGATTTTATGCACATCTGTCCACAAGCTTACCCACAGTCGGGGACGGTAGTTATACCGGGGTTATGGGTCGCTGATCGCAAGCGGATACCGCCTGGAGAGAGGGTTATCCACAGAAAGGGTGAGGCGTAATAATAAAAACCACAAAAGAGAGATATATAAATCATTTGTGACAAACGAAGAGGATAACGGCACCCATATGCGGATCAACGTGGCACGTGACGACCTTTTAAAGGCCTTGAGTGTGGTAGGTAGTGTGGTGGAACGGCGGCAGACGAAGCCGATTTTGACGCACGTGCTGGTGACGGCGGGCGACGGGGAGATCGTGCTCACCGGGACCGACCTGGAACTCGAAGTGGTGGCGCGTTGCCCGGCGGAGGTTCAGGAACCAGGGAAAGTGACGGTACCAGGAAGGAAGTTTCTCGATATCGTGCGGACCTTGCCGGGCGAAAGCCTGCTGCGGTGTCAGATAGAGGGGGGGCGTTTCCGGGTGGCGATGGGTAAAAGCCGCTTTCAATTGGCGACGTTACCGGTGGAGGATTTTCCGAATCTCATGGATATTCAGTGGGATACGACGTTATCTGTGCCACGGGCCGACCTTCGGCGGGCGATTGAGAAGACGCAGTTTTGCATGGCGCAGCAAGATGTGCGGTATTACCTGAACGGGGTGATGCTGGAAATGAGTGGCCAGGCATTGAGGGCGGTGGCCGCCGACGGGCACCGCCTGGCGCTGTGCGCGGTGGAGATGGGTAGCGGGGTTTCGGGGGAACGGCAGGTGATCGTACCGCGCAAGGCGGTGGCGGAGATGGCCCGCTTTCTGGGGGATGGAGGCGTGCCGATCGAGCTCGGGCTGTCGGCGAATCATATTCGGGTGACGCAGGATAATTGGGTGTTCGTATCGAAGCTGGTGGATGGCCGGTTCCCGGACTATCACCGAGTCATTCCGCAGACCGTGAAGCATGAGGTGGTGTTGCCGCGCGCGGCGATATTGGAGATGTTGGGCCGTGTCGGGGTGGTATCGACGGAGAAGTTTCGGGGTATTCGCCTCAGGTTCCAGGGAAACATACTGGCGGCAAGCGCTACGAATACGGATCGCGACGAGGCGTGGGAAGAGTTGGAGTTGACGGGGCCGGTGCCGGAGTTGGAGATCGGTTTCAATGTGACATATCTGGTGGAGGCTATCGGGGCGCTCGAGGAGGAGGGGTTCCTGTTCGGGTGGAACGATAGTAATGGAGGGGTGAGGCTTAAAGCGGAAAAGAGTGGGGACGATCAGGTCTACGTGGTGATGCCGGTGCGGCTCTAGGCGGCGAAGAGGCGTCTCGGGTGGGGCGGTGTTATGGCCATAAAGCACTTGGAGGTGGAAGGCGTACGGTGTCTCGCGACAACCTCGTGGAACCTGGATCCAGGCGTTAATGTTGTGATCGGGGAAAACGGCGCGGGCAAGACGAGTCTCCTTGAAGCGATCAGTCTGGTGTGCACGGGCAAGGCCTTGCGGCCTGGTAGTAGCCGAGGGGCGATCACACAGGGGCAGAACCGATTACGGGTAGGGGCGACCTTCGGTGAGGGGCTGGAGGCTGGGGATTTGGTCTATGAAAGGACGCGTTCGCAGCGTGTCTGGAAGTTGAACGATGGGATGTTGCGGTCGGCGGCGCTCGCCTATGAGCTGGTGCCGGTGATGGTGTTTAACCCCGAGGCACATTACGCGGTCTTGCAGGATGCAAACGCCCGCCGGGCCGGCATGTACTGGGGAATGTTCCACGTGGAACCTTTATTTCTGGAGACGTGGAGGCGCTACCAGCGCCTGCTGCGCCAACGGAACGCCGCATTGCGCCTGCACGACTCAACCTATCGATTATTCGAGCCGGGGCTCATTCAGACAGGTCTGGTATTGGCGCAATTCTGGCGGAGGACGGTAGAGGCCATCGGCGCGCCATTCGCGTCATTGACCGAGCGCCTGGGCCTGGGGATGCCCGCAGAAACGCGGTGGCGCCCGGGATGGGATGGGGAATCCTTGGCTGAGGCCCTGGAGCAGAGTCGATCCGGTGATGAACGGCTGGGATATACGCAGGTCGGGCCGCACCGTGCGGATATCGTGTTCGAGGTGAAGCAGCGCGCGATTCAAGAAGTGGCGTCTCACGGTCAACAAAAGATAGTGGTCAGTGCCTGGCGGTTGGCGGTCGTGCAACTGGTTGCGGAAAAAGGCCGCAGGGCGCTCGTGTTACTCGATGATCTCGCAGCGGAGCTGGATCGACGGCGGCGGGCGGCATTTTATGAAACACTCATTACGCTGAACCTTCAAGCGGTGGTCACCGCCATGGAGCCCGAACCCCTTCCCTCCCCTATTCCCATGTTCCACGTGGAACATGGTCATCTGCGCGGACCTTGAGTACGGTCCTATGGTAGAATAGTCGGATTCAGTAGGAGTTCACGCATGGAAACCCAACCCGTTTATGATCAAGACAGTATCCAGGTCCTAAAGGGTCTGGACGCCGTCCGCAAGCGCCCCGGCATGTATATCGGCGACACCGAGGATGGGACGGGTCTCCATCATATGGTTTTCGAGGCCGTCGACAACGCCATTGATGAGGTTCTGGCCGGCTATTGCACCGAGGTGCGCGTCACCCTCCACGCCGACGAGTCGGTGAGTGTCGAGGATAATGGCCGCGGCATCCCTACCGGCATTATCAGTTCCGAAGGACGTTCGGCGGCCGAGGTCATCATGACCGTCCTCCATGCCGGCGGTAAATTCGATCAAAATTCCTACAAGGTCTCCGGTGGTCTGCACGGTGTGGGGATCTCGGTTGTCAATGCCCTCTCGGAGTTTCTCGATCTCACCATCTACCGTGATGGGTACGAACATCATCAACGCTACGCCCTTGGGGAACCGTGTGCCCCTCTGGAGGTGGTGAGGCCCGCCAACCGCACGGGCACTATCGTGCGTTTCAAACCGAGCCCGCGCATTTTCTCCGATTGCACGATGCATTACGATCTCCTGGCCAAGCGCCTGCGCGAACTCTCCTTCCTGAATTCCGGGGCGCGTATAGTCTTGGTGGATGAGCGCGCCGACAAACAGGACGCCTTTGAGTATCAAGGAGGCATCGCCGCTTTTGTCGTCGACCTCAATCGCAACAAGGACCCACTTCATCCGCAAGTCATCTCTTTCCAAGCCGAGCGTGACAAGGTCTATGTGGATTTGGCCCTGCAGTGGAACGACTCCTATCAGGAGAACGTATTCTGCTACACCAATAACATCCCCCAGCGGGATGGCGGTACGCATTTGGCGGGCTTCCGCGCCGGACTCACGCGTACCCTGAACCACTATATCGAGGAAACGGGCCTCGCCAAGCGCGCCAAGGTTGCCCTTACCGGTGACGACGCCCGCGAAGGACTCACGGCGGTCCTGTCCGTCAAGGTCGCGGACCCCAAGTTTTCCTCGCAAACCAAAGACAAACTCGTATCCTCGGAGGTCAAGGCCGCTGTCGAGTCGGTGATCAACGAGTCTTTAGGCTGCTACCTCCTGGAAAACCCCCAGGTTGCCAAGGCCATAGCAGAAAAAGTGGTCGAGGCGGCCCGAGCGCGCGAGGCCGCCCGCAAGGCGCGGGAAATGACACGCCGTAAGGGCGCGCTCGATATCGCCGGACTCCCAGGAAAGCTCGCCGATTGCCAGGAACGGGATCCGTCCCTCTGTGAACTGTATCTGGTCGAGGGCGATTCCGCGGGCGGTTCCGCCAAACAGGCGCGTGACCGTCGCTTTCAGGCCATCCTGCCTTTGAAAGGCAAGATCCTGAATGTCGAGCGCGCGCGCTTCGACAAGATGTTATCTTCCGCGGAGGTCGGTACCCTCATCACCGCCCTAGGCACCGGCATAGGGCGCGACGACTTCAACGCCGACAAGCTGCGCTACCATCGCATCATCATCATGACCGACGCCGATGTGGATGGCTCGCATATCCGCACCCTGCTTTTAACCTTCTTCTACCGGCAGATGCCCGAACTCCTCGCCCGCGGTCATATCTACATCGCGCAACCCCCGCTTTATAAGATTAAACAGGGTAAGACCGAGCGCTATGTCAAAGATGACGCCGAGCTCACCACCTACTTGGCCCGCAACGCCCTGGAGGGCGCAAGCCTCCAATGTGGTCCAGGCGAACAAGTCCTCGTGGGCGAGGCCTTGGACGGACTCTTTTATGCCTATGTCAAGGCGGATCATTACCTGCGGCGTCTCGGGCGGCGTTACGACCATGCGCTCCTGAAGGAGCTTATGTACATGCCGGTGCTGACTGCGGACGTCCTCAAGGACGGCACTGCCGCCAAGGCGTTCGCCACGGCCCTCGCCGAGCGGCTTGAGGGTCTGCGTGATGCCGCCGTTCGTTACGAGATCAATGCCGTCCATAGCCCCCAACTGGACACCTACGAGATCATGGTTGTTCGCACCGAGCATGGGGGTCTCCGAACCTCGCGCGTCGACGGGGCGCTCGCGCACTCCGCCGAATACAAGGCCCTGCACGCCTTGGGCGAGAAGCTGTCAGGGCTCATCAAGGATAATGGGGTCGTGGCGCGCCAAGGACGCGAACAACCGGTCGAGACCTTTGAGCAGGCCTACGAATGGCTATTGGCCGAGGCCCGGCGCGGGCACGCCATTCAGCGCTATAAGGGTCTTGGTGAAATGAACCCCGACCAGCTCTGGGAGACCACCATGGATCCCGCGGTCCGGAGGCTACTCAAGGTCAATGTCGAGGATGGTGTGGCCGCCGACCTCGTCTTCACCACGCTCATGGGGGATCAGGTCGAGCCGCGCCGGGATTTCATCGAAAGAAACGCGCTCCAGGTCTCAAACCTCGATGTCTAGAGACCTCTATGGACGACGCCTATCGACCCATCCCTTGTGCGGTTCAGGATCGTTATGAGCGCGCTATTATCACTGGGCAACCGCTCTCCCTGGACTGGCCCAGCGGCGATCTGCGATTGAACGACCGTGTGCGCATCCTCGATCTCGAGACCGCCCAGGGGGCCGAGTATGTGCGCTTCGCAGACCGCCACGGCCGCATCCACCGCGTGCGCCTGGACCACGTGCGTCTCCACGACGACCCCTGATACCGGTCGCCGCGCGCCCTGACCGATCGCGGCCCAACCGTCAGCGGGTATCCGCTGCCCTGTGAAATCGCAGGTCGCAGGCCGCCTGGCCCAGCCCGAGGCCGCGCCGCTCGAAGCGTGTCCAGGGGCGCTCTTCCCTCCCGCATCCACTTAAGACCAAGGCCGGGACCGATGCCGCCGCCTCAAGCACGGCGTCCGCATAAGGCGCCCAGTCCGTGGCGATATGCAAGACCCCCCCGAAGCGGAGGATGCGTGCCGCCTCCCGGAGAAACGGGCCCTGCACGAGCCGTCTCTTATGGTGGCGGGTCTTGGGCCAGGGGTCGGGAAAAAATACCTGTATGGCCGCGATCCGCTGATCGGGGATATGGCGAAACACGTCATGCACATCGGCCTCGATCACGCGCACGTTTGTAAGCCCCGCCTGCTCGATACCGCGCAACGCCTTCACGAGACCCGCGCGATAGACCTCGACCCCGACATAGTCGCGCGCCAAATCCGCCGCCGCTAAAGTCAGTAACGACTCACCATCTCCAAACCCTATATCTAATACGACCTCCCGACACCCTTCGCCCAGTCTGTGCCACTCATGGTCGGCGACCGCAAACCGCCCCCAGAGGCGCTCGCGCGCGGCCCTGGCAGCATTGCCCAGAGGCCGCTCACGGCGCGCGTAGCTACGGATCTCGCGAGGATGAAGTCCGCTCACGACACAAGTCCGGCTGTAGGTGAGGACGGGTCCGCCGAGGTGCGCCGCGGCATACGTCCGGCGCGATACGCCTGCCGGCCCGCCTCCACCCCCTTGCGCATGGCCTCCGCCATCATCACCGGGTCACGCGCCGCGGCAATAGCCGTATTCATCAATACCCCATCACACCCGAGCTCCATGGCCACGGCCGCATCCGAGGCCGTGCCGACCCCGGCGTCAACCAGCACGGGTACGCGCGCGTTCTCGACGATGAGGCGAATATTCAAGGGATTGCGTATACCGAGACCGGAGCCGATGGGGGCGGCGAGCGGCATCACCGCGACACAGCCGATGGCCTCCAGCCGCTTGGCCGCGACCGGGTCATCGGTCGTATAGACCATGACCTCGAAACCTTCGGTGACCAATTGCTCGGCGGCCCTGATGGTCTCGACCATGTCCGGAAACAGGCTGCCTTTATCGCCTATGACCTCGAGCTTCACGAGTCTGTGATCGTCCAGCAGCTCGCGTGCCAACCGGCATGTCCGCACCGCCTCGTCCGCCGTATAGCAGCTGGCGGTATTGGGTAGGATCGTGAATCGATCCGGGGGCAGGACATCGAGCAGATTGGGCTCGCCCGGATTTTGGCCCAGGTTGGTGCGCCGCACCGCCACCGTGACGATCTCCGCCCCGCTCGCCACTACCGCACGCCGGGTCTCGTCCAGATCCTTGTATTTTCCCGTACCGACGAGCAATCGCGAACCAAACGTGCGCGCGCCCAGTCGCCAAGCATCATCACCTTGCGCCATCCCTAACCACCCCCAATCGCCTGAACAATCTCGATCCGATCACCGTCCCGCAGAACACGGTCGCCATGCTGGGCGCGCGGGACGATCTCGTGGTTGATCTCGACCGCGACGCGCTTGCCCACAAGCCCCATCTCGAGCAACAGGGCCATGAGGGCCACGGGCTCGGGGAGCGTACGAGACGCTCCGTTCACATAAATCTGCATAGACAATGGCACGCATCCCTAAAAAGCGATATATTGTATTGCCTCAAAGGCCGTCCGGCTATGCGGGTGTAGTTCAATGGTAGAACTTCAGCTTCCCAAGCTGATAGCGAGGGTTCGATTCCCTTCACCCGCTCCACCGCATCATTCTGCGGACTTCCGCAGAAGTCCAAGAGCGTCCGCAAGCTGTTGCCACACAAGGACTCCCCTCTTTGACATTCTGCCGCGGCCCACTGCGATCCGCCTACCGCCGGGACTTTTAACGGCATCTGGTTCCTGACTCATGTTCAGGAGCAAGAGCACGGCACTCTCAGGCCTGGCTATTTGGCAGGCCAAGGGAAACAAACCGCAAGGCATACACCCTTCCTGACCTGGACGGCCTCTCCCTGGCCGTCACGGCTGCGGGGGGTGACTTGGCACTTCCGCACCTAACTGGGCGGGCAAGCAGAAGCGGATGGCGCTCGGCACCTACCCCCCCCCCCGGGGGGGCTGACTTGCCATCACGCTGGACAAGGGTATTCCCTTCTCGCAGCACCACGCCACCAATGAGCAAGAATCGTAATGAGCTTCGGTGGGCCCGCACCGAAACGACAGCACGTCACGGACGGGTGTGCC
>JAPTWT010000224.1 GCA_028064935.1 Gammaproteobacteria bacterium | reverse complement strand
GAGAATTGCTGCCCCTCCATTGCCTGACAAGCTGTTTCCCCGGGCCTATGGGATAATGCGCGGTTCATAAAAAGCCCCCGCATCCTTGCGAGGGAATGCCCATCAAGGGAGGAGTGATGGTTAATCATGGCTACGCCCATGTTTATCGGCGTTCTTTCCGTACCAGATGATTTTTTCGATCTTTTTGATCCCGGGGTTCGCGATCCGACCTTGAGCAAATTTGCAGAGCCACGAATAATCAAGGCCCGTTGCCCGACAAAGCGTTGGCCAACACCCTCGGCTCTGCTCCAAAAATTCCTTGGCGTCATCAATTAGCGATCTCATGAGTAGCTTTATAGCAATATGTTGCTAGCTATGCAAGCAGTACATTGCTAAGAAGTCGGAATACGATATGACGGATGGATAAGCAGGCGAGAGAGACCCTCGCAAAAAACATTAAGCGGTTGATGGACCAAAGCAATCCGCGTTTGACACAGACCGATCTGGCAAACAAAACGGGCGTCTCTCAAAGAACAATTAGCAATCTCCTGCGTCCAGACGCGGAGATCTCCCCAACCCTCGCGAGTGTCGAGGCAGTAGCGCAGGCCTTCGGTTTGGCGCTGTGGCACTTGCTTGTCCCAGATTTACCAGATGACCTCCTTACATCTCGGAGCATCGAAAAAGTGCTTGACTGCTACAAGGAGGCCACATCCGAAGGGCGCGCAACTATTGAACGCATCGCTGAAGGCGAGATGCGTTATCGTCAAATCGAAAATACGCAGGCCAAAAAAGTAAAGTGATGAGGGGAGTAGCGCTGTGCATCTACGCACTAGCGCTACTTGCGAAAGTGGTTAGCTGACCAAGGGAGGTCGCGTGTGTCTAGCATTAAAATGCGCACCCTTTTGATCTCTCAGCATTATTTCGCTAAATCTCAGCTAATAATGCAGCTGGACGGCCAGCGATACCTGAAGCCGCGAACCGGCGGTACCCGCTTGTCCCGGTTACCCAGGAGATGACGATCGTGGGGGGTCGTGGTGATGAAGATGCGGGCGTATTGAGGGGATGAAGTGGAGAGCCGAGGGTTTTCAATTTTGGACCATTCCGGAGCATCATTGAAGGTATGTCGGGAAACAACATGATAGATGCTCCCCAGCAAGGCGAAAGCGATGGCGGGACCCCACCGGCTAGCGCATGGGTCAGATTTTTGCGCAGCTACGGTCCAACGCCAAACAACCTGACGATGTTCGATGAGTATGTGTCGGGCGCCCTAGGCAGGGCGAAGGTTCAGCCGATCAACCTGTCGACGCCGCTGCTCAACACGATGGTTCGACATATCGAATCCCAGGCGCCGGGGTCGCTCTTAATCGTCGGGACGGCGGGCGATGGTAAGACCTACCACTGCCGGGCCCTTTGGACTCAGATCGGGGGAGATCCCAAGGACTGGGCGGGCAAGGGCAATGTGAAGGAGCACCGCCTGGCCAATGGCCGCTTGGCAGTCTTCATCAAGGATCTCTCCGAATTCAACGGCGAAGAGAGCGATCTTCCACTACAGCGGCTCGAAAAGTCGGTCCTTGGTGGAGACGACTCGGAAATCGTGATCCTGGCGGCCAACCACGGCCAGCTTCTTGATCGCTTGCGTGACCTGGGCAAGCGCCAGGGCCGCGTCCATCCGCTTCGCAAGCCCTTGCAGGAGTGTTTCCTGCAAGCCGGCCCCGCGCCGGACAGGTTGGCCGTCTTCGACCTCAGCCGTTCGACCAGCCGGAAAACGCTCGACGAAGTCGCCAGTGCGGTGGCCGGGCATCCCGAATGGGCTAACTGCGCGCGCTGCTCTTTTAAGACTGGCGGGAAGGTCTGCCCGATCGATGAGAACCGCCGCCGTTTGCTCGGCGAGCCTGATGGCGGACAGTTTGCGCGCCGCCTAGGTGACTTGGTCGAGATCGCTCGACTCAATGGACTACATCTCCCGGTGCGCGACCTGTTCGCCCTATGCTCGAACATGATCCTCGGCTATGCCGACGCCAAGGAGGCCAAAGAAAACTTAATGACCTGTGCGGACGTGCCCAAAATCCAAAAGGCCGGGCACATCGGCAAGGCCAGCGTCTACGCCAACGCCTTCGGGGCGAATCTGCCCAAGCGGCGGGCCTCCGACCGCCCTGTTTTCAAGGCCATGGCTAGTTTCGGCGTGGGAGAGGAGACGACCAACGCGGCCGACGGCCTGCTGGTCTACGGCAAAGACGATTCGCGGCTCCAAAGCGACTTCGCGCGCCTAGTAGCTGTCGACCCGGTCTACGGCGCAACGGCGGAGTTTCGCGCGGCCCAGGACGCCTATTTGGAGGGCTATGAAGGCGCCCGCTTGGAGGGCGGCTCGGCCGAATTCATGGAGATGCTGGAAAACCAGCGCCGCCGGCTCTACTTCGCGTTGCCAGAAACGGAGCCCGGCTACCCCCATTGGTCGATGACAGCCTTCCGCTTCGCGGGCGACTACCTGGAAATGATCGAATCGCTCAAGGCTAAAAAGCCGGTGAATGAGGGTACCCGCGGGCGCATCGCCCGCGGCCTCAACCGAGTTATGACGGGCTTGCTCTTGGAGAACGTCGACCGCATCTTCATCGCCAGCTCCGGCGGCTTCACACAAAGCCGCGTGAGCGTGCTTTGCGACCACGAAACGCTCGCGCGAAGACAACGAGGCGAGGGCATGGTCATCAAGCTTGATGAGGAGACTGGGCGCCCGCAGCTCGATGTGTCACTCTCGCCAGACCCTGGCAACGCGGTCGCATTCGACCTCACGCCCATCCGGCATGAGTTCCTCGCGCGCGTCGCCGAAGGCGCGCTGCCGGCGAGCTTCTCCAACGAGTGCCTTGAAGACTTGCTGGCCTTCAAAGCCAAGCTCCTGCGCAAGGCCGAGATCGTCCGCAAGACTGACTTTGCCGGCGACGACGAAGTCGGCGGCGAAGCTTCCACCCTGACCCTGAATTTCATTGACATCGAACCGGGGGGCCGCGGCTTCGCCCACCTCGTGACCGTGAGGGCCCCGGCATGAGCGAGATCTTCAAACGCCCCGACATCAAGGGCGTCGACTTCTGTGTCGACGAGAATATCTGGGGACATCGCCTCTACGACGAGCAGCTTCCACATTTGACGGTGCTCGAATTCCTCGGCGCTCTGGGCTCCAATCTGGACAAGCCGCTACGCCCCCACGACGGGCTAGGCGGTGCCTTCAAGTTCCAGCCTCAGCGCCAGATTCGCCTTCGCGGCCTGCTTTTCAACAATCCCTATGTCGAATTCATCTCGGAGAGCAAGCACGCCGACGAGGAGAAGTGGCGCCTGTGGTTCGAGCGGTTTAGCCAAGGATCGACGGGCAACGGCGACGGCATCAATGATATGGCCTATCTACGCCACTCGTTCGCGAGCTTCGACGACTTCGCCAAGACTGTCGAGCTCTTGCGCTCATCATCATTCGAGTCCCGCAGCAACAAGCGTTGGAGCTCTAAGTTCGTCTTCCCCTTTGGCCCCGATGCCCTTTACGAGGACTTGAAGATCGACTCCAAGGGCAAGATGAGCAACGACAGGCGCTTCTTCGCGCGCACCGGCGAGCTGCTCTACATGATGCTCACGCGGGCCAAGCGCGGTGCCGAATTGGG
>JAPTWT010000112.1 GCA_028064935.1 Gammaproteobacteria bacterium | reverse complement strand
TGTTGTTTTAATGGCGGACCGGCTTCTCGAGCCAGAAGCCCCTCGAATTTTCTCCCTGGCCTACACTCCGCATGGCCAACCAAAAGCTGACACGCACCCTCATCGCCTTGGCGGCGCTTCTCGCCCCGGCGACCGCCTTTGCCACCATCAACCCGGTCGGGCAGAACGCCTGGACACTTTGGGCCTTCGGTAATGGCAACGTCATCTACAACCTGCTCTACGCCGCCTCGGGGCTGGTCTCATCGAGTGGCTACCTGGCGCTGGTAAGCTTCCTCTCGTTGATTTCGGTAGTGGCGGCCTCCGTCATGGCCGCCAACAACGCCATGGCGTCCAAGCGCCTCATCGCCGCCATCCTGGGTATCTTTGCCTTCATCTCCATCGGCCTGAAGGAGACGGCCAATGTCGCGGTGGACGACCCCGTGACGAACTACATCAACGTCGTCCCCAACGTCCCGGCCCTGGTGGCTATCCCGCCGGCCGTCATCTCCGAGGCTGGATATCGCATGACCCAGCTCCTCGAGCAGTATTACAGCCTGCCGAACGACCTCACGCTGACCGGCGGAGATGCCTTCGACCTGGCCAACTCGCTCGTCAACGCCCAGACTCAGGTCCAGGTGACATCGCCCGGCCTACGAGCCACCGTGGCTGCGTTTACGACCAACTGCATTCTCCCCGCCCTGGCCTCGGGCCAGCTCAACGCCGGCCAGCTCGTCGACAGCACCGCCCTGTGGTCCATGGACGGCCAGCAAGGCACCCTGGCGCAGGCCGAACAGTCGCCGTTTACGCCCGTCTACACGGGCAGCAGCCCCGGAGGGACCCTGGTGCCCTGCGGTCCGGGCGGAGTCGGAACCGGCCCCTGGTACCCGACGGTCACGTCCACGGAGTATCCGAGCGTCTCAGCCGACAACGCGTATCAGTACATCTCGCAATACTTCACCGCGGCGGCGCCCGACTGGCTGGCCAATACCGCCTCGACCTTCGCCAACACCTCGACGTACAGCTGGCTCGGCAGCGAGCTCACCTCCGCTGAGCAGTGGGATTTCGGGTCGAATCTCACCCAGTCGACCGGCGAGACCATCGCTCAAGCCGCCGCGGTCAACCTCATGAATCCGTCGATGCGCGCAGCGGCGGTCGCGAGTGGCGACAGCCCGCTCGTCACGAGCCTCGCCGTCTCGCAGGGCCAGCAATCGCAGATTTCAAGCTGGGCTACGGCGGCCGCCCTGTTCCGCGACCTGTCGGGTTACATCTTCTCGGTGCTGCAGGCCTTCATCCTTGGCATCGCGCCCATCATCCTCGCGGTCGTTGTTCTCCCGGGCGCCGGCAAGCGCATCCTGCTCTCCTACGGCCAGGTGCTTATCTGGCTCGCCCTGTGGGAGCCGACCATGTCGGTCATCAACTTCATCGTCGCCCTTTACGCCCAGGGGACCCTCGGCCCGACCCTCGGGTCGTCGGGCGGTTACTCCATGATGGACCAGGGCGTCATCACGCAGATGACCTCCAACATGGAACTCGCCGCGGGTTTCCTCGCCTCCACCGTGCCCCTTATCACGTGGGGCCTGGTGAAGGGCGGCCTTGCCTTCACCGATTTCGTGGTTGGCGCCGTGGGCTCGAGCTTCGCCACGACCGCCGGCGCCATGGCCGCCACCGGCAACGTGAGCCTCGAGAACTTTTCGATGGGCAACGAGACGCTGAACCAGCGGATGCTGGCATCCCGGACGACGAGTGGGCAGGGACAAATCGCGGTGGATGAGCCAGGTGAAGGAGTCACGACCACGTTTAACCAAGGTGGCGCGGCCGTGAAAACGCCAATGGGTACTGAAACCATTGGTACCACAGCCACCAATAATCAGGCCATAGCGCGTGCCGAAAGTATGGCGCAGAAGGCCGGGGTGTCGGCCCGCTCGTCTGCAGGTCAAGCGGCTAGCATAGGCGCCGACATGGCGGCGCAGTCGGTGCAGGACTACATGAATACCCATAGCGTTTCCTCAGGCACGAGCACGGGGACAAGCGCGAGCACAAACCTTTCCGGAAACAGCGCCTATCGCTCGGCCACAGGCTACCTCCTCGACCACAACATGAGCGAAAAATCGGCTAAAGAGTTTGGCGCTCAGTGGGCCGCTCGCATGGGAAATCCCGAACGCCAGGCCGCCGCCAAAACAGCCCTGGGAGAAGCCAATACCCAACAGGCTGCCGGTAATCTTCTCGGAGCGCAAAACCTGCGCAACATGGCTGCTGGCATTCTAGGTGGGCTCTCCATCAGTGGCGGCACTGACGGCAGCACTAGTATGTCCAATTCAGCGACGGCCAACGCCCGGCACAGCACGTCAGGCTCACATGATTACAGTTCTGGCTCCAGCGCCGACATCAAAAACGCTGCAGCGGTGAATAAGGCAATGCAGCACACCATGCAGGGCATGGTCAAAGACTCCCACAGTCTCGGCACGTCAGACAAACATACGCTGCAAACAGGCATCGACCTGGCGCAACATGCTGCTAAGGATTTTGGTATACAGTTGACCGCCACGCATAGTTTGGGCGTTGCCCGTAACGCAACCATCTTTCATGCCGGGCTGCTCGACCCGAACGCGGCGGCGGACGCTGTCTCAGGCATGGAGCACCGCACCAGCGCGGGCCAGCAGGCGGTCCACGGTGTTGTTCAGTCACACCTGGAAGCGGCGGCCATTTTGGTAGCCAACGCTAAAGCTGCGGCCGCGGGGGCCCGTACAGACGTTAAGGCGCACCCGGTACCAGCTGCTGGTAACGTATCGCATACGGTGGCTCAAGGAGCAAACAGCACGGCTGCGGGCCTGCACGGACGGCAGGAGCAGATTCGCGGTGAGGCGAAACACGAAATTGGCCTCACTCACTCAACAATCAACGCTGACACAGGGCATGCCAAGACCGACGGTGGCACAGCTGCCAGTGGGTTTGGGTTAATGGCAAAGCATGTGCACGGGGCGATTAACGGCTGGGGCCCGGCTGTAGCCGACAGTCAAAATCCCGACGGCACCACAAACGCGCATATTGGAGCGCTTGGTGCAACCTATGCAACCACAGCCGGTGTTGGCGGTCTAGTGAAAAACGCCGCACAAGGCTTCTTTAACAAGCCCTCGCCTGGCAATAAAGGCGAGTCCAGCGAAGGTGGTGACGGCAGCGACTCCGGCGCGCCGAACGACCCAGTGCCGTCCGAGCCAGCCACCAATCCAGAGGGTGTTCCAACGGTCCCCGGTGAGGCTGAATCTGCTGTAAGCGACATTGAAAGTGGAGCCGAGGCTGTGGTCGGGGATGCGGCCGAAGTAGGGCTGCCCTAGGCCGCGACGACGAGAGTTACGTCGGGCGCGGCCTATCGGTTGTGCACTGTGCACAGCAAAGGCGACGAGGGTGGTCTATCAGGCAGAAAGACCCGCACAGCGGCCGCTCGCGCTATGCGCGAGGATGTTTTCGCCGAAGGCGAAAACCGCTCGACGCATGGACACAGTCGAAGCGGCCGAGAGCTAACAGTGGCCGCGCGCGTTGTCAGCGCTTGGCTAGGGCCACTGCGAATTTTTGCGAGGTCCTAATGGCACCAGCTCCCGCGAGCGAAGCTCGCCGGCAGCTGAATCTCTTACGGAGACCGTCGCATGACGCTTATCACTGCCCTGATG
>JAPTWT010000218.1 GCA_028064935.1 Gammaproteobacteria bacterium | reverse complement strand
ACGATGGCGTCGAAGGATAGCAACAGCGCGATCAGAGGTAGAAGAAAAATCGACAGACTGGAAAGGCTGACGACGGTAACGGTCAACGCACCGGTACGCACTGTGCCGGTTGGGCTGGCGCCGAGAAACACCAGTGTGAGTGCGAACAGAGCGAGCAGCACGGTGATCGCCATCACCCAGCGATTCCGAAGCCCGTCGCGAATCTCCTTGTCTGCGATCGCGAGAATGACGCTCATGCTACGTCTCCTGGGCGGCGCAGAAACGCAGCATAAATGTCATCGAGCGTGGGTCTGAGGATTTCAACCATCGCTACATTGACCGGCAGCGCACGAAGCCGGTCAGCGATCTCCTCCTCCGCGGACGGCATTTCCCACATGCCATCCGTAACCGCTTGCCAGCCCACGGGTGGAGACGCGTCCGTACTAGCCAGGCGAATTCGCACACGTGGCATGATGCCCGCAAGTCGACGCAAATGCTGCAGATCGCCATCAGCCATCATGCGGCCCTGATTCATCACCACCACGCGGTCTACCTCGCCCTCCAGTTCCGCGAGTTGATGTGATGAAAGCAAAACGGTTGCGCCGCGATCGCGTAACTCTTTGAGAATTTCATAGAAACTCTGGCGAAGCGCGGGGTCGAGGCCACTGGTCGGCTCATCGAGTAGCAACACGCGCGGTGCCCCGAGCATGGCCTGCGCAAGAGCGAGACGCTGGCGCATGCCTTTGGAATAGGTACGGACCGGCTGCCGGGTCGCCTCCACCGAAAGCCCAACTCGGGCGAGCAGCGGCTGTGCCACCACGGATGCAATCCCCTTCAGGCGGGCATAGAAGGCGAGCGTCTCCCCTCCGGTGAGAGATGGATAGAGCGCAACATTTTCTGGAATATATCCAATCACGCGCCTCGTCTGGGCCGCTTGATGCCGGGCAGGATCCGCGCCGAGCACGCTGATATGGCCAGAATCGGGACGTAAAAGTCCAAGCATAAGCTTGATCAGCGTGGTCTTCCCGGCACCATTATGGCCGACCAGCCCGATGCATTCTCCAGCGGCAAGGGCGAGATGGACATCATGCACCGCGACCTGCTTGCCAAAGCTTTTCGAGACATGCTCGAGCACGATAGTGCGCGGGATCACGGGCGCTCACCTGCCTCAGATGCGCGATCGAGGCGCGCGAGCGCTGGCGGGCGGACGGGCGCCATCAGCGGCGCGCTATCGATGACACCACCGGGATGGAGCGCCGGAAACGCCGTCTGCGCCCAGCGTAACACCTCGACCGCCGGACTGTTGAGCAACAGTTTCGCGGCAGGCGCGCGCCACACCACCTGATCGACGATATCGTTCGGGCGATAGGCAGTATCAGCAACCCCTCGTCCGTGGAGATCAAAGGCCGGATTGTCGCTCCAGTAATTGCCGCGCCCGTTTTCTGACCAATCCAGATAACGCGTACCAACGTATTTGACTTGATTTCTATTCTCTATGAACGTGTTGCCAGCGATAGAGTTATCCTCCGATCCTGCCGTGAAATGAATCCCGATTCCGCACCGCTCGAACCAATTACCAACAAAGCGATTTTTGTTCGCATTGTATATAAAAACACATTTATCGCTTCCAATAACAACGTTATTAGCCACGTTACTATAATTGGCATAGTTAAAAAGCATTCCGTGTTCGCGGTCGTTATCAGAGACATTGTCGCGGAGCTCAAGGTGGTCAGAATACATCATCGCGTAACCAATGTCGTTCCGCACAGACTCATTTTCGAACACGATGCTTGCATTGCTGTACATGAAATGCACAGCAAAGCGGAGGTCACGAAAACGATTTTCGCCAATGGTAAGATTGGCACTTGTCACCGCAAATATCCCATCGCGGCCATAGCGGAAGTCGTTATCCAAAATGCGTGCCTCGCGCGTACCATAGACCGCGATGCCCGGCCCGCGTTCGCTCATTCTGAGCTTCTGTAGTCCTTCAAACAGGTTATGTTGCACTAGGATCGCGGACGCATTGTCGAGGAACACGCCTACCGCATTGTCAACGAATTGGTTATCCGTGATTTTAGCACCGCGTGCCTCCTGGCCTATGAAAACACCAGCATCTTTGGCGAGTATATCACGTCCGGAATTTCGTACGATCAGCCCACGGACCGTAATGTCAGGGGCGGCAAGCGTGACCGCATGCCCCAAACCGTTGCCATCGATGATGGCGCCTTTCTTTCCACACAGCGTAAGCCTTGAGATATCGATCAAGATCTCCCCATGATAGATTCCTGGCGCAAGAACTACGATGTCACCAGGTGCCGCCTTATTGATCGCGGCTTGTAAATTTTCATTTGCTTGCACGTCAAGAGTTGCCGCGTGCGCAGACGCCGCGAGATAGAATATAAGAACGAAGGCTTGCAATATCCTGCGCACGCGGTTCATGCTTACGCCGATTTTGGGTGGACGATCATTGGGTTCGACATTTCCATGTGCAAAGCATGGCAGAACCACTGACAGTAGTACCAATGTACACCTGGGCGATCGGCGATGAACGTAACAGATGCCGTTTGCAGAGGCGATATCTCCATGTTTATGCCATAACTCGTTATGGTAAAACCATGTGTCAGGTCCTCGATGTCGTCCATATTGGTGAGGATAATCGTGACCTCATCCCCCTCATTGACCTCGATGCGGTCGAGGCTGTATTCAGGAGCATTAGAGTGCATATAGACTCGCACTTTGTTGCCATCACGAATTATGTTTGCCGCTTCTTCTAATTTGACTCCATCCTTTGCGGCCTGTTTGCGGATATCGTCCCACATCGGGTCGTCGCGTTTCCAGACTTGTTGGGTATTGATTTTGGACCGATGCACGATGATCATGTCGTGCGGTTCGGCAAAAGCTGGGTGATCAGCGACAAGAACCATCTTACCGGACGAGATATCGATCAGCTGATCATTCTCTGGATGCAAAGGACCAACGGGAAGGAAGCGATCTTTCGAGAACTTATTGAGCGAAACGAGCCATTTCCCATCTGCCTCTTTCGTTTCGCCCATTGACGTGTGATTGTGGCCTGGTTGGTAATGAACATCGAGCTTCTGAAGGATAGGATCCACTTTTTCCCCTGCAAAGGCCCGCCTTGCCTTGTCGATGTTCCACATCACCATCTGGCTGTCGATGAAGGTGGTCGTGAAGGCATTGCCTTTGCCATCGAAGGCGGTATGCAGTGGGCCGAGGCCGACCTGTGGCTCCGCCACGACGACGTCGCGCAGCTTGATCTTGTCGTCGAAGAGATCGTCTAGCTTGCGAACATCGATCACGGTGACGGTCGGCGAGAGCTTATCGTTGAAGACAACGTGGATGCCATCGGGCGCCGCGTTCGCGCCGTGCGGAGAGCCCGGCACCGGGATGTAGCGCGTGTATTTTGAACCCTTACGCCCATCGACGACTTTGACGCCGTTAATCTCCTTGTAATCGCCGGAGGTCACCGCCTGCTCGATGCGCTTGATATTAAAAACCACCGCCCACGACCAGTCGTGCGCCGTCATTTGTTGCAGATTGGTGCCTTTGTCGGGATTGTAGCATGTTGAGAAGGCGTATTTGCCTTGATAGTCGGCGTCACAATTATCGAGGTTACCATCCACTAAAACCTGCCATGCAACTGTCATCGTGTCA
>JAPTWT010000209.1 GCA_028064935.1 Gammaproteobacteria bacterium | reverse complement strand
CGCACGCAGGTGCGGAAATCCGCGAGCTCCTGTTTCTGGTAGCCCCCGCCTTGACAGACAAGCTTTCGCGAGCGGCCGGGAGTGAACCGGATGGACCGAAGCCGTCGCTTTAGCGGTGGCGCTCACGAGAAGAGAGGGCGCACCCATGAAACGAACAGTTCCCCATGATGCAGGCGGGTGATCTATGCCAATGCAGGGCGTAAGCAGGATTCTCAATGTCGCGACGAAGATCTTCGCGATCTTCGGTGTGCTGGTGGTGGCCGTGGGCACCGTCGGGTGGTGGTTGGCACCGACCCAGCCCGCATCACGCCCCGCTTTTGCGGGCCCTGGGGCGGGCCGGCGTTCACGCATGGCGCTTGCCCGTCTGGTCCAGGAGGCGTCCCGGGGCCAGGCCGGCATCAAGCGGACCTTCGCAGGACCGGACGGGCTGACCGGCCTGGTCTTGTCGCCCAGCGGGTCGGTGGCGTGGACCAATGGCCGCTACGTCTTTCTGGGTGCGGTATTCGATGCCAAAGGGCACAATTTGTCCCTATTGGCGCAGCAGGCGATTTCGCCCCAGCGTTTTCGCTTTCCCACCCGCGCCTCGGCGGGCCTGCTGGTCGGGACGGCAGGACCGACGTTGACGATGGTCGCCGATCCGAACTGCGCCTTTTGTCATCGGGACTGGGTGCGCGTTCTGGCCCCCCGCATTGCGGCAGGCACATTGCGTGTGCGCATCGTGCCGGTGGCCATCGTCGACCCCGCCACGGCCCGCGTGCGGGCCGCCGAGATCCTGAGCGCGCCGGATCCCGGACGAGCCTGGGCACAAGATGAGCGCGACTTTCATGAGACGACGGAGCAGGGGGGATTGCCCGTGCAAGGCGTCACCGTGGCTCCGGTGGCCTTGGCGGCGGTGGAGAGCAATACCGCGGCCTTTTTTGCCTCCAGCCACGGGACGGCGGCCACGCCGACCTTCGTCTACCACGGCCGCCGGCACGTGGGCTATCTGAGCGCGCCGGCACTCCGTGCCTTTTTGGCGCAGGGAGCGGTTGACGGGGACTCGCGTCATGAGTAGACCCAATATCCAGGTCTATGTCGTCGGCCCCGATGTCTTTGCGCCTCATTGGGACACGTTCCGCCAGGAGATCAGCCAGTATGCCGGCGAGCGCGGCATCACACCCATCTTTCCGAAGAGCGAGCCCGATGATGGTCCGGCGGACATCTATCGGTGCAATACCAGGCTGATCCGACTGGCGGATGCGGTCATCGCCAACCTTCAGTGTTTTCGCGGGTCGGAGCCGGACTCAGGAACGGTCTTCGAGGTGGGTTTTGCCACCGCGCTCGGCCGGCCCGTGTGGGGATTCAATGCCGCGGGCCTCTATCACGAGAAGGTGGCCGAACACTACGGGTTGAGTCCCGATCGGGCGTTCCCGATCACCTGCAAAGCCGGTTACGCGGTCGAGAGTTTCGGCCAAGGCCTGAACTTGATGCTCGCGATTCCGGTCAGGCTGCGCGCCACGTGGCAGGAGGTCCTTGACGAGATCAATTCGGCGGAATCGTTTCAGGACGCTAAACCCAATTCCCAGGAGTGGCTTGGCAGGAAGAATTCGCGGTAGCGGCAATTCACGCCGACAGCACGTTATTATGCGCTATGGTTGTGACAAAGTGATCTCTTTCAAGGTCCGACATCCTAGACTGATGGCAGTTGAGGAAGATATTGCATTGAACGTCTGGTCGCCGGACTTCGCTACTCACCATTTGCGGCCTTTTTTGCCTCATGACATTGGGAATTGTTATGGCAGCTCAGTCATGATCAAGCTACCGATCGAGGGTGCCTATGGAAAGCGGGACGATTTGTTGGTTCTGGTTCAGGCATATGGAGAGGAGTCTGGTTCCGGGCGAGACTCATACACGTGGTCGAACACCGCAGAGAATTTTTGTTATAGAGTTCCGAGGTATATGCGCGAGGCAAACCGTTGTCGAGCATGCCTTCGATGATCAGCTTGAGCTGTGTCGACCTTACACCCCGCCGACGGTAGGTTGCCAATGAGCACCGTTACGCGACGGAAGCCCCGACGGGAGCACTAGGAGTCCCCTATCGAGTGGACGACGCCGCCGCGGCCTAACTGCTTGCCAGTGGCAAGTTTCGTCGAATGCACCGGAATTGTTCGGCGGGGACTCCGGCGCGTACCACGTGACGTACACGTACTCGAGCTCCTTTGTTCCGGGATCGAAGTTGACGATGTTCCGAATAATCTTCTCGTATCTAGCTCGTTCGACCTCGACCCCGTCTACAGCCTCGATTCCCACATGAATTATACTGGGGCGCCCATCAGGTAATTGACTATTTCCCTCCGAAAGGCGCTTCAGAACGTCACGCGCCTTTGCATCAACGGACTCCGGACTTAGACTTTCCCAGTCAAATACGGTTCCACCTTGGCATTCCGCAACATAAAGGGGATTCTCGGCACGCCGCACATTCAGACTGCTAATGATTTTTGCATTTGGTTTGTACGTGCCAGTTAGCAATTCATAAAGCCGAGAACTGTTAAGTGCGATATCGTCGCTCTTTAGTGCGCGCGTAAGCGGCCCCAGATCCAATCGCCGAATTTCACCGATTGAGAGTGCGTCCGACCATGTGACAGGGCGCAGCATCCCGCCTGCACCCCATTCCTTCACCTTGCCAGAAAAATATCCGACGGGGATCTTGGACAGTTCAACCAGGAAGCGCGTGTTGCAGTAGACGTCGATGTTGTGCTCTTGGAATCCACGAGCCATCGGTAGCCAGAGTTGGCGAGCTCTGGTCCGTTCGTCCTCTGTATATTGACCGCCTTCCATGCGCTTGCATTCGACGGCCCAAAGCGTTCCGTCAAGAAGCACGTCCAAATCATGAGTCTTGGCAACGCCAGGCCGTTCCTCCAAGAAGGACACGTCCGCCCCACGCTGCGTGTAGGCGGCCGCTACTAACAACTCGAATAGGCAGGCATTGGGTTGCCCTTTCTCTTGCCCGATCATTCGACGGACACGCCCCTCGACCCCTTTGACCCCCTGTAGTAAATCAAAATTGCGCCCGATGGCAGCCATGATGGGCATCACACGCGGCCCGAAGGTAAAGTCGTAAATGGTGGGGTGATCGAGAACCGCCTGAGCCAGAAAGAGATACCAGGCGAACTGATCGCGCTCGTCGAAGAACCGCCCCTTTCCATTAGGGTCCGCAGATACTTCCCCTGAGGCAGCGTCTACGAAGTGCTGCAACGCCGCGAACCGGCGTCGTTTCCATTCCTCGGGGTCCAAGAAGGTGAGGAACCAGTCGACTGCGCGCCGAATGTCAGGATTTTCAGGCCAGCCGGGAGGCCTTAGATCTGCCTCGAAGAAGTCCGGAGAAATCCAAACTCCACCTTGCTTACCCATTTCCCTATTCCTTGCTCCAATCGGAGATTTTCTGGCTCTGGCGGACACCAGAAGGAATGCTGGCTCCATGATAACCGTTGCGGGCGTTTCCGATGTGCATCGACTGTTTGGGCGTCGGTCGCTCGCCAGTCAGCTCGACCCCGTTGGCCTGGGCCTGCATCCGTACGTAGCCGCGCAGCATCTTTTCCCTGTAGGAATACCAACCTGGCCTACCCTCCTCCTGCTGTAGGACCGATCCGTATCCGACTCCCTTGAGTTTCCGAATTTGCGCCGAATGTCAGGATTTTC
>JAPTWT010000288.1 GCA_028064935.1 Gammaproteobacteria bacterium | reverse complement strand
ATATCATGCAGTTGGCCCTGGCCCTCGTGCCGCCTTCGAAGGCAAGGCTGTTTCGCGAGAAGATTGCAAAGTACACGGCGCAAAAGGTGACCATTAAGGCACGCGCCGATGCCCTGGAGGCGCGTTCGCGGCACGCGGACCGGGAATCGGCGCGACTTGATCGGCCTCACAACGGCATGGCCTTGAGCCTCATCTTCATTCAGATCGCCATTTCGCTCGCCTCGATCACGGCGCTGACTGGCCGTAGGTGGCTCTTTATCGCGGCGGGTGTCGCGGCGGCCCTGGGCGCGGGGCTGTGGGGTTACGCCCTGTGGTTGGTGTGAATGCGGCCGTCGGCGGGCAGCGCGCACGGGGGCCAGCGAAGCCTATGTGCCGGTACGCGAGGCACCGCAAGCTCCGGCGCGCCTGTCCCCATGCGCCGGGGTGGGTGATGCGCGCCTTTGTAGCCGGTCGCTGTCGGCCTGTCGGGGATGCCGGCGCCATTGACGGCTAACGGCGCGTGGCAGGCTGTCGGAGGTTGACCAGGATATTCGAAGAATATCCTGAGTAGACCTTGCGAACGGTGTGATGGCCTAGTCGCCATGGTGTCTATCTGGCGGGCTATGGGGGATGGTCAGGGTACGTCTATCGAGGCCTGTGTAATGTCGGCGCCGCGCGCGGGATCAGGGCGGAATCGCGAAACAGCGCGGCTCGATATCGGTAATAATCGGTGAGGGCGCGTAGCTGGGTGATGCGCGAGGCGACCAAGTTGGACTCCGCGGAGATCAGGTCGAGCATATTGGCAAGGCCGATCCGATACTGCGTACCTATGCCCGAGAGCGCGCGCCGTGCACTGATCGTGGCGATCGTCGCGCTGTGATAGGAGCGCATGCTGCTTTGCAGTCCATAGAAGGCCTGCCATACCGCCAGCAATACCCGATGCGCCTGTTCGCGTGTCTGCGCGCGTGCGGCGCGGTATGTGGCCCGCTGCTGTTCAATACGATAGGTGTTCGCAAAGTTGATATTGAAAGGCACGTTGATCTGAAGTCCGACAGCAAAGCTGTTCACATCGGGGCCATGGGGAAATTCGTCGTTGCCGGCACTCCCAAGAAGGGATACCGACGGAAGCGCCTGGGCGGCGGCCTCACGGATCGCTTGGTGTGCCTCTCGCGCTAGGGCAAGGTCGGCGAGCAGTGACGGGTTATGGGCAAGCGCCGCCTGCAGCCAGTGTCGTATGGTGTAAGGAAGCGGGCCTGCGGGAGCCGGCAGGGAAACGACGCTGAGCGGGGTCCCCACGGGTAGCCCGGCGGCTTGCGCGAGTTCGCCACGGCGCACGCGTTCGAGCCCCCTGGCCTCGGACAGGCTGGCGCGTGCCTGCGCCCATAGGGTTTTGGCGAGATCGAGATCGGTTATGGGCTTTAGGTGGGCATGATACAGGCGGCGGGCGGCTGTATAGACGCGCCGGGCCTCTCGGACATCGTAACGGTAAATCGCAACGTCCTGGTGGGCTTCGGCCAGATCATAGTAACGATCGGCCACTGCCAGGGCAATTTGCTGAATGGCATCGTCGACGTTATAGCGTGCCGCGAGGAAGGCGGCCCGCGCCTTCGCGACCGAGGCGCGGCGGTATCCGAAATGAAACAGCACCTCGTCGAGAGACAGGGTGCTGTATAGCCCGTTGGCCGGGCCCACGGAGGCCGCGGGTGCGCGCACCATGGTGGCGCTGCGTTGGGCTGCGAAGACGCCGTTTACTGCTGGGAGCCAGACACTCTTGGCCACGCCGAGCGCGGCGGCCTCTGCGCGCCATTCCTGCCACGCAAGGGCTGTGCGCGGGTTGTGACGCAGGGCCCAGGCGGTGAGCGCGGGCAGGGAACGCAAATCGGCCAGTACGGCGCGCGGGGGTCGCTTGGGCCTGCGGATCCGCGGCAGGTGATGGCGCCCTGGGCTGTAGGTCCCGGGCGGCGCCACGCGCGTCATGAGCCCCCACGGGTCATCGAGGATGCCGGGGGTGACGGATCGCCCGTGCGCGGCGGCCGACCCGACACCGGCCATGACCAGCGAGGCGAGCACGAGCGCGCGCCGCGCCCGGCACGGCCCTTGGGGCCTTCGAGCCGGATCCCCCGGGATGCGTATGCCCTCAGCCCTCTGTGGCAAGGTGTACCTCGCCGGGCCGATAACTGTCCATGGAGACGGCCGTGAGAACGCCGTTATCGAGGCGATAGATGTGATCGCACTGGGCGATAGTTTCGCGTCGGTGGGCGATGTGGATACGCGTCACTCCGAGGGCGCGCAGGTGGTCGTTGACCGCCTTCTCGCGAACGGTATCGAGATGGCTTGTGGCCTCATCCAGGATCAAGAGCCGCGGGCATCGTAATAGGGCGCGCGCGAGTAATATGCGTTGTTTTTGCCCGTCGGACAGCACCGATCCCATGTCGCCGACGAGGGTCTCGTAGCCCATGGGCATGGCCATGACCTCGTCGTGGATGGCGGCCTGCTGGGAGGCCGTGACAATATCGTCCAGAGACGCGTCGGGGTATCCCAAGGCGATGTTGTTGGCGATGGTGCCAGCAAACAGAGGGTCGGACTGCAATACGCAGCCGACCATGTGCCGGTAGCGGGCGAGGCCCAATTGGCGGATGTCGATGCCACCGAGCATGATCGTGCCGGCGGTAGGTGTCATCAGGCCGAGCAGCAGCTTGGCCAGGGTGGACTTGCCGGTGCCTGAGGGGCCTATGATCGCCACCGCGCTGCCGGGCTCGACGGTAAGGTCTATGTGGCGCAGGATCCAGGGGTCGGATTGCGAGTAGCGAAACGCAAGGCCGCTGACGGTGAGTCGCGGGCCAGGATCGGGTCCCGCATAGGTACCATCAATGGCCTCTTCGGGCGGCGTCAAGGCAAGGTCGGCCAAGCGTTCGCCGTATAGGCGCAGCATCCGGAACTCCATGACGATGTTCACGAGTGTGTCGCCGCGGGTGAGGAATTGGCTCGCGAAAAGCGAGTAGGTCACGAGCATGCCCACCGTAAACGCCCCGCGCATGACCATGAGCGCCGCGATCCAGATAACCACCACGTGGCCCACGCCCATCAGGAACTGCTGGCTGGCATGGGACAGCGCGGACAACTGCTGGACACGGACATCCTCGTTCGTGGAGTCGACGACGAGATGGGCAAATTGTGCGGCCCGGCGGCCCTCGCCGTTGAAGAGCTTTATGGATTGGGCGCCGCGCAGGGATTCCAGTAGATAGGTCTGCTGTCTTGCGAGGGCGTGGATATGGCGTTCGGTGGCGTCCCGTAGCGGGCGATACGTTATCCAGCGGGCGCTGAGATAGAGCAGGAATACCGCCAACACGAGGATCGTGAGTTTCACGCTATAGAGGGTCAGGACGACGATGATGGCCACGGCCATGACACCATCGAGCAGCGCCGACACCGAATGGGCCGTGATCGTTTTCTGGATGTTACGGATGGCGTCATAGCGCGATACGATATCGCCGATGTGGCGTTTCTCGTAGAACGTCTGCGGCAGCCGCATCATGTGGGAAAACAGGTTAGTAGCCCATTGCGATCCGACGATGGCATTGACATGGATGACGACCCACGAGCGCAGCATGGAAAAGAGCGCGGAAAAGATCGTGACGGCGACATAGGCCACGCCCAGCAGCGTGAGCAAGTGGTGATCATTGATGACCAGGACACGGTCAATGAGCCACTGCATGAAAAACGGTCCCAGGATGCCCAGGATCTCCAAGGTCGA
>JAPTWT010000181.1 GCA_028064935.1 Gammaproteobacteria bacterium | reverse complement strand
CTGCGGTGCTGCCTGCGGCCATGCCTCGCCAGCGTCCCCCTCCCCGTGATGATGTGTGCGTGCTGCACTGCCTGCGCCACGGCCATCTCGCTCTTCTACGCCGAAGGCGTGGAGGCAGCGGTGGTCGAGGTGGGTATCGGCGGAACCTGGGATTCGACCAACGTGGTCGATGGCGATGTCGCAGTGGTCACCTCGATTGGGCACGACCACCTTGAGCTCCTGGGACCTGGGCTGGAGGGTGTCGCCGACAACAAGGCGGGGATCATCAAACCGGGATCCGTGGCAGTGCTCGGGGCGATCCCGGATGACCTGATGACTTATTTTGACAGGCGGCCGAACCGCGGCGTCCTGAGGCTTGGATGCGATATCTCGGTTTCTGAACAGACGCTGGCCGTGGGTGGGTGGCGCTTCGATCTGCGAACTCCCAGAACCATCTACCAGGAGCTTTTCGTGGCGCTCCACGGCCGACATCAAGTCGAAAATGCCGCGGTGGCGATTGCGGCGGTCGAGGAGCTTGTCGGATCGAGCCTTGATTACGACACCGTCGGTGAGGCCTTGGGAAGCGTATCGGTGCCTGCAAGAGTCGAGGTGGTCTACCGCAGCCCGCTTGTGGTTGTTGATGGGGCGCACAATGCCGAGGCGGCTGAGGCGCTTGCACGCACCTTTGCCGAAGAGTTCTCGGGAATCGAGCCAGCATACGGCGTCGTTGCCATGCTCGCGGGCAAAGATGCGAACGCGGTGTTGAGAGCGATGAAGTCGCGATTGGCCGGCGTCTTTGTTGCGACCATCGGCGAACAGCGCGCGATGCCTCTTGAGGCACTTGCGGCGGTGGCACTCGAAGAGGGTTTCTCTGTGCTGGAGGCTTCCTCGGTCGAGGAGGGCGTATCCGAGGCGATGCAGCTGGCCGGTCAAGACGGCGCTGTGGTGGTGTTCGGATCTTTTCGGACCGCCGCCCGGGCGCGCCGCTTCCTGCTCTCTTAGAAGCCGTTGAGAGCGCCGAGCCATCTAGAGGCAGCGCCAGATCGGCCCGGTAGTCTCTAAGAGCTATGGATTCAACCTTTTTTATGTGCAAGCCCGACGCCGTCGAACGCGGGTTGGTTGGCGAGATTTTGTCGCGGCTAGAGCGCAGGGGACTTACGCTGGTGCGCGCTGAATTGCGCCAGTTGGACGAGGCAATCGCCAAGGCCCACTACGCGGAGCACGATGGCAAGCCGTTCTTCGGTGAGCTGGTGTCCTTTATCACGCGATCCAAAGTGCTGGTATGTGAAGTGGCTGGCCCTCGGGATACCTGGTCCGTCGTTCGCACGATAATGGGGGCCACCGATCCGGCCAAGGCGGCACCCGGAACGATTCGCGGCGATCTGGCGATCGAGATCGGCGAAAACCTGGTGCACGGCTCTGACTCGGCTGAAGCCGCAGCTCGCGAGCTTGCCCTGTTCTTTCCGGAGCAATAACGGATTAGGTGGATAGACTGTTGGGTCGTGGATTGCGCTGCCGGCAGCACCTCGGCGCCGGTGCCCAAGCTTAAGGCTATTCCGCACTTTTTTCCACTTCTCTGACCAAGGAACCCTCCGGAGGCACACATCATGGCATTAGGCTCCTCATTTTTAGGGCGCGATATGGCGGTCGATCTCGGCACGGCAAACACCCTGGTGTACGTGCGCGGTAAGGGGATCGTCCTCAACGAGCCCTCGGTGGTCGCCATCAACACCAAAGACGGGCGGCCCCTGGCGGTTGGCCTCGAGGCGAAGCGGATGATCGGGCGTACCCCGAGCAACATCCAGGCGATCCGGCCCTTGAAGGACGGCGTGATCGCGGACTTCGAGATCTGCGAGAAAATGCTGCGCTACTTCATTCACAAGGTGCATAACTCACGGTTCGGCAAGCCGCGTATGGTGATCTGCGTCCCATCCGGGATTACCGGAGTCGAGCAGCGTGCGGTTCAAGAGGCGGCCGAGTATGCGGGCGCACGGAAGCCGGCCTACATCATTGAGGAACCAATGGCCGCCGCCATCGGCGCGGGCCTCCCCATCCACGAGCCCACTGGCAACATGGTGGTTGACATGGGAGGGGGCACCACTGAGGTCGCGGTCATCTCGCTCGGAGGAATTGTCACCTCCAAGTCGATAAGAATCGGCGGCGACGAACTTGACGAGGCGATCATCACCTACATCAAGAAGGAGCACAGCCTGGCTTTGGGCGAACGCACCGCGGAGGAGATGAAGATGGCGCTCGGCTCGGCGACCGTCCTCGAGGAGGAGTTCCAAGCCGAGATAAGGGGTCGGGACCTGATAACGGGCCTTCCCAAGACCATCGTCGTCTCGACCAAGGAGATTCGCAAGGCCATCGAGGAGCCCATCTCGGCGATCGTCGACGCGGTCAAGTACACCTTGGACAACACGCCGCCGGAGCTGGCGGCCGACATCATGGAGCAGGGAATCGTCCTGACCGGTGGCGGCGCACTTCTGAACGGCCTTGACAGGCGCCTCCACGAGGAGACCGGGATGCCCATTGTCGTCGCGAACAACCCGCTCCAGTGCGTTGCGCTTGGTTCGGGACAGTGCCTCGAGGAATTCGAGGCACTCAAGCGGGTGCTGATCTCCTCCAGCAGCCGCTAGGAGGGACTGCCATTACCGGTGGCCGGTCCCGTTTTCAGACGCCCTCGCATAACGCTTATAGTCATACTGCTGATCTCGCTGTCGCTGCTTACCGCTAGCTATCGGGGCGAGCCACCGTTGATCACTTCGGCACAAGGCCTGTTGCGCAGCGTAGTTACGCCGCTGCGCCAGGCTGCTACCGCCGTTGTCTCTCCGGTGTACGACGTCGTGGCAGGAGCATTCGAGTACAGCTCGGTCAAGGCGCAGAACCAGCGGCTCCAAAGCGAGGTGGCGACACTCAAGAACCGCCGCATTGCGGACCAGGGTGCCCAGGCGGCGCTGAACTCCCTGACGGCAACGCTGCATCTGAGTTATGCGGGCAACATCAAATCCACCGCCGCGCAGGTGATTTCCTATACGCCGTCGAATCTTCAGCTGAGCGTGGAGATCAACAAGGGTTCCCACCAGGGAGTGCATGTTGGCAACCCCGTCGTTGCGGCGTACGGCCTGGTGGGCCGAGTTGTGGCTGTGTCGGCGGACAGCTCCACTGTGCTTCTGGTTGACGACCCCAACTTCGCGGCCGGGGTGCGGATCCAGCCCAGCCGCCAACTCGGCCTGGCTGTTGGGCAGGGCTCCGCCAGGTCGCTCTCTGTGCAGCTGGTCGACCCGGGAACCGTGTTGAAGAAGGGCGAGGTCGCCTATACGAGCGGGCTTCAGGGGGAGATCTATCCGCCTGGCATTCCAGTAGGACGCGTGGCCGATGCCTATACCGCCCCGGGCGCGCTGCAGGAGCACGTTGATTTGACCCCGGTCGTCAATCTGGCCAGTCTCTATTTTGTCTCCGTCCTCGATTGGCTCCCGGCGGGAACGCCATGACCTTTTCCAAGGTGATCAAGCTCATTCTTCTCGTGCTGACGTTTGGAGTCTTGCAGAGGTCCCAGCTGGGTACGGTCACCCTAAGTGGGGTCCACCCCGACTTCCTAATCGCAGCCACCGTGATGTTTGGCCTGATCGAGGGTCGCGAGGCCGGCGCGGTAGCCGGGTTCGTACTCGGTCTATTGGCCGATTCCTTTACCACAGCGCCGTTCGGCGTGTCGAGCCTTGTTTACGCCTCGATGGGTTACCTGGCCGGGATGCTGGAGGTGACGT
>JAPTWT010000063.1 GCA_028064935.1 Gammaproteobacteria bacterium | reverse complement strand
TCCGGCAATGATGGCCCGAAGTAACGGATCGCCCCGCGCTGTAGCATAAGCGGACAAAGTGGGAACATCAGGCTGCGTGGGTGGTCGTGTCGGGGATTGGCCGGAGCGGCCGCAATCCGGCATGGTTTTCCGTCGATTTCTGATTGGCGCTCCAGATGTAGTCGCCGGTCAGGTTCACATGCTCCCAGCCGATCGGCGAGAGATGTCTGAGGAGGGTTCCGGGCACATCCTCGACCTGGCGTAGGGCCTGTATGGCTTGCGCGAGATAGCGTGTGTTCCAGAGGATGATGGCGGTGACCAGGAGATTCAGGCCAGAGGCTCGATGTGTCTGGTTCTCGAAGGTCCGGTCGCGGATTTCGCCGAGCCGGTGAATGAAGACGGCGCGGGCCAGGCTGTTGCGGGCCTCGCCCTTGTTGAGTTCATGACTGCTTTCACGGCGCAGGCCCGGATCTTCCAGCCAGTCGAGGGTGAACAGCGTCCGCTCGAGACGGCCGAGTTCGCGCAGTGCCGCGGCAACGGCGTTCTGTCGTGGGTAGGCGGCGAGTTGTCGCAGGATCACCGACGCGGACACCGTGCCGGTGCGGATCGAGGTGGCGATCCTCAGGAGATCGGACCAATGGGCGCGGATGAGATCGACGTTGATGCGGCCGGCGATCATCGGCGCGAGCGTCGGATAGGCTGCCGGTCTGGCAAAACTGTAGAGACGCCGGTCTTTCAGGTCAGGAATTCTCGGCGCGAATACGTATCCGAGCAGGGCGCACAGGGCAAAGACATGATCCGACACCCCGCCGCCATCGGTATGGTGCCGGTGCTGACGTGGCGGCGCATCGCCGTGATGATCAAGCAGGCCGTCGAGGACATGCAGGGCTTCGCTGGCGGTTGCGGCGATCACCCTGGTATGGAACGGCGCGTAGCGATCGGAGAGATGGGTGTAGAATTTCAGACCCGGTTCGGGGCCGTAGTGCGCATTGATCCGGCTCGCATCACGGCCAGAACCGCCGGCGCGGAAGAACTGCCCGTCCGAGGATGAGGCGGTTCCCGACCCGAAGAGGGCGGCGAGCGGCTCGCGGCTCTGGTGTTCGACCAGGCGGCGCAGCGCCAGGGCGTAGGTCTCGTCGCGGATGTGCCAGTCAGCGGTCCAGGCGAGCTGGCCCAGACTGGCGATGCTGCAGGCTTCGGCCATCCGGGTCAGGCCGAGATTGAGGCCATCGGCCAGCAGCCCCGCCATCAGCACCCGGGGATCAGCGGCGGCTTCGCCGGTGCGCAAATGGGTGAAGCAGTCCAGGAAGCCGGTCCAGCCGGCCACTTCCGTCAGCAGGTCGGTGATCCGGATGCGGGGCAGCGTGGCATAGAGCTTCGCTGCCAGCGCTTCGGCCTCGGGCGGAGTCGATTTTTCGATCGGCGTGATTCTCAGCACGCCCTTCTCGATCGTCACATCGGGAAGCAGCCCGCCCCGGGCACGGGCGTCGACCTCGGCCAGCCGCGCATCCAGCCAGGTCCGCCTGGTCTCGATAAAGCGATCGAAGTCAGTCTCGATGGCAACCGGAATGCCGGACTCTTTCTGCAGGACCTGCAGCGTCTCCCTGGAGATCAACCGCTCCTCGAAGGCCCGGTATTGCCGGCTGCCGGTAACCCAGACATCGCCGGCAGCAAGGCGCTGGCGCAATTCCGCCAGGACGCAGAGTTCGTAAAAACGCCGGTCGATGCCGTGTGCCGTGAGGACATGCCGCGCCCAGCGCGGCCGGACAAAGGCGGTCGGCGCTGACTTGGGCAGCGTCGAGGCTCCCGCGCTGTTCATGGCGCGCAGCATGGCGATCGCGCGCATCAACGACGCCGCGGCGGGAACACCCTGAAACTCGAAAGTGGCCAGAAACGCCGGCGCCCAGCGCCGAATGCCGGCATAATGTTCGCTCAGCACCTCGTAGGGATCGAAATCTTCCGAACGAACCAGAGTTTCCGCTTCCATAACGGTCGAGCAGAACCGGTCCCAGGGTATCACCTTGTCAATCGCCGCGAAGGGATCGCCCTGGCCGGCGCGCGCGGCCATCAGGGCGGCGCCAATCCTCGCATAAAGCCGGACCTTCTCGTTGATCGCCCGGCCTTCGGCCTGGAACGCCCGGGCATGTCGGCCTTCCGCCTTGCGGAACATCGCGCCGATCAGCCGCTCGAACAGAGTGATCGCCTGATCCGTCAGGCGGGCCGACAGATCGAGATCGATCGCGGTGAGCACGGCATGCCGGCGCCGGCGCTCGTAGCCGGCAACATGCTGCACCGTGGTCCGGCCGGCCTCGCGAACAAGCTGGGCGAGCCGGGATTGATTGATCCGGTGACCGCGCGCCGGATCGATATCGATTGCCCGGATGTGCTCCAACCGCTCGATCACCCCGAGCATGGACGCCGGCTTTGCCGATTCCGGGATCTGGCGAAGCCAGGCCAGCCAGCTCTGGCTGGTGTCCAGGCGCCGCTCCGTCAACGCATCCAGCCGACGCCGCTGATCGGCGGACAGACCCTCGGTCAGCCGACGCTCGATTTCCCGGCGCGCGCGGTATCGAACCTCGATGCAGAGCCGCTCGAGGCGCGCCGGGGGCGGTAGAAGAATCCCGCGACCGCGGCACTCTTCCAGCACCAAAGCCGCCAGATCGACCAACCGGTCGGCTTCCAGTGCATGCGCCAGCAGCCAGTCGGCAAGGTCTGCCGCCACGCGCGGCCCCCATGGCCGCAACCCGAGGCGATCCTGCAATGCCGCCGAATGCCGGCGTCGATTTTGATCCACCCTCAGATAAGCACCGAGGGAATCCGGCAAGACGTCGATCTGTGTGGCGACGAACGAGACCAGGGCAGGATCGGGTATCTCGCCGGCATGGAGCGGCCGGCCGGGATACCGCAGGTAACAGAGCATGAGAGCCAGACCGAGACGGTGATGATCGCCCCGCCCGCGCCGGATCATTGCAAGATCCGCAGCAGACAGCGTGTAGTGACGAATTATGCCGCGTCGATCAGTCGGCGGGTCGAACAGCTGTGCGATCTGTTCCCCGGTCAATATCCGTCGATGACCCACTGGTCCCTCCCTCCTGCCTGTTGAGGGCAGGAGACCAGCCGATCCGTGCCAGAGAGTCGACCAGCGTACTCCGCGAAATGCCGAAAGTGCGGCAGACCGACGCTTTCGTGGCACCAGCGTCCAGCGCCGCGATCACCGCCGCCAGCTTCTCGGCATCGATCGCCATCGGTCGGCCACCACGCCTGCCCCGCCGACGGGCGGCCGCCAGACCTGCCTGCACACGCTCCTGGATCAGCGAACGCTCGAACTGCGCCAGAGCGCCAAAGACATGAAACAGGAATTCCCCCTGCGGCGTCGTGGTGTCCATCTGCTCGGTCAGCGACCGGAAGCCGACGCCACGCGCCCTAAGGCTGTTCACCGTCTCCAGAAGATGCGGCAGCGACCGGCCGAGCCGGTCCAGCTTCCAGACCACGAGGCAATCGCCGGATTTCAGATAGGCCAGTGCCGCAGCGAGGCCCGGCCGGTCGCGCCGGCTGCCCCCGGCACGATCCTCGAACAGATGCCGCTCATCGACCCCGGCTCCGAGCAGGGCGTCGCGTTGCAGGTCGAGCACCTGTCGGTCATTGTCGGTCGAGACGCGCATGTAGCCGATCAGCATGTACGGAAATCCCCTTCGAGACGGTTTCCGTATATCATGCCATTCCGACTATGTTTTCCGTACATGATTCGGCACGAAATCTGGGACTTTTC
>JAPTWT010000047.1 GCA_028064935.1 Gammaproteobacteria bacterium | reverse complement strand
CACCGTCAGTACTGATCGTCCCGTCGACAATGTTCGCCGGATTAATGACGGGGATACCGTCATCAACGTAATCGCTCTGGTGAAGTGCGCTGCCGAAAGGGCCAGTAACGATGGCCTCGCAGAGCTCTCCCAACTCCACCATCGGCCAGTCAGGGTGGATGGGGATGTGGGGGCGGTAGTGGTTGAGGACAGCGCGGGCGCCGTTGATGACTTTCTGGTAGCCCTCGATCTCCGCCACGATCTCCTTCTGCACGTCCAGCGGCGGCAGGGGGATTTGGAGTTCGCAGAACTTCGACTTGGAGATTTCTGCGAACGTCCCGCCTGTTGCCCACGCTTGCATCGTCGGCACCAGCTTGGTGAGCGCGAGAGCCACGAACTCCGGTACTGCTCGCGCCGAATCTTCGATCACGACGTTCTTGAAGCCTTGATTCGTAGCGATGGGGACACGGTTGATCGCTATGCGGCCAATGGTCGCGCGCGTCGAGACCACGACCGAATTGGCCGGGATCATCTTCGCGGAAGACTCGCGCAAGCCTTTGTCGGAAATCGTCCGTTTCGTCGCGGTGATTTCAGAGATGAAGTCGGTCGCTGGAAGGTCAACAAGCGTCGCCCAAGGAATGCCGCCGCCCCAATACTCCTCAACGTCGGACTTGGGCGTGCCGCCGCTTTCAACCCGAAACAGAGTCTGTTCGCCGAGGAAGACCAGCGGGAAGGAATGATTCGATTCAGCACCCTCCCGATACCGTTCCCCACTGAGGTTGTAGTCGCCATTCGCAGCGAGCTTTTCTTTCGGCACGATCTGGGCGGTGGAAGCAAGGGACAGGATGGTCTCGGTGGGCGCTTTGGAGCGCAGCGCGTGCAGGTAGGCGGCAAGTTCGGCCTGTACTTGCGGGAGGTCGTTTTTCTCGATGGCGCGGCGCTGGGCGCCGAGGCCGAAGCCGTCGTTCTCCACTTTGAAGAAGGCGATAGTGTTGCTCTGGCGGGCGAGGGATTTGTCGAGGATGAGGATGCTGGTCTTCACCCCGGAGTAGGGATTGAAACAGCCCGCCGGGAGGGAGACGACGGCGACGAGGGAGTTATCGACGAGCATTTTCCGCAGCTCTTTGTAGGCCGTCTGGCTCTGGAAGATGATGCCCTCGGGGACGATGATGCCGGCGCGCCCGGTGGGCGTGAGGTGTTCGGCCATGTAGTCCACGAACAGGACTTCGCTGCGCTTGGCCTGGATGGAAAAGCGCTTGTGTGGCTTGATGCCGCCTTTCGGAGACATGAAGGGCGGGTTGGCGAGGATGACGTCGGCGAACTCGTTCCAGCGTTCCTCGGAGGTGAGGGTGTCGTATTCAAAAATGTGCGGATCGGTGAAGCCGTGGAGGTAGAGGTTCACCAGGGAGAGGCGCACCATGTCGGGCGAGATGTCGTAGCCTTTGAAGTTCTTGGCGAGGCGGCCCTTTTCATCGGGGGTGAGGGTGCTGTGGCCCTTGGCGTCGGTGTTGGCGCGCAGGATGTGTTTGTAGGCGGAGATGAGGAATCCGGCGGTGCCGCAGGCAGGGTCGAGGATGGTCTCGTTTTTCTGCGGGGCGAGGACCTCGACCATGAAATCAATGATGTGGCGCGGCGTACGGAACTGCCCGGCATCGCCCTGACTGCCCAGCACGCTGAGCAGATACTCGAAGGCGTCGCCGAGGCGTTCGCTGTGGTCGTAGCTGAACTCGTCGATGATCTTGAGGAAGGCCTTGAGCGTTTCGGGGTCGCGGTAAGGCAGGTAGGCGTTTTTGAAGATGTCGCGAAAGAGCGCGGGGATGCCGGGGTTCTCGGGCATCTTGGCGATGCCTTCGCCGTAGAGGCCGAGCATTTCGTGGCCGCCGAGCGAGGGCGCCATGAGCTTGGCCCAGCCGTAGCGGGCGTAGTCGCCGGTGAAGAACTTGCGCTTGCCGCCGAGCTCCTCGGATTCGGCATCCATGTCGTCCATGAACTTGTAAATCAGGGCGATAGTAATCTGCTCGACCTGGGATTTCGGGTCGGGGACTTTGCCGACGAGGATGTCGCGGGCGGTGTCGATGCGGCGTTTGGTGGTGGTGTCGAGCACGGCTTAACCTTTGAATTGCTTGATCGCCATGGCTCCGGTGAGCACCTGCATCTGGCGGATGGCGATTTCGTTGAGGCGTTTGAGACGCTCGTTTTGCGGCAGCGCCATATGGATCAGTTCGGCGTTCATCCCCTCGATGTTGGCCAGAACCAGCAGTTGCTCGACACTGGCGTATTCGCGCATGTTGCCGTCCAGCTTGGGGTTGGCGTCGCGCCATTGTTTGGCGGTCTGGCCAAAGAGGGCGACATTGAGCAGGTCGGCTTCGCTGGCATAGGTGATGGCGGCTTGTGCCGCCGTGACTGCGGCGGGAATCAGATGCGCCTGGATGGCATCGGTGTGGATACGGTAATTGAGCTTGGACAGGGTGCGGTTGAGGTTCCAGGCCAGCGACAGACGACGGTTTTCGTCCTCCTTCAGGCGCTGGAATTCCTTGATGAGGTAGAGCTTGAATTCAACAGAAACCCATGAGGCGAACTCGAAGGCAATGTCCTGGTGGGCGTAGGTGCCGCCGTAGCGGCCAGCGCTCGACGTGAGGCCCACCGCTCCGGTTTTTTCGATCCACTGCTTGGGTGTGAGGACGAAGCTGTTCAGCCCCGTCTGCATCCTAATCCCGTCGAATTCGACGGGATTAAAACTCGGGTTATTGAGCCGCTCCCAGATTCCGAGGAACTCCACGGTATTGCGACTGCGTAGCCAGTTGCGGATCACATCGTCCGGGTGATCGGGGTTTTTGAATTTGGCGATGTCGGTCAAGCAGATGGTGTCTTGCTGGCTCTGCGAAAGCACAGTAACGTCGGCTCCCAGAACCTTGACGGTGCTTTTTTTGGCTTTGCTCATGACTGCTCCTATGGCGCGAACTGGTTCAAGGCGACATAGTCCTTGATGTATTCGGGGACGAGCGTGCGGTACTGCTGGGGCACGGCTCTGAAATCATGGGTGGTGAAAAACGGGTTGGTGGCCAGATCGGTGAAGTGTTTGCTGTCGATGATGTCGCGCACCCGGTTACTGGTGACGTAGGCCTTGAAGTAGGTCTTGATGGCCGGGATGGCCGAGGGTGGCTCGGGCACGCGGTCGGCGACGAACTTGGAGAACTCTTCCTCCAGCAACTCATCCTTGGACTTGAAGCGCGGGATGAGGCCGAAGACCTTTTCCAGTATCTCGCGCAGGGTCAGGCGGCGGTCCACGGCGGCGGCCTTGCGCAGTTTATCGAGGGTGTAGTACTCCTCGGGCTTGTCGAAGACTTCGCGGTTGACGTAGTCGATGACGCGGTCCCACTGCCCGGCTTCCACGGCAGAGGCAACGGTGTCGTTGGCGCGGATTACGTCTTCAAACTTCTCGAAGAACATGCGGTCGATCTTCATGCCCTCGCAGCCGATGGTCTCTTCTTTGACCATCGAGAGGATGTCGTCGCCGAGGTGCTCATAGGTGCCGCCCACGACCACCGGGCCTTGGCCGCCGCTGCCTTTGCTCTTGGGCGGCGGCAGCTTCAGCACTTCGTCGTAGTTAAAATCTTCCTCGAAGTATTCGCAGTTGGCGAAGAAGTCGAAGAGTTTGAACGCGGTCTTTATGGGCTGTTGCACGCCTTCCTTGATGGTGTCGTCGAAAAGCGCCGCGCGGAAGTCGTGCTTGCGGGTGCCGCGTCCCTTGATCTGGATGAAGTCGGTG
>JAPTWT010000320.1 GCA_028064935.1 Gammaproteobacteria bacterium | reverse complement strand
CCATAGAGGCCGAGGTCATCGCGCTCGGGGCACGGGTATTGGCGCAGCTCGGGGTGAAGGCGCGCCTGCTCGTGAATTCCCTGGGGACGCGCGAATGCCGGGAACGCTATCGTGAGGCCCTGGTGCATTATCTCGCGGCGCATCGTGATCGGCTCGATGACGACAGCCTAAGGCGCCTGGAGCGCAATCCGTTGCGGGTGCTAGACAGCAAGAACCCTGACATGGCGGCGCTGTTGGCCGAGGCGCCGACCATCGCCGATTACTGGAGCGCGGAGTCACGATCGCACTTCGTGGCCTTGCAGGACTATCTGACGGCATTGGGTGTGGCATTCGAGGTCGCGCCGCGACTGGTGCGCGGGCTCGACTACTATACGCACACGGTCTTCGAATGGACGCCGCACGAGACGTTGGCGCAGGCGACGGTGATCGCCGGCGGCCGCTACGACGGACTGGTGTCGGAGCTCGGCGGGGCCCCCACGTCGGCGGTCGGCTTTGCGATCGGCATGGAGCGCTTGGTGGCCCTCGTCACGCGCCTGCCGGCGCCGCCTGTGCTCGATGTGTTCATCATGACGAACGTGTCTTGCCAGCTGCGGGCCCTGGTGCTGGCCGAGGGTCTGCGCGATGCGGGCCTGACCGTGGAGACCCATCTTGCGGGGGCCAGCGCCAAGAGCCAGATGAAACGGGCCCGTGACTGCGGGGCGCGCGTGATCGTGGAGGCGCAAGACGAGGCGCGGGTGGCCATCGTCCAGGCGGGGGCCGCGAAGGGCGAGGGTATCGTGACGTGGGCCGAGGCCGTGGCACGGATTTCACAGATTGTGGGGGCGAAAGCAAAGATCGATGGCGAATGATTGGGCGCACGATGAGTTGGGAGATATCAAGGAATTTTGGCGTAAATATGGGCGCGTCATCGTTTATGGCGTAATCGCGGCGGCGCTTGCCGTGGGCGGGGTTTTCTATTACCGCCACTACGAAGCGCGGCAGCGGATCCTGGCCGGGGCGCTGTACGAGGAGGTCCTGAACGCGGCAAGCCAGATGCGCTTTGGCCTTGCCACGGCCGCCGGTCATAAGCTCGAGAGCAGTTACGCGTCGACGCCTTATGCCGGCCAGGCGGCCTTGCTGCTGGCGCGTCTTGCCTATGAAAAAAATGAGACCGCGGCGGCCATCGCCGCACTCAAGTTCGCGGCGCATAAGGCCCGCCAGTGGAGCGTACGCACGACCGCGCGCCTGCGCCTGGGCAGCCTGTTGTTGGCGCTCGGGCATCCGCACAAGGCATGGCGCTATGCCCATATCGCCAAGCCCTACGGGTTCAAGTCCATGGCGCTCGGACTGCAGGCCGAGATCCTGGCGCGCGAGGGGCACAAACGGCAGGCACTGGCGGCCTATGGTGAGGCCTTGAAGGGTGCGCCGAAGAAATCGGCCGTGACCGCCTTGTGGCGGCGCGAGCAGGCGCAATTGCGGGCAGCATCATGAAGCGCCTGCTTGCGATCCTCGCAGCGGCGGGGCTGCTTGGCGGCTGCGGGCTTTTTAGCAGCGCACGCAATGTGGCTCCGCCGGCCAAACTCAAACCCTTTCATGCGCGCCTCAAGGTGACGCGCGTCTGGTCGCACGATACCGGTAACGGTACCGGCGGCTATGATCTCGTCTTGCGTCCGGCGCAAGTCGGCGGCACGATCTTTGTGGCCAACGAAAACGGAGTGGTCGCCGCCTACAAGGCGCGTAACGGTCACATGCTCTGGCACCGGCACCTGAAGGCGCAGATCACGGCGGGCGCCGCGGCCGGGCAGGGGTTGGTGGTGGTGGCCACGCGACGCGGGCGGGTACTGGCCTTGAAGGCCGATACCGGGGCGAACGCGTGGACCGCGCAGGCCCCGAGTGAGGTCGTGGCGGCACCGGTGATCGCGCCCCATGGCGTCTATGTCGCCTCGCTTGACGGCCATGTCACGGCCTTCGGTCTCAGCCATGGCCGCCGGTTGTGGATGGCGGCGCACACGCATCCGGCGTTGACGCTCTTTCTGACGGCGCGCCCGACATACGCCGCCGGCATACTCTACGAGGGCTACGCCAACGGCGAGCTGGTGGCGCTACGGGCCAGAAACGGCGAGCGCGTGTGGACGAGCGCGGTGGCGCAGCCGCGCGGCGGCGATGCTGTGGAGCGACTCATCGATCTGGCGCACCCGATCTATGCGCAGAACATCGTGTATGCCGACGGTTACCACGGGGCGGTCGCGGCCTTGGCGGCGCACTCGGGACGCATCCTCTGGGGCCGGCCACTGTCGTCATACCGCAGCATGGCCTTAGGCGGCCAGGCGCTTTATGTGGTGACTGCGCATAGTCGTGTCATGGCGCTCGCCAATGCCAGCGGCGGGACCTTGTGGGCACAGAAGGCCTTTTTGAATCGCCGGCTTGGCAGTCCGGCCCTGGCGGGCCCGGCCGTAGTGGTAGGCGATCTCGCCGGATATACGCAGTGGCTGTCGCGGCGCACGGGTGAACTGGTGGCGCGTAAGCGCGTCGGCGAAGGGGCGATACGCGCAGCCCCGCTCGTGGCGTCGGTCGGCGGGCATAAGGGTGGCTCCTATGTCTTTGTGCTCACTACCACCGGACGACTGACAGCGCTTACGTTCCGACCCATCCGGCCATGAAGCCGGTAGTGGTTCTTGTCGGGCGGCCCAACGTCGGCAAGTCCACGCTTTTCAATGCGCTTACGCGCTCGCGCCAGGCGTTGGTCGCCGATCTGCCCGGTCTTACCCGTGATCGACAATACGGGGAGGGCCGGGTCGGCGGGCGCTCATATCTGGTAGTCGACACCGGTGGCATCGTGCGCGACCACGACCCGCTCGCGACCCTGGTGGCGTCTCAGACGCGACTGGCGCTGGCCGAGGCCGATGTCGTCGTCTGCGTGGTCGACGGTCGCGACGGCCCGAATCCCGACGATTTCCTGATCGCAGACCAGATTCGCACCCTCAATCGGCGCATCTGTCTGGCCGTGAACAAGACCGAGGGCGTGGAACCCGAGGTGGCGGTGGCGGAATTCCATGCCCTGGGTCTCGGCAGGCCCTACGCCATCGCCGCCACGCATAACCGCGGGCTCGATGAGCTCATGACCGCGGTATTGGCCGGGTTCCCGGCGCCGACCGCGGAGGCGCCGACCGGGGGCATGCGCATCGCCCTGGCCGGGCGCCCCAATGTCGGCAAGAGCACGCTCGCCAATGCCCTGTTGGGGGAGGAGCGGGTAGTGGTGTCGGATCGGCCGGGGACCACGCGCGACAGCATTTACATCCCATTTACGCGTGACGGCAAGGACTACATTCTCATCGACACCGCCGGGGTGCGCCGTCGCAGCCATATTACCGATCCGCTCGAGCGTCATAGCGTGGCCAAGACCCTGCAGGCGGTCGATGAGGCGCAGGTCGTGCTGCTCGTGTTCGATGCCCGCGAGGAGGTGAGCGAGCAAGACGTGACGCTCGCCGGCCATATCCTGGCCCAGGGTCGCTCGCTGGTGCTTGCAGTCAACAAGTGGGAGGGTCTCGATAGCGCGCGCCGCGACTGGATCCGCCGGGAACTGGCGCGCCGCTTGCCGTTTCTGTCGTTTGCGTCGCCGCATTTCATCTCGGCGCTCGAGGGATTGCACATCGGGCCGCTGTTTCCGGCCATGGAGCGCGCCTATCGCTCGGGCGGCCGCATTCTGCCGACTCCGGAGCTGAACCGCGTCCTGAGGGAGGCGATCGCCGCCACCGCCCCGCCCATGGTGCGCGG
>JAPTWT010000153.1 GCA_028064935.1 Gammaproteobacteria bacterium | reverse complement strand
AGCGATTCAAAACGGGTGGGATAGGCAAGTATAACGTGGTATAGCGCGGGATGTATTATCGTATAACGTTATGATAATTATAGTTAATAAAAAACGCTTATATTTCAAAATGTGGCAATATTGACCTTATTTGCATTCGCAATGCGAAGGTCGGGAGTTCGATCCTCCTCCGCTCCACCATATACAAGGGCTCGGAATTCTCCTGGCCCTTTTTCTTTGCGCGAAGATCGCCGGCTCCAGCAGGGTCAGCAGGGTCAAGCGCAGCAACTCGTTGACCGTCGAGTGATGCAGCCCCTCCCGCTGGGCGATCTCGGTGCCGCTGGCCACCACGCCGTCGTCGAGCAGTTGTTGCCAGTAGAAAGCGCGGGCCAGCGCCACCAGCATGGGGCTGTCGAACTGGCCGCGTGCGGTCGGCTGCTGCTCTCCCCGTCCGGCCGGATGACCACCTTGCGCATGCCGCGCTTTCGGATCTGCAGCGGGATGAAGGTCGAGAGTTTCACGGCGCCGCCGTCCATGCGCTGCTGAACCATGGCCTCGCCCAATTGACGTATCCCGCGTCATACCGTCATCTCCCGCTCCGCCAGTTCCGTGCCGATGCTGCCGGGGCGCAGTGTGTCGATGAGTTCCACCCAGCCGGCGTCGCACCAGAGGATCTCCAGCCCGCCGTCGCCGATCAGCACGCGCTCGATCAGCAGTTACGCCAACTCGCCGCTGGTGACGAAGATCAGTCCGCGCAGCGGTAAACCGCGCCCGTCCGTGGCAACCGCCGCGCGCCGTTCCTCGGTGGTCTGGACCAGCACGTCGTGGGCGGCCTGCCATTGCGCCACCGTCAGGATAACCGGGTGCTGGCCTGGGTAGTAACGGCCCTTGTGGACGATCTTGCCCAGGTACATGCGGCTGTGCAGCAGTTTGTAGATCGACTGCTCGCAGAAGATCCGGCTCGTCTTGGTGCGGATGCCCTCGGCCGCGTAGTTGCGTACCATGTAGGTGGTCGAGCAGTCTCTGGCGAAGTCCGCGAAGATGCGTCGTACCACCGCCACTTCGGCCTCGCTGACGACGAGCAGGCGGTTCTGCACGTCGTAACCGAGCGGCAGCGGCCCGCCCATCCAGATGCCTTGGCCCTTGCTGGTGGCGATCTTGTCGCGGATGCGCTCGCCGGGTGGCCGGGCACGGGAGTGATGCCCCGGCGAGACGGCACGGATCCTTCCTGCCCGGATTCGTATACGGGGGGGTGCGAGCGCGGTGCTCGTCTACCGTCAGGGTGCAAATCGAGGTTTGCAGGCCCTATTCCTGGGGCCTGCCGCTTCGCGGCCAGCCTCTGGCTGTCCAAAACCGCTCCAGGCGATTTTGTGCATCTCGAAATCCGACGGTGACGATGACGGATAATATGCCTGCGTGATAGTATCTCGTCACCACAATGGGGAACCCGAGCATGCGCACAGTGATTGGCATCCGTCCGGCCAACCTCGGCCATCGGGCGGTCGATGACGCCAACGGCCCCCACGCTCACCGTCTGGTTCAACTCCTGGCGCGCACCCTGCGTCACCTGGAACGCCATGGCCTGGTCAAGATGCACCGCAGCCCGGACACCCGTGCCATGCGCCCGGAAGCACTAGCTACCGAGTTTCTGATCGTGCTGGATTGACCTGAGAGGAACAGAGATGAAATTCGAGGTGTATTGCGACGAAGCCAATCCGGATGTATTGGCATCCGCGAATCCGCGTGCGCGACACCTCATGATCGGCAGCCTCTGGCTACCAGAGGAATTGCGTAACGAAATCAAATCACGCATCGGCGCACTGCGGGAACGTCACCAAGCTTGGGGCGAGATCAAGTGGAGCAAGGTGTCACCCAACCGCCGCGATTTTTACGTCGAACTGATCGATCTGTTCTTCGCCTATGGCGACAATCTGCGTTTTCGCTGTATTGCCGTTGATCGAACCCAGCTCAATCTTGCTCTGCACGACAACGACGGCGAGTTGGGCTTCTACAAGTTCTATTACCAGTTGCTGCATCACTGGATTCTGGATTTCAACGCCTACCGGATCTTCTGCGACGTCAAGAGCAACCGTGACCCGAAGCGTCTACCTGTACTGGCCAGATGTCTTGCACGCGCGAACCTCACAGCGAGTATCAACGGCATTCAGTCGCTGCCGTCTCATGAAGTGGTGCTGATCCAGTTGTGCGATTTGTTGCTGGGTGCGGCCAGCAGCCGTATCAACGACACCCTGCGTGACGGCACCGCCAAGGCCGCCGTGGTCCAGCGTCTCGAATCAGCGCTGGGCCGGCCGCTCGCCCCGACCCACAAGAGCGAAGAGAAGTTCAACATCTTCAAGATTCGCCTGCAGGGAGGCTGGTAATGGCGTTACCGCCTCTCGTTCACTACGCCACGGTCGCTGAATACCGTTCGCACTACGAGCGGGTCTACTGTCGTGGCAACATCCAGACCTTTGACGGCATCCGGGTGTACTTCGGTGCCGGCAAGTTCGGCCACATGTTTTACGAGAGCACGGCACGGGATGGCCGCAAGGATGTCTTTTCCCCTGTGCGTGCGCAGCGCATCGATTGGATCAAAGCGACTCTGGAGCACCCCACGGCCGCACTGTTCGAAGGTTGGGACAAGACCTCCCGCCAGTACGACGCGACGCGCCGCGTGGCCGTTGTCTACGAGGATTTCGTCGTTGTGGTAGCGATGGGGCTACCGAAGCAGGATGGTTCGCTGAAAGCCAACTTCGTGACCTGTTACCAGGCCGACAACAGCATCGGGAAGATCAGAAGTTCGCCGGCATGGTCCCGGGCAGCATGCCTCCACCTGCTGGGAGGTGACCCGTGATGGCAGCCCAGAAAAAACAAAGGCCGCTGATTCGCTACGCGGGTTCAGCGGCCGAGACCTCGATAGGTTCAAAGCCGATAGGCAGTGAACTCAACGCAAGAGTTTATCCCAAGCGGCACTTTTGTCAAGCCGGCTTGGCTTTGGCGCAAAGCCGGGCCTATCTGCCCGCCTTGTGCCAAACCGCTGCACCAAAAGCCGGAGAAATCACCGCAACTCTTTGTCCTGTCGAGCTTTTCTATTTGGCTCATACCAAATGCCCGAGCCAAAGCGATGCGCCAAGCACCGCTCCCCACCATGCCGTAGCGGGGATGATTCACGAACAGAACAGGTGGCCTCGATGACGGCAACGACCCAGATCATGACCGAGGCCGACACCTGCCGGGCGCTGGTCACACCCAAGCTGATAGAGGCCGGATGGAGCAATGCGCCGCACGTGATCGGCGAGCAGCGCACCTTCACCAATGGCCGCATCATCGTCACCGGCGGACGCGTGCGCCGTGGCAAGCAAAAACGTGCGGACTACCTGCTCTACTACCGGCGCGACTATCCCCTGGCCGTCGTGGAAGCGAAGAAACTGGGACTGTCGGCAGAAACCGGGGTGCAACAGGCCAAAGAGTACGCCGAGATTCTCGGCCTGAAGTTCGCTTACGCCACCAACGGCCACCGCATCATCGAGATCGACTACACCTGGATCCGCGCCCACAACGAGCAGGCCACGGTCAAAGTGTTCGGGCAGGACTACAACCCACCCTTCGGCGTGGACTGGAAGGCCGAGAAAAAGACCATCGACCGCTGGGCCAACTTCCGCGGATACAACGGCAAGCTGCCGCGCATCAACGACGGCGCCCTGCTATTCCTGCTCTACATGATGAGCAAGTTCCAGGACTACCAGGCCGGCGACCGGGACAAGCCCGGCTCGCGCAC
>JAPTWT010000314.1 GCA_028064935.1 Gammaproteobacteria bacterium | reverse complement strand
TCAGCGGCCTGGAAGATGCGTTTGGCCTGTGTCTACGAAAAGAAGTAGTTTCACCCAGCCAATAAACGCCCCATCGTGATCGCCGGCATGGGCGAGGCCGAATTTTTCCCGGTTCTTCTCGAATATCACGTCGAGACCCTGCCAGGTGGAATCTTGCGCCACACTAAGACCGAGGAAACCCGCATTGGTGAGGACGTCAACAGCTCGGTGCGCCCATTTGGCCAGGGTGCCATCATCAACTTACTCGTATCGGGGATCCATCCACGAGTCTATCGTCAGATTGTCGAAACGGTCGTTCGGGCCGCCCACGAAGACTGCGAAAACGACGAGGATCCGCAGGAAATCCGGGCCTAAGAAAAGGCATTTCATCAATTCCTGTACGAGGAGGTCGTTGATCCTTACGGAAAGCCGCTCCTTGCCGCCGTGAGTGCGGCTCCCCTGCCAGGATCTGGCGAAGATAGCCGAGGCGCTCGTGAGTGTCACAGCCTTCTTGATGCGTATGACGGCCGATCGAGACGATATCGTGGCGGAACCGGTTGATGTGGCCCTCCTCTCCAAAGGTGATGGCTTTGTGTGGGTTAAACACAAGGAGATTCGGCTATATGCATTCCAAGGTTGAAATCACGCCCTTTGCGATTGTGCCGAGTGTAAATCGCCACGGTTAAGAATTGGCTATGCAGGCCAATTCCTCGGGGGACATGTTGGTTGAATCCATACCTGAAAGGTAGTTGTTCGGCCATACCGGACACCAGCATGCATCGAGTGCTGCGTCCGCAATAGGGAACATTGCTGACGTTAGCACGGTGCTCCGTTGCGCATGGCGGCCTTGATCAAAGGTGAGGGATGGAGGCCGGTCTCTTCCCGTTGCGAGATGCGATGTTGCCGGGGCGCACCGCATCAGGAACGCGCGCCAACGTCGGATAGGCAAGACTACCGGAGAGACAAGGATGTGACTCCCAATCGGATTTCCATTTTTTGGAATTTCATGCAATACTGGCGCAAATGATCGTCATCGGCACGGACCTCGTGGAACGTTATTTCGGCAACCGCGCCGGGGACAAGGGTATCAAGGCGGTCCGCGCGCAGTATGATGCGTGGCTCGCAATCGCTAGCCAAGCGCAATGGCGCCACCCCAGGGACGTGAAGACATCGCATCCCAAGGCGAGCATTCTCAAGGGTGGCCGGGTCGTGTTTAACATCAAGGGTAACCATTACCGGCTGGTGACTGCCCTGCACTATCAGGCTGGCGTGCTGGCGATCCGGTTCTTCGGGACCCATGCTGAGTATGACCGTATTAATGCGGAGACTGTGTGATGGATACAACGTTGATCGTCATCGATAATGAGACTGAGCTCGCCCGCGCACGGGCACTTGTCGAGCGGCTGATGAAATCGGACAAGCCGGGCGATGTCGCCCGCCTGGAGGCCCAAGCACGCCTGATCGCGGCCTATGAGGAAAGAAAGTGGCCCCGCCGAACCCCAAGTCCGGCGGCGATCATTCATTATCTCATGGACCAGCATGGCGTGACACGGGCGCAGCTTATCCCCATCCTGGGCACCGCGAGCCGGGTAAGCGAGGTTCTGCGCGGCCGCAAAGGACTGAGCATGGCGATGGTGCAGCGGTTGCGGGCACGTTTTCGCGTGCCGGCCGAACTGCTCCTGCCGCCGGTACAGAAAGGGCCTACCCGCCGATCGAAGGTGCGTGCCACAGTTTAACGATGCAGGATCGCGGTAGGGATGTCCGTTACCGGACACCCCCCGCACAGATCCCAGCGAGCCCGATTTAGGCACTGGGCTCCCACCTGGGGTGTTTGACGGCAAAGCGTTGGTCTGGCCACGGGTGCTGGATTTTGGGTGGTGGAAGCCAGGCGGCGGCAATCTTTGCGATGCGCTCCCATGTCATATGATCCTTCTGGCTGCGCCGCCGGAGCGTGCGTCGCCAGAGAACCGTGACATGGTAGCGAAACGCCCCGAGGGCCCGTACATTCGTGGGCACCGCGTGGTAGGCAAAGTATCCCGTCACCACCTGCTTCAACCATCGTCCTGGCACCGGGATCGGTTCGTGCATGTGCTTTCGCAGTTGCGCCTTGATTTCCTTGAGCTTGGCCCGCATGCGGTCGCTGCGGGACTTCCGTTGCAGCAGGAAGGCCCCCCGTCGAGATTGACCACAGATGAAGGTGAAGCCCAGGAACGTGAAGGTCTCCGGATTCCCCAAGCCGCGTTGCGCACGATTGGCCCTCGCATGACGGCCAAACTCCAGCAATCGCGTCTTGTCCGGATGGAGCGTCAGGGCATACTGTGCGAGCCGTCCCCGCATCGCCTCCCAGAAGCGCCGCGCATCCGCTTCGTGCTGAAAGCCCACCGCAATATCATCGGCATACCTCACCATAATGACATTGCCTGTAGCCTCCCGCCGCCGCCATTGCGCTGCCCAGAGATCGAAGACGTAATGCAAGTACACGTTCGCGAGCAGTGGCGATGCCACTGCTCCTTGCGGCGTACCGGCCTCTTCTACGCTCCATTCTCCCTCTTCCAGAACACCCGCCTTGAGCCACTTGTGCACGAGGCGGAGGATGCGCTTGTCACCGATCCGATGTTCCAGGAATCGTACCAGCCAATCCTGGCTAAGCGACCCGAAGAAGTTGCGGATGTCGGTGTCAAGAATCCAGTTCACTGGGGTTTGGCTTATCCCGACCACTAAGGCATCGAGCGCATCGTGCTGACAGCGCTTGGGTCGGAACCCATACGAACATCCGAGGAAGTCCTCCTCGTAGATCGCGTTGAGCACTGCCACCACCGCCCGCTGGACGATCTTATCCTCCAGGGCGGCGATCCCCAACGGACGCTGTTTACCGTCGGCCTTCAGTAGGTACTGACGCTTGACGGGCAGGGCCCGGTACGCTCCGCTATGGACTCGTGCGTGCAGGTCCTGGAGGTTACCCTCTAGACCGTCCGCATAGCCCTGCCATGTCCGCCCATCGACTCCCGGTGCGGCCGAGCGCTTGAGCGCCGAGAAGGCCGCCCGTAGTCGATTGATCGTGACATGGTGCAGTAGCGCCGTGAACCGCTCTTTCTTGTGTTGCCTTGCGACTTGCCGTACACGGTCTAACCCCTGTGACACGGATCCCCGGTTCTGTGCCCGGCCCGTGTGCGGTTGGCCCGTGTTCCCCTTGGCCCCCACCCTTGGCTCCACCCGCTCCGCCCCCGGTTGCCCGGCTTTGTTCGCGGGTTTCCCAGCTACTATGGTGGGGTCTGACTTCTCCTGTCCGTTCACCATCGGCTATGGCTCCTCGCCTTCCCGATGCGGGCCCTAGGCCGGTATTGGCACCTACGGTCAAACAGGAGATCTCCCGGTTCCCGTGCAAAGAGCGTGCGTACATGCCAGGGTCTGCGACCACGTCGGGTCGACTGGGAGCTTGCGTGTAACGCGCCCCGTCGTGCTGCCTTCCGCTTAGTTAACAGCGTCAGCACCCGAGATTGGTGACTATCGCGGCTCAATGGCTGGCCTATACGTACCCCTGTCAACGCTTCGCTTCGTATCTCGCGATACGCCACGCATGACTCGGGGACAACATGATTCGCTACTTCTTTGTTGTCAGGGACTTGCACCCTCTACTCCTTGCCGGTCTCCCGGCGCACTAACTACTCACCCGGTTCAGCGTACAGCTGCCCAGATAGGGCCATTTGGATGGCGACGAGAGGGTTGTAGCCTTGGTTGGCCATGGTCTGTAGATAGCTGGAGATGCGGTAATAGGCTTGCGCATA
>JAPTWT010000060.1 GCA_028064935.1 Gammaproteobacteria bacterium | reverse complement strand
GTGAGAATTTCGATCAGTTCATCAAGTGTACCAAGGCCTCCAGGGAGCACCACAAAAACATCCCCGCGAGCGAACATCCGCCGCTTTCGGGTATGCATGGAATCCGTAATGATCAGCTCGGTAAGCCCATGAAATTCAGCCTCACGTCCTCGCAGAAATTCCGGTATCACGCCGGTCACCGTCCCCCCCGCTGCGATGGTCGAGCCAGCGACAACTCCCATCAATCCGACCTTACCGCCGCCAAAGACGAGATGCATCCGCCGCGCCGCAAGCCCTGCGCCAAAAGCGAGCGCCGCGTCATGAAATTCCGCGATTCTTCCCATGGATGAGCCGCAAAAGACCGTGACTGAAAAGTGACTCATATTCCAGAAACACCTATACATACTTCCGATGACAGCGACTTCGTGGCAGGGTGAAACGTCCGAGGCAAGGGCCAACTGTACGGTCATTCAACTCGGCGACGGGCTCATCGGAGCGACACAGCTCAGCGACAGGATTTCCAATGTCGGGTAATGTCGAAAACAAATATAACGTCCCACGCGACAAAGACAAAAGCTCCAGCTTGCCACGTTGGCTTGCGCCAGCGGCCATCGGAACCTTAGGAGTAGTGGCAGTAATCGGTCTTGCTTTGCTCGGCGGCCATAAAAGCCTGGCACCCACGAAGAATGTTCTTCCTCCGGCAGCTCAGACGACAATCAAAAGGCTCCTATCCCCGCGTTTTGATACAGTGCGCGTTGACGCTGGCGGTAACGCTGTCATCGCCGGTCGAGCAAACCCTGGCGACACCGTGACCATCGATGTGAACGGCAAACCCATCGGAACCGCGAAAACAGAGCCGGACGGTAGTTTTGTCTACGTGACTACAAACCCGCTCTCTCCAGGTAGCGCTGAAATCACCCTTGAAGCAACATCACCGAATGGATCGGTGCACAAAGGCACACAAAACGTCGCCGTGAATATACCCAACGCACCAAACGGAAGTGCACTTGCTGTACTGTCGGGAGGTAGAAGCCCGGCTTCGCGGGTTCTTACGGGCCAAGGCCCAAGGCCTGGCACTTTGGGAATCGCCTCGGTAGACTACGACGGCGCGGGTCAGGCCACTATCGCGGGAACCGCCCCAGCCGGTGCACAACTTTCGCTCTTTCTTAACGACACTTACGTCGGGAGTGCGCTTGCCGGGAAAAACGGCCGTTGGGTTATGCGTGTGCCCAAACTGCCCGATATCAAGCCCGGAACCTTCACTTTAGAAATGATTCGTCCCGACGGGACAATTATTAATTCTATCAAAACCGCCTTCGCGCCACTTCCCATCGAGGCCGTTGCGGCTGGCCAAGTCGTTATCAAACCCGGCGAGTGCCTATGGCTAATTGCCAGAAGAGTCTACGGAAAAGGCATAAAATACACGCTTATCTACAAGGCAAATGAAGACTCAATCCAAGACCCCAATCTGATCTATCCTGGTCAGACTTTAATCGTTCCCGAGCCACAAAAATGATTTGGTGCCGGAACCACGAGGCGGTCCGCTGTAAGGATCCATGGCCTATCAAGGCTGATCCGTTAGCAACGCAAACACGAACGTCACGACCCTGCACGGCGGTCCGGGAATTAACTTTCCTTCCCACCACTTGCGTCGAAACGTAATTCAGACAGGTGGTCGCTCATCAAGCGCATAGGGGACATGCGGTTCCGGCCATCCGCGAGAGCGTGGTTCAAGGCGGACTAAGTTAGATAACGAACGCTCCCGCCCGCATCACCGGAACTACCGAGCCTCCTGGCGTGATCCCGTCGACATCCACGCGGTCTGAACCGATCATCCAATCGACGTGGATCAGACTCTCGTTCGCTCCTGCTTCCATGCCACCTCCTCCTCGACGCGTGAACGCATACGCCTGACCGAGCGCAATGTGGCTTGCCGCATTTTCATCAAAAAGTGTGTTTCTAAATGTCAGCCCAGATCGAGCGACAGGCGAGGCTTCAGGCACCAGTGCGACTTCACCCAGCCGCGCGGCCCCTTCATCCGTCGCGATAAGAGAACGAAAAATTTCCTCACCACGGCTGGCGTACGCTTCAACGATTCGACCTTTTTCAAATCGGACTGCAATGTCTTCGATCAAAACCCCACCATGAACTAACGGTTTGCTCGCCCGCACGACACCATCGACTCGCTCGCGATGCGGCATCGTAAACACCTCCTCTGTCGGCAGGTTTGGTAAACAGACGATTCCGTTCAACGCTTCAGTTGCGCCGCCCACCCATACATGATCGTCGATCAATCCAACTCTCAAATCCGTGCCTGGCCCACGAAAGTGCAGTGCCTCGAAGCGTTTGGCGTTCAACGTCTCGCAGCGGTCAAGGAGCTGATCCGCATGTTCTCTCCATGCCGAGACGGGATCATCCCGGTCAGCCCGGATTGCTGAAAGAATCGCGTGCCACAATTTCTCGACAGCCACCGGCTCGATGTCGTCAGGAAACACTGACCGCGCCCACGCTGGTGTAGCAAAGGCGACCACCGACCAGTTCACCGCAAACGAGCTTATCAGGTTCCTCATTGGTCTCGCCGCCGCGGCTTGCGCACGTTGCATCCGCCCAACCCGTTTAGGATCGAATCCGGCCAAAACGGTGGGATCGGCACCCACCACCGAAAGCATCGCGGCTCCCTCGCTCAAGGATCGACGGATCCCTTCATAAAGCCATGTCGGCGCGAAATCGAAACTCGAGTCTTCAGCATTCTCGAATCGGGCGCGAACAACAAAATCATCATTATAGAAAGGCACCACCAAACTTGCTCCGACCCGATAGGCGTGTGCTGCAACCAGTTGCACCAATACACGCGCGTCGACTGGCGCGTTGATGATCAGTTCCTGCCCGGGTTGCACATTTACGCCAATCTTCACAGCAATCTCTGCAAGCCTGTCTAGTCGTTGCTCCGCAATCAATCCTGCTCTCCTTCAATCCGCATCCCATCATAGCCGGGTTCCACGCCAGCCGGCAGATTCCGCCTCAACCACTGATAGTCCATATCCGGCCCCATATGGGTAAGGATCGTCCGCTCCGGCCGCAATTCCGCAACCCACGCCAACACTTGGTCCAGGTTGGCATGTGTTGGGTGTGGTGCGCCTCGTGTAAAGCAGCCTACGACCCAAGTCCTCACATGACGCAACGCGGTGAACGCCTCTGGCGTAAACCGAACCACATCCGTACAATACGCGAGGTCTCCAATCCGCAGGCCGAGAGTTGGCATAAATCCATGATCCTGCCGTAGTAGTAAGATCCCCAACCCGAGAATGTTTACGGTCTCACCTGCCGCGATGTCCCGCGTCTCGAGTACCGGTCGGAAAAACCCATTCCCGGCCCATGGCTGAAATGCATATTCGAACCTGCGTCGCAACTCCGCCCACGTGCTTGTTTCCGCATAAGCCGGCATTGGGTGTCCTAGAATTCGGTTCAGAATTCGAATCTCGTCCATTCCGGCAACATGATCCGCGTGTGTGTGGGTGAACAATACCGCATCAATCTGCCGAATTTTTGCCCCTGTAAGCTGCATTCGGAGTTCCGGGGCAGTATCCACCAATAGATTTCCGCCTGGCCCACGAATTACAACGCTTGGCCGCGTCCGCCGATTCCGTTCTTCCGTGGGATCACAACCACCCCAATCCCCACCTCCATCAGTACCACCAATCTGCGGCAAACCCGCAGAACCCCCGGTACCGAGGAGCACCAATTCAAAGTTCATTGTGACTTCACAAAAAGCCGCTTAAAGTTCGCGGTGGTGAG
>JAPTWT010000131.1 GCA_028064935.1 Gammaproteobacteria bacterium | reverse complement strand
AGAGCGCCCAATTCGAAAATAAGGAACTGCTATGTCTCGCCGTCGTGTTATCGCCAAGCGCGAAATTCTTCCCGACCCGAAATTTGGTAATCTCGATGTTGCCAAATTTATGAATGTAGTGATGTTGTCTGGCAAAAAGGCCATCGCCGAAAGCATCGTCTACGGCGCCTTCGAAGCCATTCAAAACAAGACGGGTAAAGACCCGATTGAAATCTTCAGTCAGGCCTTGAGTAACGTCAAGCCTATGGTCGAGGTCAAGTCGCGCCGTGTTGGCGGTGCCAATTATCAAGTTCCCGTCGAGGTGCGGCCTCAGCGACGTGCGGCATTGGCAATGCGTTGGATTCGGGAAGCAGCCAAGAAGCGTGGGGAAAAATCCATGGCGCAGCGGCTTGCCAATGAATTGGTGGAAGCGTCGGAGGGGCGCGGGGCGGCCATGAAGCGTCGCGATGAGGTACATCGCATGGCCGAAGCCAATAAGGCTTTTTCGCATTTCCGGTTTTAATTTTCGGGGCTCATGATGGCTAGAAAAACTCCAATCGAGCGGTACCGAAATATCGGAATTTCCGCGCATATCGACGCTGGTAAAACCACCACGACCGAGCGCATCCTGTTTTATACCGGTGTGAATCACAAAATCGGCGAAGTCCATGATGGTGCGGCCACCATGGACTGGATGGAGCAGGAGCAGGAGCGTGGCATTACGATTACATCGGCTGCCACAACTTGTTTTTGGAAAGGGATGGATCTTTCCCTGCCAGAGCATCGGATCAATATCATTGATACCCCGGGTCACGTGGATTTCACCATTGAGGTGGAGCGTTCCATGCGTGTTCTCGATGGGGCCTGCATGGTCTATTGCGCTGTCGGTGGCGTTCAGCCGCAGTCTGAAACGGTCTGGCGCCAGGCCAACAAATATAAAGTTCCTCGCCTTGCATTCGTCAACAAGATGGACCGCACCGGCGCAAACTTTTTCAAGGTCTACGACCAAATGAAGGGGCGGCTTAAGGCCAACCCCGTGCCCGTGGTTTTCCCCATTGGTGCTGAGGAAAATTTCAGAGGCGTTATCGATCTTCTGAAGATGAAAGCCATCATTTGGGATGAGGCCTCCCAGGGCATGAAATTCGAGTATCAGGAGGTCCCTGCGGAACTCCTTTCCGATGCCGAAAAGTGGCGTTCTGCCATGGTTGAAGCCGCGGCAGAAGCTAATGAAGAATTGATGAATCGCTATCTTGAGTCCGGCGAATTGTCGGAAGAAGAAATCAAGCTTGGCTTGAGAACGCGTACGATCGCGGGTGAAATCCAGCCTATGCTTTGCGGCACGGCCTTCAAGAATAAGGGCGTGCAGCGCATGTTGGACGCCGTCATTGATTTTCTTCCTTCTCCGGTTGACATTCCGCCAGTGCACGGGACGGATGACAACGAACATGATACTGTGCGCCGAGCTAGCGATGATGAAAAATTTTCTGCGCTTGCGTTCAAACTAATGACAGACCCCTATGTGGGGCAGCTGACCTTCATCCGCGTCTATTCTGGCATTCTTCAGTCGGGGGATACTGTTTACAACCCGATTAAGGGTAAAAAGGAGCGTATTGGTCGCTTGCTGCAAATGCACGCCAACCAGCGCGATGAAATCAAGGAAGTGCGCGCGGGAGACATTGCCGCCTGCGTCGGGCTGCGCGAAATCACGACTGGTGAAACCTTGTGTGATCCGGAATCCATCATCACACTGGAAAAGATGGTGTTTCCGGAGCCTGTGATCTCCCAGGCCGTTGAGCCCAAGACTAAGGCCGATCAGGAGAAAATGGGTATTGCGTTGCAACGGCTCGCGCAGGAAGATCCGTCCTTCCGCGTGAAGACGGATGAGGAGTCGGGCCAGACCATTATTTCCGGGATGGGTGAACTTCATTTGGAGATTCTTGTCGACCGGATGAAGCGTGAATTCGGCGTCGAGGCCAATGTCGGCAAGCCGCAAGTCGCATACCGGGAAACGATCCGCAAGACTGTCGACAACGCCGAGGGTAAATTCGTGCGCCAGTCGGGTGGTAAGGGGCAGTATGGCCACGTCGTTCTCAAGATCGAACCGAATGAGATCGGCAAGGGCTTTGAGTTCGTGGACGCGATCAAGGGTGGCGTGGTGCCGCGTGAATACATTCCCGCAGTGCAAAAGGGCATCGAAGAGACGCTGAATTCCGGCGTGCTTGCCGGCTATCCCGTGGTCGACGTCAAGGTAACGCTGCACTTTGGTTCGTATCACGAAGTCGACTCTTCCGAGCAGGCATTCAAGATGGCGGCGTCCATTGGCTTCAAAGAAGGGTGTCGCAAGGCCAATCCTGTGATCCTTGAGCCCATGATGGCCGTCGAGGTCGAGACGCCTGAAGACTACGCGGGCAACGTGATGGGTGATCTTTCTTCCCGCCGCGGCATGGTTCAGGGTATGGATGAAATCGTGACGGGCGGCAAGGTGATTCGTGCCGAGGTTCCCTTATCCGAAATGTTTGGATATTCGACCACCCTGCGTTCGATGTCGCAGGGTCGTGCAACGTATTCCATGGAATTCAAGCATTACGCAGAGGCTCCGCGTAACGTGGCGGAAGCCATCATCAGCGCGCGTTCAAGCAAATAATTCAATTGATTCTTTCCAAGTTCTAGAGGCATTCATCATGGCGAAGAGCAAGTTTGAGCGGACCAAGCCACACGTGAACGTGGGGACGATCGGTCACGTGGACCACGGCAAGACCACCCTGACGGCGGCGATCACGACCGTGCTGTCGAGCAAGTTCGGCGGCGAGGCCAAGGCGTACGACCAGATCGACGCGGCGCCGGAAGAAAAGGCGCGCGGCATCACCATCAACACCGCGCACGTCGAGTACGAGACGGCCAACCGCCACTACGCCCACGTCGACTGCCCCGGCCACGCCGACTACGTCAAGAACATGATCACCGGTGCGGCCCAGATGGACGGCGCCATCCTGGTCGTGTCCGCCGCCGACGGCCCCATGCCCCAGACCCGCGAGCACATCCTGCTGGCGCGCCAGGTGGGCGTGCCCTACATCATCGTGTTCCTCAACAAGTGCGACATGGTCGACGACGCCGAGCTGCTCGAACTCGTCGAGATGGAAGTGCGCGAGCTGCTGTCCAAGTACGACTTCCCCGGTGACGACACCCCCATCATCAAGGGCTCGGCCAAGCTGGCCCTCGAAGGCGACAAGGGCGAACTGGGCGAAGGCGCCATTCTCAAGCTGGCCGAGGCCCTGGACACCTACATCCCCACGCCCGAGCGCGCCGTCGACGGCGCCTTCCTCATGCCCGTGGAAGATGTGTTCTCCATCTCCGGGCGCGGCACGGTGGTCACCGGGCGTGTGGAGCGCGGCATCATCAAGGTCGGCGAGGAAATCGAGATCGTCGGCCTCAAGCCCACCCTCAAGACCACCTGCACCGGCGTGGAAATGTTCAGGAAGCTGCTCGACCAGGGCCAGGCCGGCGACAACGTCGGCATCTTGCTGCGCGGCACCAAGCGCGAGGAAGTCGAGCGCGGCCAGGTGCTGTGCAAACCCGGCTCGATCAAGCCCCACACCCACTTCACCGCCGAGGTGTACGTGCTGAGCAAGGACGAGGGCGGCCGCCACACCCCCTTCTTCAACAACTACCGCCCGCAGTTCTACTTCCGCACCACCGACGTCACCGGCGCCATCGAACTGCCCAAGGACAAGGAAATGGTCATGCCCGGCGATAATGTGAGCATCACCGTCAAGCTCATCGCCCCCATCGCCATGGAA
>JAPTWT010000024.1 GCA_028064935.1 Gammaproteobacteria bacterium | reverse complement strand
GATGGGGATGCCGTAAGGGACCTCGAGGCCGCCACCGCGGCCATCATTCAGAGAGGGAAAAACCACATCCCCAACGAAGGCGGGATTGTGGATGATGGGGGTCCGAGCCTCGACGATCTCTTCACCTTGCATGGTGGGCCGAATGGCCCATCGGGCCCCAAGCTCTCGTGAGCCCCCCGGCCCGCCCCCTGGAAGCGGTGGAAGGCCTCACCGTCAGCCTCTGGGACCCCCTTCGCGCCCCAGATGCCAGGGGGCGGCGCTGGGTGCCGGTCGGCTACCTGTCGGCGCAAGGCCACGCCCGCAGACGGTTCACGTATTTCCCGGATTATGAGGGCCCGCCCCTCGATCCCCTGCACCTCGACTACCGGGATAAACCGCCAGGGGCGCAATTCATGCCGGAAAACGGTGAGGCGCTCTTTGGGGTCTTCCGCGATATGTTGCCGGGCCATTTCGGTCTGATGCTGCTCACAAGGCACTTTCCGGCGTTTGGGCGGTTCGATGATCTCGCCAAGCTGGCCTGGTTTGGGTCGCGCGTCCAATCGGGATTGCTGTTCGAGACGGCGCATCACGAGACGCCGGAACGGTATATCGATGGCATGCCGTATCTGGAGGTGGTGCGCGAGCGCATGATCCGCTTTCAGCTTCGGGAATTGTCCCAATTGCTGGACAAGCGCAATTTTTACGGGTTGACCAGTATCGGGGGCGCGCGGCCCAAGGCCGCCGTGCAGCTGGAAGGGCGCTACTGGATCGCAAAATTCAATATGCCCAACGATCCGTACCAGAGCCTGGCGCGCGTCGAGCATGCCAGTCTGCGGCTCGCCGCCGAGGCGGGGCTGTCTGTCCCCGAGAGCCGAGTCATCACGCTCCCCGAATCCGGCGAGGATGTGCTGCTGGTCAGTCGCTATGACCGATCGAGCACGCACCGCGCGCATCGGATCAGCCTGAAGACCCTGACCGGCATCGACAACACCGGGGCCTACGGCGCCGGTTCGACTGCGGATTTTCAGGATATCGACCGTGTCCTCAAGGCCATCGGCGGGGAAGGGGGCGATCAGGATGAATTGATCCGCCGTCTGGCCTTCATGGCGGGCGCTGCCGTTGCGGATAATCATCTGGGGAATTTCGAGATGTTGCTCGATGAGCGCAACGCCTGGCGTCTGACGCCTGCGTACGACCTCGTTCCCGTGCCCGGCACCGTGGACTTCTCGACCCGTCTGTGCGGGTTTGCCAACTCGACGCAGGCCTTGACGCCGCATCTGGTGCCGGCCGTGGCGCGGCTGATGAAGCGGCCCCTGGAGGATGTGCGCGCCCTGATTCATACGACCTGGGCTGGCATGGCCCAACATTGTGATCGCATCCTGAAGGAGTGCGGCGTCTCGGAGGCCGACCGCCGCGCCATGCACCAGGCCGTGCCGATCGAGCGACTGATGGCGCTCACGGGGGCTTCGCGAAATCCTGTGCCGGCAGCGCGCACTGGCTTGTAGGGCGTCGATGCCGTAGTCTTTGTGAATGCGTAGGGCCAGAATCGATTGCGGGATTTTGACCGACAGTACCCGGCGCAGGTCACAGGGTCTTTGCTACACAACCGTGACCAGAAATACGGGCCGTCAGTGGCCTGAAAGATAGGGATGCAATGATCGATTACCCACAAACCCTGCAGGTGGTCCAGGAATTGTTGGAGCGGCATGACCGCGCGGGCTTATTGACCCGCGATCCTGGCATTGTGCTGGTGGGTGGTAACGCGCTCATGGCCCATCAAATCCGCATGGCCTCTGGTGATGTGGATCTCTATTTCCCCCAATATTCGGCCGATATCGTGCGGGAGGTCGAGCGCGAAGGGCAAGCGACCTACGGACCGGATTTCCGTCTCGACGTGACCGCCACCGAGAATCTGTGGGGCATGGTCTTGATTCGTGATATCGATGCGGATTCTATCGATGTGCGAAGTGGTGCACTACCGACCCATAAGAATTGGCACCTCAAAGCCTTATCATTAGAGACCCTGTTTTTGGTTAAACTGGATGCGGGACGGGAGAAGGATTTGGGTGATCTCCCTTTGATTGCCGCCAAGACGACCGCAGAGCGAATTTGCCGCCGATTTGGTGTCCTGGTTCCTTGGCACGGCACACCGCAAGCGATACCGGGATACGCCGACCGGTTGGTTCAAAAGCTCCATACGTTGTACGGCATCCCTGAGAGCGAGGTCGTAGCGCGCATTCGACCCACCCTTCCTCGCTTCATCGGCGCTATGCTAGAAGAGACGTACGGATCTGGACCCAATCCCGGTACAGAGGGCCCGAAATCATGGTAAGCGAGACGCCTCACCCAGTGACCACGGATAGGGGGCCAGTGGTGGGCCCGGAGGCGGTCGTCAATGCGCGGATCGCAGAGAGCGATAGACTCCTGCGGCAGATTCGGAGCCAGATCGCAGCGCGTGTCCCTTTGGTGGCATGGCCCTTATTATGGCGTGTGGCGCTCTTGCGAGCCCTCACGCCCGCCCCGGATGAAAACCTGAACCCTGCCGAATGGCGCAAGATTGAGGCCGTACGCTTCTGGATCCGAGTCGATGAAGGGGCCTGTGACCGCGGTGCGCTCGAGGGGAGGGGAGCCCTTGACGGAGATTCACGGGATTTGGCCTATCTTGTGGATCGGTTGCGTGCGGATCTGGCGTCCGGTTGGGAACGGCCGCAAAAGGTGCTTTAAGGCGCTTCGTTGCCAGCCTCTTATCTATCCGGATAGCTCCCACTACTTTGCTCCGCCAAAGAGGGCTTGTATGCAGTCGAAGAAAAAACTACTAAGCGCGGTACGCAAGGAAACAAAACCACTCAAGGGTTTCGGCCAATGGATCGTCGTGTTAGAGCATAGGCGGATTTCGGAGGATATAGGTCTGTTACTGGCGGAGGGCCAGTTGGACGGCAAAACGCAATGGAGCGGTTCGATTTCCGTCAATCTCCCTGAAAAAATGAAGTTTGGACCGGATGGTACAGCAATTCCGGGTGAGTGGGAAACTTTGGAGCCAGGGCAGAGTCGCTTCAATCTCATCACAGTGGAGATTCGCGGGAAGTCTATTGTGGAATTGGTTACCGGTTTTATGAAGCGATCTTTTGAGGATGGGAAAATTCAAGATTTTCTTCCCTTCGGTAAGGGCTAAAGGTTAACCACAGAGTCCACTATTCTGCGCAACGTTAAAGAGGGTAGTAACGCGGTGAAACTTACGCGTGCGCGCGGGGGCGATAGATGACAGAACCAACAATCCTATGTCCGAATTGCAAAACCGAAATTCGGTTGACGGAGTCACTTGCGGCGCCGCTCATTGCCGCCACCCGTCAGCAGTATGAGCAGAAGCTCCAGCAAAAAGACGCAGAAGTCGCCGAACGCGAGCAGGGCATCCGCGATAAAGAAAAGCAGCTTTTGGAGGCGAAAAGCACGCTTGATAGCCAGGTGGCAGACCAGGTAGCCGCTCAACTCAAGACCGAGCGAGCCCGCATTATGGCCGAAGAGGCCAAGAAGGCGAAACTTGCCAGTGCTGCGGAGTTTGACGCGAAAGTGCAGGAACTGGCGGAACTGCAGGAAGTGCTCAAGGTACGCGATGAAAAACTGGCCGAAGCGCAAAAGGCGCAGGCCGATCTGATAAGGAAGCAACGCGAACTGGATGATGCGAAGCGGGAATTGGATCTGACGGTCCAGAAGCGCATACAAGAGGGGCTTGCCGCGACTCGGCAGGAAGCTAAAAAAGAAGCTGAGGAAGAACAGAAACTCAAGGTGATGGAAAAGGAAAACACCATTCTC
>JAPTWT010000107.1 GCA_028064935.1 Gammaproteobacteria bacterium | reverse complement strand
GCCGTATCTGGAGGTGGTGCGCGAGCGCATGATCCGCTTTCAGCTTCGGGAGTTGTCCCAATTGCTGGACAAGCGCAATTTTTACGGGTTGACCAGTATCGGGGGCGCGCGGCCCAAGGCCGCCGTGCAGCTGGAAGGACGCTACTGGATCGCGAAATTCAATATGCCCAACGATCCGTACCAGAGTCTGGCGCGTGTCGAGCATGCCAGTCTGCGGCTGGCCGCCGAGGCGGGGCTGTCCGTCCCCGAGAGCCGGGTCATCACTCTCCCTGAATCCGGCGAGGACGTGCTGCTGGTCAGCCGCTATGACCGGTCGAGCACGCACCGCGCGCATCGGATCAGCCTGAAGACCCTGACCGGCATCGATAACACCGGGGCCTACGGCGCCGGTTCCACTGCGGATTTTCAGGATATCGACCGTGTCCTCAAGGCGATCGGCGGGGAAGGGGGCGATCAGGATGAATTGATCCGCCGTCTGGCCTTCATGGCCGGCGCCGGCGTTGCGGACAATCATCTGGGGAATTTCGAGATGTTGCTCGATGAGCGCAACGCCTGGCGTCTGACGCCTGCGTACGACCTCGTTCCCGTGCCCGGCACCGCGGACTTCTCGACCCGTCTATGCGGGTTTGCCAACTCGACGCAGGCCTTGACGCCGCATCTGGTGCCGGCCGTGGCGCGGCTGATGAGGCGACCCCTGGAGGACGTGCGCGCCCTGATTCATGCGACCTGGGCCGGCATGGCCCAACATTGCGATCGCATCCTGAAGGAGTGCGGCGTCTCGGAGGCCGACCGCCGCGCCATGCACCAGGCCGTGCCGATCGAGCGATTGATGGCGCTCGCGGGGGCTTCGCGAAATGTGCCGGCAGCGCGCACTGGCTTGTAGGGTGTCGATGCCGTAGTCTTTGTGGATGCGTAGGGCCAGAATCGATTGCGGGATTTTGACCGACAGTACCCAGCGCAGGTCATAGGGTCTTTGCTACACAACCGTGACCCGAAACACGGGCCGTCAGTGGCCTGAAAGATGGGGATGCAATGATCGATTACCCACAAACCCTGCAGGTGGTCCAGGAATTGTTGGAGCGGCATGACCGCGCGGGCTTATTGACTCGCGATCCTGGCATTGTGCTGGTAGGTGGTAACGCGCTCATGGCCCATCAAATCCGCATGGCCTCGGGTGATGTGGATCTCTATTTCCCCCACTATTCGGCCGATATCGTGCGGGAGGTCGAGCGCGAAGGGCAAGCGACCTACGGACCGGACTTCCGTCTCGACGTGACCGCCACCGAGAATCTGTGGGGCATGGTCTTGATTCGTGATATCGATGCGGATTCTATCGATGTGCGAAGTGGTGCACTACCGACCCATAAGAATTGGCACCTCAAGGCCTTATCACTAGAGACCCTGTTTTTGGTTAAACTGGATGCGGGACGGGAGAAGGATTTGGGTGATCTCCCTTTGATTGCCGCCAAGACCACCGCGGAGCGAATTTGCCGCCGATTTGGTGTCCTGGTTCCTTGGCACGGCACACCGCAGGCGATACCGGGATACGCCGACCGGTTGGTTCAAAAGCTCCATACGTTGTACGGCATCCCTGAGAGCGAGGTCGTAGCGCGCATTCGACCCACCCTTCCTCGCTTCATCGGCGCCATGCTAGAAGAGACGTACGGATCTGGACCCAATCCTAGCACGGAGGGCCCGAAATCATGGTAAGCGAGACTCCCCACCCAGTGACCACGGATAGGGGGCCAGTGGTGGGCCCGGAGGCGGTCGTCAATGCGCGGATCGCAGAGAGCGATAGACTCCTGCGGCAGATTCGGAGCCAGATCGCAGCGCGTGTCCCTTTAGTGGCATGGCCCTCATTATGGCGTGTGGCGCTCTTGCGAGCCCTTACGCCCGCTCCGGATGAAAACTTGAACCCTGCTGAATGGCGCAAGATTGAGGCCGTACGCTTTTGGATCCGAGTCGATGAAGGGGCCTGTGACCGTGGTGCGCTCGAGGGGAGGGGATCCCTTGACGGAGATTCACGGGATTTAGCCTATCTTGTGGATCGGTTGCGTGCGGATCTGGCCTCCGGCTGGGATCGGCCCCAGAGAATAGGGTAACTGCGAATGGTGGAGGCACAGGATCGCGTACACACCCCAGCCGAGCGCTTTAAGGAGCTCATTGGGCCTTGGCATGAGACATACGAAGCGGCTATTTATGCCTACGTCGCGCTTAGGACGCCATCCGGTTTCAGACTTATCACGGGTCGAGTCCAGTGGATAACCATGGCCACAAACATTACGGTCAAGGAATTCCATTTTGAAAGCGAACATATTGTCGCTGACCGAGGAATGGCAACCACCGCATTGTGCCCTGTCGATCAGAGCATTGAATATGCCCTTCAAGGGAAAATGCCGGGCGTCGAGCGTGAAGTGATCTTACCCAATCGCGAAGGAGGGTCGCTTAGCGTAACCTTTAATCATTTTTTTCCGCCCCATATATCCAGTGGTTCGCGTTCGCCAACTTTGATTGTGATTGGCGAGACGGTGCACGACCCCAATGCCTTGCCGGACTTGGACTGGGAGCTCCGGTCCGCCACGGTGCCGTTTCATTCGCTGAAGGACTTATGTGACGAGTGCGGGCTCCAGGGAGAATTTCAGTACGGAAATAGCGCGATGTTGCAGTTGATCGCTGAAGCGCCAGGCCATATCAGTGAGAAATCCGGATTCGATAAGGGGAAGGTGAGAATCGGATGTGTGGTAGGAAAAGACACTGATCCCGCGCGGTGGCGGGCGGGTTATCGAATCTGGGACCGTAACGGCGTTATCCAAAGAGGAAGTTGTGAGGGGTCCGAGTGGGAATGGACGATTGATGGTGAGGGGCGTCAAGGGATGTCGTACATCCCCGTAAAAGGGGCGCTCATGGTGCAGGTCTACCTCAGTTACTGTGGAATTGGGCTACATGAGTTCAAGTTTGCGGATCCAACAGGATACGCAAACTTGCGCTATAAAGTTTACGAAGCGGTTGCCAGTGATGCAGGCGTACTTGAACGCCTGCTTCAAGGCAACGGAACAAAAAAGAATGATGCCGATGAGCTCGAGGCGGGTGTTAGTTTGTTGCTAGGTCTCCTGGGCTTCTCGCTATTGCCGTTTTCGATGAGTAATGTCCTGCGAGACGCTCCCGATCTTGTGGCTTTGAGCACAAATGGGAGCATTCTGGTAGTGGAATGTACGGTTGGGCCGTTGGACAATAAGGGCAAGCTCGGAAAATTAGCCGAAAGAGGGCTGGACGTTAGAAGGGCATTGGAGGCGAGCGGCACTACTGTCCCAGAGATTCAGACCGTTTTGATAAGTACGGTGTCGCGCGGAGGCGCGGTTGGGGATATGGAAAATGCCGGTAAGGCCAATATTGCTGTCTTATGCGCCGAGGATATTCGGGAGTTGTTGGAGATGGTGCCAACCGCACCGGATGCCGACGAGGTGTTCGATCACATCAAGGCGCGCGTTCCCGTTACTCAATCGTCCCTTACGGCCGGACTTTTGAGTGTTTTTCAGCACCCAAATAATACATTCTGATGGGATCATGATCTGGTCGACCCGGGATCCTAATATGGGAGTGCATCATGGTGCACTAAAAAGGGGGAAGGGATGACAGAGCCAACCATTATATGCCCGCGTTGCCGCACCGAAATTCGGCTGACGGAGTCGCTCGCCGCACCTCTTATTGCCGCTACCCGTCAACAGTATGAGCAACGGCTCCAGCAAAAAGACGCAGAAGTCGCCGAACGCGAGCAGGGCATCCATGAGAAAG
>JAPTWT010000055.1 GCA_028064935.1 Gammaproteobacteria bacterium | reverse complement strand
GCCACGTTTGTCGTGTTGACGGGCATATCGACGCATATCAATTATGCGTGGGGTTCAGAGGAGACAATCCAGGCCGTGCGAAACGGGCTCGAGGGATTTATTCAGGAGCAGGATATTGCGGATCTCACGAAAGCGGCCGGTGCTCTTCGTAACGAGGTGCGTGCTCTCTTGGATCATATCGCGGCCGCTCGCGCTTCCCGCAAGCTCCCCGGGCGGTGCGAGTGGGTGTGAGGATTTTTATCGTTCCGAGGTTTGAACGCACAACACGATAGCTCTAGGAGATCCTTTGTGACGGCCCTTGCCATTTGGTGTAATCACGAAACTCCTGGTCATCCTGCACTCTGGGCGGCGGCGGACAGCCGCATTACAATGCTCAAGCGTTCGCCGCTTATCGAAGACGCGGTAAAGATTATGAGTCTGCCGGTGATTGCTCGAGCACCAGGACCAGGCGGCTTTACAGAAATCTATTATACGCACACGATAGGTTACGGGTTTGCAGGCAGCTCCTTGATGGGACAAAACGCGTATCTCGCCTTGGTTCCTCTTCTCAGTAACCTCATATCCAACACGCGGCGCATTCCCTCCCTGGCAGACATCGCTCGATATATTGAGACGTTTCTGAACCGTGTATTTGAATACCCCAAAGTGCGCGGAGAGTTTGCTTGTTTTGAGGTGGCCCTCTTCGGCTACTGCCCTTGCCGCAATGCATTGGCAATCTACCATTTTGAGCCGATCGGGACCCCGGATGGGGCCGTCATGCGTATGACGGCACATGAGAATCTGAAGGATCGGGACTTCATCTATCTAGGAACTGACAGAGGTTCCATGGAAGAGGCAATAAGAACTGCGTTTGCCGGACCGAATATGCCGGGGAGGCCGACCAGCCGCGCGCCGCGTTATGTGATCAACGACCGAATTAGCGACCACTCCTGTCAGGCAATCGGGGGCGACCTACAGCTTGCCAGAGCAGACCGTTGGGGATGTCGGCCGGAAGCTTTGGCAAAACCCCGCGTAGAGGGTCGCCCGGAGGCTTATCTAAGTTACCTTGGGTATGAACTTGACGAAGATATGTTGCGGGTAGGAGAGGTTAGGGTCGGATTGAATGGTGCGGTATAAAAATCCAGGTAGGGCGGCATCCGTCTGGTGCTATGGGATTAAGGAGGCAGGCCGAAGGCTCTTGGCGGTGCTGAATCCGGGGATTAAGAGGCGCGGTAAAATCTCCATAGCGGCAGGACACTGTTACGTTGGTGTGATGTTAAAATACGGGCGCCGAAACGCGTTTTCTGCGTCTCCTGGAATTGGCCTCCCAGGGCTGATGATGGCGTGCGCTTTGTTGATGTCTCATTTGAATTGTGTCTCAATAAAAATTGGGGTGAACGTGATCCTGGTGATGCTTGGAAATCAAGGAGGTGATGCGATGACGAACCAGCAAGGTTATGGATTTGGCGTTAAAATTTGTTCCGTCAAAGCGCGCATCGTGGGTTTTTGGGAGGCCATTTGTCCTTCTGGGCGAAGTCCACTGATGAGCCCGTGAGAGTCGGGCGAAAAGGATAAGGATATAGAAGACGTACTGGAAAACGGTACGAGCATAGGCGTAATGAGTTTTGCTTGAGGCCCGTCACGCGCGCCGTGCAGAACGGTGTGTCTTTCTGCGCGGTCTAGAGGCGGCCACTTCTGCAGCGGCCTTTTGTGCCGATTGCTCTAGGTCGAGCACAAGGAATACGACCTTTACCTCGCCAAGCTGTGAATTGTAGCGCGCCATAAATCCGTGAGGGCGAGTATCAGTATGCGGGAGGTCTTCCGAACCAGAAAATGCAAATCCCTGAGGTGCGTCGTGTTCTGAGATAGTTTTTAGTGTAGCAACAAGAGACACGATGTCTGCAACGTACGCATACGTCAGATGGAAGAATAAGTGGCATGACGAGTAAGAAAATAATTTTTGGAAATGGCGTTTTCCATTGTCCCATACGCGATTAATCGGGTGAGCACACACAACAGCTTCGATTACAGCAAGCTCAGTCTCCTGCCTCTTGATGACGAGGTCCCGTTCACCGGGATTACCTTTTGATGTAAACCCACCCTTGGTTTGGTCGGACATGGACCACCCTATAAAGGCCAGTCGGCCAGTGAGCAATTCACGGATTAGGGCGCTTACATCATCTTCGCCTCCATCAGGGGCCATGACTTTCATCATAGGAACGAGGGATACTACGCTCGCGGCTGCTGACTGGACCTGTTCGATAACCCACGCCTCAAACGATTCCGGCGGGGGTTTGAAAACGCTCGTTTGGGAAATATGATCCAGCTGAGACAAATCAAATAAGGCTTCCTTGATGGCCGCTATGGTTTTACTGTCCGTAATTAGGCTGGTGCGCGCAACAGTGGCGGAATCCCCGTGGAGCAGTGACCGAGCAGCACGCACTACATCGGTTGTACCAAACATTTGCTCGGCGTGACCTAAAACACCCAACGCTTCTGTGGATCGCCCCATCCTCGAGAGCGCCACGGCGCAATATGCCGCCACGGAATCCCGCGGGCGAGCGGTATAAATGGGCTCCAGTAGTTCATAGGCTCGTTCGGGCTGACTCAGGGCAAGCAGTAACTGAGCTTTGTTGCAGGTGAAAATGTCGGACTCAGATGGTCCGGCGCCTCGGATATTTGCCATCATATCTTCCCCATCAGCCAGTATGGCTAGACCCTGACGGAGAGATTCACCACGAATCAAGGCAAAGGCATTGCCGCTTTGGAGGCGATTGAGCCGCGTCGCGAACAGGTTGGTCGCATAAGCGGCAACATAGGAGTGTCGCGTTTGAAGGCTGGCAAAAAGCCTTTCCGCGCGCTCTAGCGATCCGCCGGGTTTCCTGACTTCAGCGACAGCCTGGTAGAACTGAACGATATCTCTGGCCGAAGCTTGCTCGGAAGGAGCCATATCGGGCGATATGACCGCCTTTGCAAGGGAGTCCCAATCCTCACGTAACAATTGGAGCTGCAGAGAAGCTCCGAGGCGGGCCAATTCACGGCCAGGAACCTTACCAAAGGTGGTAACAGTGTGTTCAGCTTCAATGAAGCGCGCCGCAGCGTCAGTAGCGCCAGACGATAAGAGCGCCTGAATACGCGCCTGGACCTCTGTCAGTGAACGTATGGCGTTCGCATCTGTGGGAGTTAGTGCATTGAGTCGTTCTTTGATGGGCTCACGGGTATCGTGTGGAGCAATGGATACGAGTTGCGCAAGCACTAAGGGTTCGTCGGTTTCTAGAATCGCAGCCACTAGAGTCTGTCGATTATCGCCACTTAGCGCCTGAAGTGCCGCACTGAGATCCACAGCAATAGGTCGGTCGGTGACACCTCTGAAAGGGCTTGCCTCAAAACGGGGCGCGAATGCGCAGATTCGGCCCTTTTTGGCGTGGTTAAGCGCGCCCATACGCACAGTGCCGATCAGGGCACGTAGAAGATCGTCCGCTACCACCTCTTCGCGCCCCGCGATCGCCCGGCACAGTATGCGTATATGGGCCCGGAGCGAACGGGCGAGGGAATCCGTCAGAGAGTACATGTTCTCTTTGGCCATGCGGGCTTCAGTTAGGCGTGTTCTGATATCAACAGGAGAGAGGAATTGGAGACGAAGGTCAGACGCTGTGCGCAAGGTAAGCCTAAAAAGGGAGGCGGCGGCGCCCTTACTGATTCGGTGCGCCGATAGGTTGTACTCACCGGCCCTGATCGATTGGATATAGGCCAAAACAAAAGGTTCGGGTGCAATATCCGTAGCCAGTTGGCCGACGTCAATGACATCAAGCGCGGCCGCAAAGAGGGGTGTTCCCAAACCTGATGGCGGCGTTTCGGGGGTGAGATGGCGTATTATGGCGTGTAGTAGTGTGTCCACGGTCTGCGTGGTGAGTTCCCCACGTAAGGTCACCCGCATTGTCTCGGTGTTTAGGTCTTCAATGAATCCTGTCTATCCGCTGGCGTGCATCCATGTTAGTAAGGCCGCCACCTCGCGGGGAGGAATTTTCCCCTGTTGCAAGAGAAATCCAAGGACCGCGACGGCATCCGCAAAGGCCGCCTCTTTGGCGGTCTCACTGTCACGTCGGACCAGTTCCGCATCCCATGCGCCGTGTTGATTGGGCCGCTGTGCTATAAGAAGACAGGCCAGGGCACTGGTCTCAGGACAGAAAAGCAGATCGGCGAGAAGGTGAGGGTGTGCGGGAGCTTGGTCCACAAGGGCGAGCAGGAGCTCCGGTCGATCAAGGGCCAAGTCGACCAAACGACGTATGAGTGGGTGGGGTGCTGGTGCGCGATCAGTCACGAGGACATCCGCGAGAAGAAGGCGCATAAGTCCTGATAGGTTCTGATTAGCTTCTCGAGATGGGTAGGTCGCGTCGTTCAAGGTATGGTTTTCCAGCCACAAAGCGCGATCGATGATGGTGGTCGGAACAGGCGATATATGTCCTTCGTAGCTCGATGGGTCTTGTCCGCGCGCCGTTGCCAGTTCGCGGATGTATCGGTTTCGTGCAGCGTCCCAGCCAGTCACGTAGCCATGTTCGAGAGTGTTTATCGCAGTATTCCGAAACGTCTCTGCTGCATTTTCGTCCCAGACCTGACTGGGTGTCAGCGATGGAAAACCTAACAAACTCCATCGATCGACCCATACGCGTAAGGCACTACCTGCATCGATAGCTGCAGGCAATACCCGATCCCAGAGACGCGCCGCCACCCAGGCGGGCGATTGGCAGGGGATGTTGCGTGGCTCAAGAGTGCCTGCGTTAACGGCTGTGGTCGTCGCCTCCAATTCTGTGTTTGGGTTGATAGTAAGAGCTACGCGGTAATGGTCGTGATAGCGCTGTTCCAAGAATGACCGGAACCAGTCAGGGACATTAGCGGCTGTTTTAGCTGTGTGTGCGGCATCGAATGAGACATGAAGGTAGCCCCACACCTCTCGTGTCCACCCCATCGCGATAAGGGTCTCAAGATTGGGTACATCCGCCGCTTCTTCGCTTGCTGTGGCATAAATTGCCTGTGCACGAATCCGATCACTGCCGCTATCGACGATGAGATTCAGGAAAATCTGGAGGATATCCTCGTCCGGAAGGGTTGCCGATTTCCCCGGCTGGTACGGGGCATCGTGCAATGGCGGCAGGAACTGCGTGAAGCGGGCACGAAGAAGGTGACGGGTTTCCGTAGGAACTGTCGCGAGACTCGCAAAGCGTGCCATCGTACTGTTGTACCCCCATCGTTATAGGCAAAACACCGCAGACGCAGCCCAGTCCCAGAAATCTGCTACGTGATAGTCACGAACGTCCAACATCGTGTGACATGCGCGGCTTTTGCTTGTCCTACGGCGAAACGCCTACGCGCCCAACCTCGCCAAGTCGTTAGGATTATGCCAGACTTTACTGTAGAGTGCAGTACATCCCCGGCATAACGATCCAGAAGGAAGCCATGGCGACCGCCAAAACTACCACGCTGACCTTTCGTATTGAGCCACGGCTGAAAGACGCGCTGCGCACGGCGGCCGCCCGCGAGCACCGGTCTATTGTTAATATGGTCGAGGTGTTGATTCAGGATTACTGTGGCCGAAATGGCATTGCGATTTCCGATCCGGGTATGGTGCCTGAGAAGCGCCAGAAACCACGCCCTAGCACCAAGTAAGTGGGAGCGGGATGGTATTTTGCAGGAAGAGCAAAGGTTAACGTGAGGGGAGACTCGTGAGGCTTGTTCGCAACACAGGCACCGACCGCGTCATTGATCTGCTTCGCCCGGGACTCACAGCAGGGCGACAACTCGACATTGTCACCCCGGTTTTTTCGCTCTTCGCTTTTTCTGAGATGTTGCATGAAGTGGCCGCACTAACACAATGCCGCCTACTATTGCCGCCAGATAGCGCGGGGTTTATGGTTTTAGGATCGGACGCTGACCGTGCCGCACGCAACCGACTGCAAACTCGGTGGCTTGCCGATCGTTTAATACAATGGCTCCAGAGCAAATCCGAAGTCCGGCAAGCGCTTAGCCCGGTGCCTCAGGGTGCCTTCGTAATTCGTGACGAGACCGCACAGCCGTTGCAGGTGCTCCTTGGCTCACTGTCCTTTAGTACTGACGGGCTCGGATTGACGCCCGGCAACCCTTTGAGCCTGATCCAGACATCGGAGACGCCCGAAGAAGCGTTGCTATTGAGTCAGTGGTTCGATGCCCAGTGGTCGATGCTGCCGTCAGGTTGTAATGCAAAGTCCGAGGTGATCGCCGTACTGCAAGCGCTCGCAGCACACCGAGATCCATTTCTTGTCTATGCGTCAATTCTGCACCATCTGTTCCGCGACCGTGGTGACGATCTCGACGAAAAGCGCATTATCAAGTCGGCAACCGGTATCCGTAACACGGTAGTCTGGAAGAAGCTCTACAGATTTCAGCGGGACGGCGTAGTCGGCGCGATTGACAAGCTCGACCGGTTCGGCGGCTGTATTATTGCCGACAGCGTCGGCCTCGGTAAGACATTCGAGGCGCTCGCGATCATCAAGTACTATGAGTTGCGAAATGATCGTGTACTTGTATTAGTGCCCAAGCGCCTGCGCGACAACTGGACTCTCTATAAGGCCAATGACCGTCGCAATGTTTTGGCGCTCGACCGTTTCAACTACGACGTATTAAATCACACTGACCTCTCGCGCGAGGTTGGGTTATCGGGCGATATTGATCTAGGCCACGTCAATTGGGGAAACTATGACCTTGTTGTGATCGATGAGTCACACAATTTCCGCAACAAGAAGACACCACGAGTGGGCAGTGAGACCCGCTATGACCGCCTTATGCGCAAGATCATCAGGGAGGGGGTCAAGACGCGCGTACTCATGCTGTCAGCGACGCCGGTCAATAATCGCATGGCGGATCTGCGTAACCAGATCGCCTTCGCCACCGAGGGCAACGACGCAGCCTTACGGGATCACGGTATCGGCAGCATCGATAGCACCACACGGCTTGCGCAGAAGCAGTTCAATCGCTGGCTCGATCTTAGTGACGCCGACCGGACGCCATCGCAGCTGATCGAAATGCTCGGGTTCGATTACTTCACGTTGCTCGACCTGCTCACCATCGCCCGATCGCGCAAGCACATTGAGAAGTACTACGGCACCGCCGAGACTGGCCGCTTCCCCGACCGGCTAAAACCGATCAACATCAAGGCCGATGTGGACCGCGCTGGCGAGTTCCCCTCGATCCGAGAGATCAACAACGAAATCCGCCGTCTGAACCTCGCCTCCTACGCGCCGCTCCGGTACGTACTGCCGCACAGGCAGGCGGCTTACGACAAGAAATACAGCACCGAGATTCGCGGCGGCGAGGGCTTCTTCCGGCAGGCCGACCGCGAGGAAAGCCTGATCCACCTGTTGCGCGTCAACGTGCTCAAGCGCATGGAAAGCGCCGTGCCGTCATTCGCCCTCACGGTGCAGCGCCAGTTGCGCGACGTGGAGGCTACGCTGGCCCGTATCGAGAATCACGTCGAGGAACTGGAGGAGATCGACATCAAGGACGTAGATCTCGACGATCCCGCCTTCGAGAGTCTGCTGATCGGGCGCAAGGTCAAGGTATTACTAAAGGATGTGGATCTTATCCGCTGGAAACAGGAGCTGATTGAGGATCGCAACCGCTTGGCAACCCTCCATGCGGCGGCTGCCCAGGTAGACCCCTCCCGTGATGCCAAGCTCGCTGCCCTGCGCGAGATGATCGAACACAAGTGCCGTAACCCGATCAACCCCGGCAACCGCAAGGTGATCGTGTTCACAGCCTTTGCGGATACCGCCCGTTATCTATATGACCAGCTTGCCCATTGGGTAAAGACAACTCTCGGTATTGATGCGGCACTGGTTACCGGCACCGGCGGCAACCAGACCACGCTCGGCAGCCTGCGTAGGGATCTTTCATCGATCCTTACCGCGTTCGCTCCTCGGGCGAAGGAACGGCCGGAAGAACTTGCCGGTGAGGGCGAACTGGATTTGCTTATCGCCACAGACTGCATTTCCGAAGGACAGAACCTCCAGGACTGTGATTGGTTGATCAATTATGACATTCACTGGAACCCTGTACGCATTATCCAACGTTTCGGACGTATTGACCGCATAGGCTCACCCAACGAGCACATACAACTCGTGAATTTCTGGCCCAACATGGAACTGGACGAATACATCAAACTGGAGCAGCGGGTCAGCGGCCGTATGGTGTTGCTCGATATCTCCGCGACAGGTGAAGAGAACCTGATTGAGCAGCAATCCGGCAACCAGATGAATGACTTGGAGTACCGCCGCAAGCAACTGCTAAAACTCCAGGATGCCGTGATTGATCTCGAAGACCTTTCTACTGGTGTCTCGATCGCTGATCTGACGCTCACTGATTTCCGTATCGATTTGGCGCAATATCTTCAGGCGCATCCCGGCGTACTGGAGAATCTGCCGCTCGGTACCTGCGCGGCCACGACTACCACTGAAGCGGAGATCGCGCCGGGCATCATTTTTTGTCTTCGTGCTGAAAGCGCTGTCGCCCATCGCAACGTCGAGGCCGGCTACCCGCTCGGAGCCCAGTATCTGGTGCATGTGGGTGACGACGGTACGGTACTGCTCCCCTACACACAGGCCAAACAGATCCTTGACCGCCTTAAGCGGCTTTGTCTCGGCCGCGAGCTCCCCGATGTCGGCGCCTGCGCCCGCTTCGACAAGGCAAGCAAGCAGGGCGAGGACATGCGTGTGGCGCAGCGCCTGCTCGCCGCCGCCGTGGCCTCGGTAGTTGGAATGAGCGAAGCGCGCGCTATAATGAGCCTGTTTACCCCAGGGGGCACCCATGTTTTGAAGGGTGAGTTTGCAGGTATCAACGATTTTGAAGTGCTAGCCTGGTTGGCGGTACTGCCGGAGGTGGCTGAATGACCAGCGACACTCTCCTCGCCGCTCTCGATTTGCCGATCGGTAGTCGCGTGGACCAGCGCGTGCCCAAGAAGCTGTTGCTCGAAAATGGCGCGGTGACTGCCGCTGACAAGCGCCACATCAATGAGGGTGTCGAGGATCTGCTTTGGCTGGCGGTGCTTAAGCCCGCTACGGTCGGCGTGCCTGAGTACCGCGACGACGTGCGCGAATACCTGGAGATCGCGGTGCTGCGCCTCACATTACGCAGCGTGGCAAAGATGCCACGATTGGTGGAGCTGCTACACCGGGCTGTACCCTATCCGTTGCTGTTGTTCGCGGAACGGGGCGAGTGGGCTGGACTTTCTGCCGCCCACAAACGTTGGTCACAGGGGGAGGCGGGCAAGACGGTGTTGGATGGTGATGTTGTTGCCGTTGAATGGGACGCGAAGCGTGATGGCGAACGCTGGCCCACCTTTCATGAGAGGCTGGCGCTGGGCCGGCAGCCGCGTACAACGCTTTATTTGCTATATCAGGGCTGGATAGACACATTACTTGCGCTCACTGTGGCGCGTATGACCGGGGTATTCGCGGTTGCCACTAACGCAGAACGAGCCACAATTCGGCACGACGCTTTGCAGGAATGCGCCCGCCTCGATGCGGAGATCGCCCGCTTGAGGGCCGCCGCTGCGAAGGAGAGACAGGTAGCGCGGAAAGTGGAACTGAACTTAGAGCTAAAACGTGTGGAGGCGATCCAGGTCGCGGTCCGCACTAAGCTGTGAACGATGAGGATATGATGAAGAAGCTGACCGATAACGACCCGGAAACGAAGTCGCGCGACTTGGTTGCCGAGAATCTCGCCCGGCTCAAAGCCATTTTTCCCGAACTTGTCACCGAGGGCAAGGGCGGCGTGGCCGTGAATCTGGACGTGCTCAAACAACTCGTAGGCGATCAGACGGTGACGGATGTTGAGGAAAAGTATGGGCTCAACTGGCACGGCAAGCGCCGCGCGCGGCAACTGTCACTCACGCCCAGCACCGGCACCCTGCGCCCCTGCCCGGACGAGAGCGTGGACTGGGACACCACCCAGAACCTGATGATCGAGGGCGACAACCTAGAGGTGCTCAAGCTAATGCAGAAGAGCTACGCCGGCAAGGTCAAGCTCATCTACATCGACCCACCCTACAACACCGGCAAAGACTTCGTCTACCCGGACAACTTTCAGGACAACATCAAGAACTACCTGGAGTTGACCGGGCAGGTCGAAAGCGGTCAGAAGATCAGCAGCAATACTGAGGCCAACGGGCGTTTCCATACCGACTGGCTGAACATGATGTATCCGCGGCTTAAGTTAGCGCGGAACCTTCTAAGAGGTGACGGTGCGCTATTTTTGACGCTTGATGACACTGAGGTGGCGAATATGCGCCGCATCGGCGATGAAGTGTTCGGCGAGGAAAACTTTGTAGCCAATGTTGTCTGGCAGAAAAAGTATGCGGTGGCCAACGATGATCCGGGAATTGGCGTAATGCATGATCATGTGCTGGTTTACCGTAAATCAGACGCGTTCGTGCGCGGTTTACTCCCGCGCACTGAAGAACAGAATGCCCGCTACTCAAATCCCGATAACGATCCACGGGGCGAATGGGCATCTGACAATTACGTCAGCAACAAATCGAAAGACGAGCGGCCGACTCTGTGGTACTTAATCCGGCATCCACGTACTGGCGACGAGGTATGGCCGGAAGAGCATGCGGTGTGGCGTTACTCGCAGGAAAAGCATCTGGAAATAGAAAGAGAGGGACGCCTTTACTGGGGACCCGACCAGTCCTATCGAAAACCTCGCCTTAAGCGATATCTCAAGGAGGTTCAGCAAGGGATCGTTCCTCCGACTTGGTGGACTTTCGAGGATTGCGGTCACAACGATGAAGCGCAGAAGGAGACGTCTGCTTTGCTCGGCCAAAAGGTATTCTCTACGCCTAAGCCCCTGCGCTTAATACAGAGAATGCTGACGATTGCAGCTCCCAAGGATGCAATCGTTCTGGATTTTTTTGCAGGGTCAGGATCGACAGCTCATGCTGTATTGAAGGCAAACGTCGAGGATCAGGGTCAACGGCGGTACATCGTGGTGCAGTTGCCAGAACCGTTATCAGTAGATAACAACGATCAGAAGAGCGCGGCATTGTTCTGCGAGCAACTCGGAAAGTCGAAGAATATCGCCGAGTTGACCAAAGAACGCCTGCGCCGCGCCGCCGGCAAGATCAAAGCCGAGAATCCGATGTTTGCCGGCGATACCGGCTTCCGCGTCTTCAGGCTCGATATCTCCAACATCCGGGCCTGGAATCCCAACCCCACTGATCTGGAACAGACACTGTTCGCCCAACAGGATCATCTGGTGGAGGGGCGCACCGAATCCGACATCCTCTACGAGCTTCTGCTCAAGCTCGGCCTCGACCTGTGCGTGCCCATCGAGCACCGCGCTGTTAACGGCAAAGATGTTCATTCGGTGGGCGGCGGCGTGCTGATGGCCTGCCTTGCCGAGCACATCGCCCGCGACGATGTGGAGCCGCTGGCGCAAGGCATTGTTGCCTGGCATGAAGAACTTGCCGCGGCCGGCGACACGACCTGCGTGTTCCGCGACAGCGCCTTTGCGGACGACGTGGCGAAGGCCAATCTAGCCGCAATCCTGGGGCAGCACGGCATCCAGAACGTGCGCAGTTTGTGAGGGCCCGATAATGAAACTGCACTTTGATCCTAACCTCGACTATCAGTTGCAAGCCATCGAAGCCGTCTGCGACCTGTTTCGTGGCCAAGAGGTGTGCCGCACCGAATTCACAGTGACGATGAAGACACCTCCGGCCGTTGCCGACGACATGTTCCCCGGCACCCGGCCACAGCAAATGACGCTGGGTGTGGTCGAGTCGGATCTTGGTATCGGTAATCGCCTGACGCTGCTGGACGATGAGCTGCACAAGAATCTTGCGGAGATTCAATTGCGGAGTGGATTGCCCCCATCCGGCACGCTAGCGTCCGGCGACTTCACGGTCGAGATGGAAACCGGCACCGGTAAGACCTACGTCTACCTGCGCAGCATCTTCGAGCTCAACAAGCGCTATGGCTTCAGCAAGTTCGTCATCGTGGTGCCGTCAGTGGCCATCAAGGAAGGCGTGTACAAGTCATTGCAGATCACCGCGGACCATTTCAAGGGACTCTACGCCGGAGTGCCCTTCGACTACTTCCTCTACGACTCTAACAAGCTCGGGCAGGTGCGTAACTTCGCCACCAGCTCGAACATCCAAATCATGGTGGTCACTGTCGGAGCCATCAATAAGAAGGACGTTAACAACCTCTACAAGGACAGCGAGAAAACGGGCGGTGAAAAGCCCATCGACCTGATCAAGGCGACCCGGCCCGTGGTGATCGTCGACGAACCGCAGAGCGTGGACGGCGGCCTTTCAGGGGCGGGCAAGACTGCGCTCAACGCGATGAATCCGCTCTGTACGCTGCGCTATTCAGCCACCCACGTGGACAAGCACCACATGGTGTTTCGCCTCGATGCCGTGGATGCCTACGAACGCAAGCTGGTGAAGCAGATCGAGGTGGCTTCGGCCACTGTAGAGGATGCCCATAACAAGCCTTTTGTGCGGCTGGTATCGGTGGCTAGCCGTCGCGGCACGGTCAGCGCCAAGGTCGAGATCGACGTGGGCACTACGAGTGGGGTAAAGAGGCAGGAAGTCACTGTCTGCGACGGCGATGATCTGGAGCAGACCGCCAAAAGAGTCATCTACGCTGATTTTCGCATTGGCGAGATCAACACCGCCAAAGGCGAGGAATTTCTAGAGCTGCGCTATCCCGGTGGTGAAGCCTACTTGGCCTTGGGCCAGACGCATGGCGACGTCGATACCCTGGCGGTGCAACGGCAAATGATCCGCCGCACCATCAAGGAGCACCTAGACAAGGAAAAGCGCCTGCGCCCCCTGGGCATCAAGGTATTATCGCTGTTTTTCATTGATGCGGTAGACAGGTACCGCCAGTACGACGCCGATGGCAATCCGGTGAAGGGTGACTATGCCCGCATCTTTGAAGAGGAATACCGGCGCGCGGCCAAGCTGCCTGCGTATCAGAGTCTGTTCGCCGAAATTGATTGGGCGAGTGCCGCTGAGGGAGTACATAACGGCTACTTCTCCATCGACAAGAAAGGCGGCTGGACGGACACCAGCGAAAGCAATGCAGGCAGCCGTGAGAACGCCGAGCGAGCCTACAACCTAATTATGAAGGAGAAGGAGAAGCTGCTAAGTTTTGAGACGCCGCTCAAGTTTATCTTCTCCCACTCGGCGTTAAAGGAAGGCTGGGATAATCCCAACGTATTCCAAATCTGCACGCTGCGCGACATTCAGACCGAGCGGGAGCGTCGCCAGACCATCGGCCGGGGACTGCGCCTTGCCGTCAATCAGCACGGCGAGCGCGTGCGGGGCTTCGAAGTCAACACGCTAACCGTGATTGCCACCGAGAACTACGAGCGGTTCGCCGAGAACCTGCAGAAGGAGATCGAGGCCGACACGGGCGTACGCTTTGGCATCGTCGAGCAGCACCAGTTTGCTGCGATTGCCGTGACATCTGCCGATGGCCAGACCGTGCCCTTGGGCGTCGATCAATCAAAGGTGTTATGGGAACACCTGAAAGTCGTCGGCCACATTGACGCCAATGGCAAGGTGCAGGATTCGCTGAAGGCTGCGCTGAAAAACGAAACACTGGCGCTGCCGGCAGAGTTCGATGCGCAACGCGGTCAAATCGCCGAGGTGCTGCGCAAAGTATCGGGCCGTCTGGAGATCAAGAATGCCGATGAGCGTAAGCAAGTTCCGGTACGCAAGGCCATCTATCTCAGCGCCGAGTTCAAGGCCTTGTGGGACCGGATCAAGCACCAGACCACGTATCGCGTGCAGTTCGACAACGCCAAGCTGGTATCGGACTGCATCGCGGCTTTACAGAAGGTCCCGGCGATCGCCAAGGCTCGCCTACAGTGGCGCAAGGCCGATATCGCCATTGGCAAGGCAGGCGTGGAAGCCACGGAAAAGGCGGGTGCAGCAACCATCGTCCTGGACGAGACGGACATCGAGCTTCCAGACTTGCTCACCGATTTGCAAGACCGAACCCAGCTCACACGCCGCACCATTACGAGCATCCTGACCGGCAGCGGGCGTCTTGACGACTTCAAGCGTAATCCTCAGCAGTTCATCGAGCTGGCTGCCGAAACGGTTAACCGCTGCAAGCGGCTGGCGCTGGTGGATGGCATCAAGTACCAGAAGCTGGGTGACGAACATTTTTATGCCCAGGAATTGTTCGACCAGGAAGAACTCACGGGCTACCTCAAAAACATGCTGATGGACACAGAAAAATCCATCTACGAGCATGTGGTGTACGACTCCAGCACCGAGCGGGACTTTGCTGATGCACTGGAGAAGAATGACGCCATCAAGTTGTATGCCAAACTGCCCGGCTGGTTCAAAGTGCCCACGCCGCTCGGTAGCTACAACCCCGACTGGGCGGTGCTAGTCGAGGAGGACGGCACGCAGCGCCTGTACTTCGTGGTGGAGACCAAGAGCAGCCTGTTTGCCGACGACCTACGCGACAAGGAGAGCGCCAAGATCGAATGCGGCAAGGCGCATTTCCAGGCGCTGGCTGTTGGTGAGAATCCGGCCAAGTACGTGGTTGCGCGTTTGGTGAGTGATGTGCTGAGCGGAGCAGCCAAGGCCAAGGCGTAGAGGGGGAGCAAGATCATGGCGCTAAAAAACAGCGGCACCGCCAATAGAGTGGCGCCCCCGTTTTATCTGCAGCTCTGGCACGAGACCTATCATGGTTATCGTCAGATCGGATACATGATCAGCCTGTTTGCCCCCTAGGCTGCCCCATTTTTGCGTCCGACGTATAGCGTAGCGCTATTGACAGATATATAGGGCCACGCTATTGCCTCCGCATTGGCGTATGGCGTACCGGCGACATCCATCGGTGCGCGGCGACCTCGCTCCACAGGCACCCCAAGCGCCTCAATCCGTGATCATATCGCAAGCGATCACCTCCAGTACGCCGCGACGGATTAACCCGAGAAATGTCCCGGCGTCGTACTCGAGTACCCCGCCTGGATCACCAGGTTGCGCATCCAGGAAGCACAGCCGGACATGCCGGCCGTCGTGGCCCGCCCAGACGAAGATATTGCCAGTGCGCATATCGCGGTAGAAGTCGAAGAAGGGTTTGCTTATGTGGTGGCAGGATAGCGCCGCCAATCCTGTATGGCATCCCCGGAAGATGTCGGGGGAATGTCGCAGCAGGCCTGCCATTCTGCTATATCACGGGGCCGTCTTGGCCCTGGCCGTATAGGCCGTAAGGTCCAATAGCTCGCCGGAAGCCATCTGTGCCTGGGGTTAATCATCCCCGACCTGCGAATGCGAATGACCGGGTCGCAGCGAAAGCGGACATTCCCGTTCAACCGAGATTTTCCATTAGAGCCTTACGCAGAGGAAAATACCGGCGCAAAGTGGGCGGGCAAGGAGAAGGTCTTCGAACGATCCCAGAGGCCCTCCATCCACTCACGCTTATGCATGGCAAGGCTCAATTTGAGGATGTCCTTACGCCCTTCGGTGGTGGTGTAGCCGGCCTTGGCAAAGAGCTTAAAGCGTAAGGTCTGCAGGGTGTGCTGGATATTTTGGCTGCCGTCTTCTAAGACGCTCGCACGCAGCGCCGCTTGGCGAAAGAGACTCATGAAGTTATAGGCCAAGAGGGCGACGTTTAATGATGCTTCGGTGGCCCAGAAGTCCTGGAGACAGATGCTGTCTGCGGCAAAATCATACTTCAATTCCTTGATGCGATTCTCACAGTCGGCACGGCCCCGATAGAGTCGCCAGATCTCAGCGGCCGGAAGCGTCAAATCCGTCACCAAGGCGGCAAATCGATAACGGCCCCATTGGGGATCCGAGGCCCAGAGTGAGAGGGTCTTGCCCTTGGGGTTTACGCGCTTGTCGATGTGTTGTCGGATACCCACTACTCGTCGTGGGCGAGACCAGCTCGGGGCTTGATAGGTAATACTCACCAGATCAATACCATCGTCTAGCATCCACCAGCCAGAGGATTCGACCAAGGCCCGCTGAAGCGGTTGATTCAAGCGCAGCGCAATGACGTGGTGGAGCTTTTTATGCTCCAAATCCTGCAAAAAGGCCTGATCGCTAAAACCGCTATCGGCTCGGAGCAGAGCGACCTGTTTATCCCCCAATCGATCGAGCGTGCTGTCGAGGAAGCCGCGCACGTTGTGCGCACTCTGGGTGTTACCGGGGCGTAGCCAGCAGTTGGCAATCATGCGGGTGTCGGCCACAAAGGCCATCAACGGATGGTGCGATGGCCGTCCGGGTTTGGTGGGGTTGTAACCACGAACCGCGCCCTCCTGGGTTCCGTAGCGCGTCATGACCGTAGAGTCCAAATCCAGCGTCAACCCATCCACGGCTATTTGGGTAAAGAACCACCGATACAGATGGCCAAACACATGTTCATTAGTAGCCTGTGTGAACTTCCGAAAGAGCCGCATCACCGCCTTGAAGTTCGCCATGCGGGAAAAGCCAAAGAGACGCCCTAGTACGGGATCATGACGGGTGACTTCGCCATGCTCAAAACGATTGGCGCCACACCACACCGACAGCATAAATTGGGTGATCAATTGCTCGGGACGATAGCCGCGATTGCTGCCGGGCTGGGGGAGGCCACTTACCTGCAACGCCTGATCAAAATGGAGGTGATCCAGCATCCGTTTCATGAGGCCCATACCGCCCCATGCCGTGATTTCTTTATCCGTAAATCGGAGTTCAAATCCCATAACACCTCCGTACAGAAAAAGTGCATCGACTTGCCGTTCAAATCTACCCCTGAACACTAATGAACTCAACCACTTACCCTAATGGCTTCCATTAGGAATGGGGCCTAATGGGAAATCTCGGTTCAACTTTGAAACGTGTAACATAAACTGAGAAGTTGACGTTCGGTTATGGCACCACGAACTACCGGAGTTCGGCCATTGTGGACATTGACACTAATCGCCCTGTGCGTCGGCAATGTGCCCCAAAGCGGAAGCATCAGCAAGGGAAAAGCGGGCCCTTAAATGTTGCCTCTGTTAAATTCCGAGTGGGCACCGACCATGGATAGAATACCGCCAAAGAGCCTGATGAGGAGTGGTGGTTATGGCGGAAGCGAAGCTGTTCGAGGCGGCCTTGGGGATTGAGCCTCCCTGGTTTGTGCGCGATGTGGCCTTTGATGCGCGGACCCGGACGTTGACGATTACCGTGGACTTTGTGGCCGGCAGCCGATTTGGACATCCCGAAGCGGCCGGAGAACATCCCGTGCATGACACCGGGGTGAAGCGCTACCGGCACCTCAACTTCTTCCAGCACGAGTGCATCCTGGAGG
>JAPTWT010000235.1 GCA_028064935.1 Gammaproteobacteria bacterium | reverse complement strand
GTGACCGACGCAGATGGGGTCATCGTGGATTCTGTTCCAAATCCTACGCTAAGCCGCGTCGAGGAACTCGGCCCGAGGGTATCGTAGCGGCCGAAATGCGTTGGGGAGGGGCTCTGTGGGCCAGACGTAGTCGCCATTGAAAGCGACGTGTTCCCAGCCGAGCGGCGCGACATGCGTGAGAAGATCATCCGCGATAATTTCGCCGCGCGCGCGCAATTCGTCGACGGCGCGGCCGAGATAAACCGTGTTCCAGAGGATGATTGCGGCGACGGCGAGGTTGAGGCCGGATGCGCGATAGCCCTGATTTTCGAAGGTGCGGTCGCGGATTTCGCCGAGGCGGTGGAAGAAGACCGCCCGCTTGAGGGCATGGTGTGCCTCGCCCTTGTTGAGGCCGGCGTTCGCTCGCCGGCGTAAAACGGGGTCGCCGATCCAGTCGAGCGTGAACAAGGTGCGTTCCATGCGGCCGATTTCCTTGAGCGCCTTGGCGAGCGTGTTCTGTCGCGGATAGGCGGCGAGACGGCGCAGGATCGCCGAGGGCGCGACGGTTCCGGCCTTGATCGACGCCGCTAAGCGCAGGATTTCGTCCCAGTTTTCGGCGATGACGCGCAGGTCGACCGTGCCGCCGACCAGAGGTTCGAGCGACTTGTGGGTCGAGCGCGCGCCGACGATGTAGAGTCTTCGGTCAGCAAGGTCGCGAATGCGTGGCGCGAAGCGAAACCCCAGCAATTGGCAGAAGCCGAACACGTGATCGATGGCGCCGGCGGTGTCGGTATAATGCTCGCGAATGTCGAGGGAGCTTTCGTGGTGCATGAGGCCGTCGAGGACATGCGCCGCCTCACTCGCGTTCGCGGCGATGACCTTGGAATGGAACGGCGCGTAGCGATCCGAAACATGGGTGTAGAATTTCACGCCCGGATCGGAGCCGTATTTGGCGTTGTAGTCTGCGCGCGCCTGGCCGTGGCCGCCGGCGCGGAAGAATTGGCCATCCGACGACGACGTGTCGCCGTCGCCCCAGAGTCTCGTGAGCGGCTGCGCATGGATGGCGTCGGAAATGCAGGCGAGCGCGGCCTGATAAGTTTCCTCGCGCACATGCCATTCGGCGACCCATAACAGCCGGGAATGGCTGAAAGCTCCGACGCTGCGCGCCATGCGCGTCAGGCCGAGATTGGTGGCGTCGGCGAGCACGGCGGTCATCAACGCACGCGCGTCGTCCGGCGGCACGCCAGTGCGCAAATGGGCGAAGCGGTCGGCGAATCCCGTCCAGCCATGAACTTCCGCGAATAATTCCGTGACGCGCAGGCGTGGCAACATGGCGTAGAGACGGCGCACGAGCGCGTCGGCGGCCTCGTTCTCCGAGCCGCGAATTGCGCTGATAGACAGCCCCTCTTGCGTGAGCGAGGCTTCGGGCAATTCGCCGGCGGCGGCGAGCGCGTCGATCTCGCCGAGGCGCATTTCCAGAAGTCTTGTTTTCGTATCGCGCCAGGCCTCGAAACTATCGGGAACGGCGAGATCCAATTCGCCGGCTGAGCGCCGATTTTTGAAAGCGTCACGCGGGAGCAGGAAATCGTCGAAAGCGCGAAAAGCACGGCTACCTTCGACCCAAACGTCGCCGGATCGCAATCGGTCGCGCAAACTCATCATGGCCGCGACTTCGTAGGCGCGGCGATTGAGCCCAGCCTCGGCCTTGACGACCTTACGCCATGCTGGCCGCAGAAAACCTGTCGGGGTTCGTGGCGGAAGCTTATTCGCGCCGCTGGCGTGGAGTTCACGCACGACATCGAGCGCGGCGAGTAGCGGATCGTTCTCCTTCCATGACCGGAAGGCGAACGCGCCGAGTACAACCGGCGACATGCGTCGGATGCTCACATAGCGCTCGACAACTTCGCCGAGGTTGTCGGGCCTGGCGTCGATGACGACCGTTTCCGTCGCGGCGACGAGCGCCTTCAGGCGTTCCCAGCCGAGAGCCCGCTCGACGGCCGCGACCTGGTCTTGGTTCTTCGCCTTGGCTTCAAGCATGGCCTTGGCCATGCCGAGCAGGGCGCGTGCGGAGGCGTCGAGCGACTTGGCGCGGTCGATCAGTTTGTCCTTGTGAGCGCGGTCGGCGCGACGGAAGACTGCACCAAGCATCTTGTCGAACATGGCGAGTGCGGCGTCGGTGAGAGCGGCCTCCATCTCACGGGCAAAAACGATCAGCGTCGCCAAACGGCGCGGAGCGTCGAAGCGCGTGATGTCGCGGGGAACGAAAATGGAGATTTCCTTGGCGATCGTTGCGTAGCGGGCGCGATGAATGCGCTTCTCCCGATCTGGTCCGACACCGAGTTTGCGCACGGCTTCAAGCCGCTCGACGACAGCGAGAAGGTTTTTCTGGCGCGGCGCTTCGGGCCAGTCCCGCAGCCAGGCGAACGACGTGCGCTCTTCACCTCTGGCGACGACGAGAAGAGATTCCAATCCCGCGATAGATTCCGGCGAGAGACCTTCGCCAAGGTTCTTATAGGCGCGCTTACGAGCCAGCGCGCGCGCCGCGAGAGCGACCTTCTCCAAAGTGACGGCGGCAGGAAGCAGGATGCGCCGCTCACGCAGGTATTCCACCATCGGCGCGACAATGACGTCGCCGCGATCCGAGCCTGTCGCGTACTCGATCGCAATTTGCGCAACGGCGCGTTTGTCGTCGCGCCGAAATGGGCGAACATTGAGGTAGGCTTCGAGTTCGCCAAGGTGTTCCCACCGGGTTTCTTCGCGCTTTGCGTAGCTTTCGAACTCGATCACTTCGCTTTCGGTCTGAGTGGCGATGTAGGCGAGCATTTCGGCCGGCGGCGTCTCGTCAGATCGCAGTACGCGGCCGGGAAACTTGAGATAGGCGAGATTTACGGCGAACCCGAGCCGATTGACGGCGCGCCTCCGGCGGCGGATCAGCCCGATGTCCTCAGGCGAGAAAGTGTAGTGCCTTACTATCGCTGCGGGCTCTGTCGGTGGGTCAAAAAGCGCGGCGCGCGACTGCAACGACAAAATGTGGCGACGAGGCATGGCGCGTTTTCGCTTTACGGATATGGCCATAAACTATAGTTTCTGGCCATAGCGCAATAGCGCACATCGATCTCAGCAAATGCAGGGGTCTGCACGGCTCCAATTCGGAGGGGTTTTTGGCCAGGGTCGAAGCCGAGCGAGTCGCCCTCTACGCCAGAGTGTCGACGCATGACCAACAGACGCTGCCCATGCAGCTCGAAACCATGCGCGCTTACGCCGAACGCAGAGGGTGGAGCATCGCGTCGACGATCGAAGAAGTCGGCTCCGGGGCCAAGACCCGCCCGCGTCGCGAGGAATTGTTGCGCGCTGCCCGTCGAAGAGAAATCGACGTCATCGTCGTTTGGCGGCTCGATCGCTGGGGCCGCTCACTTGTCGATCTCGTCTCCACTCTACAAGAGGTGACCGCGCTGAACGTGGGCTTCGTGTCCCTGAGCGAGGCGCTCGATCTGACAACGCCCGCCGGCCGGGCTTTCGCCGGCATGTTGGCCGTATTCGCGGAGTTTGAGCGCGACATCCTGCGTGATCGGGTCAAGGCGGGGATTGCTCAAGCTCGCAAGGATGGCCGTCCGCATGGCCGTCCGGCAAAAATCGCCGGAAAAGCAACGCAAATCCGTGAACTCGCCCAAAATGGCTTGAGCAAATCGGCCATCGCTAAGCAGCTTAAGATCGGACGCACGTCTGTAAGACGTTCACTCGCCAATCCTTAGCGTAGGATTTGGTACAGAATCCACGATGACCCCAAATGGGGCGAAACGGTTTTCCGTTCGGCGCAAGATGGCGGTCG
>JAPTWT010000070.1 GCA_028064935.1 Gammaproteobacteria bacterium | reverse complement strand
GCTTTCCATAATCGCCGTTATCCACGGGGTCTAGACTACCGCGCCAGCCTTCGACTCTACTAATGGGTCAAGCGCACATCGCTATCGAGCTCGACGAGGCTCGTGGCATGCGGGGCGTTGATGCGCGGCATCAGGTTCTTGCCGAAGGCGTAGCGCTTCTCCAGGTCCGAGTCGTTGTAGGGGATGATTTGCGAGAGGAAGTCGTACATCCGGAGAAAGGTGCCCAGGTCCTTGCGGAACTGGTCGGCCTCCTCCTCGGGGAGCCGCTGAAAGCGGTCGGCGGTCGCAACACGCTTTTCGCGCGTGCCAAGGGGCTCATTTCGTGCGTAAAACGGCGGTTGCAGTGCCCGTCGCTCTAACTGCAATGCCAGGCAGTGCTCCGCGGGCCGCCAGCCAGCTCGGCACCTCCGTACCTGGCATGGCAGGGGCAATGGCGTAACCCTGCAGGCACGTGCAACCCAGTGCCGCGAGCGTCCGGATGTGCGCCGGGGTCTCCACGCCTTCGGCCGTGACACGCAATCCCAGCAAGCGGGCCATATACGCAACCCCCGCGACAATAGCGGAATCTTTGGGGTCACGCGCCAGTTCGCGCACAAAGCTCTGGTCGATTTTGAGGGTATCGACGGGTAACTTTTGCAGATAGGCCAACGATGCGTAGCCGGTCCCGAAATCATCCAGGGCAGTCCGGACCCCCAGTTCCCGGCATGCGCGGAGCGTCCCTTGAACCGCGCACAGGTCTCGCAAGGAGGCCGACTCCGTTACTTCCAGCTCCAAGACACGGGCATCGAGGTTTGGATGCGCCGCCAACAGCGCCCGGACATCCCCCAGGAACTCGGGACTGAGCAGATGGGTGGCGCTGATATTGACGGACATCTGGCAGGACGCCAGGGCCAATCCGATACGCCTCCAATCATCCCATTGACGCGCGGCCGCCTCGAGGACAAAGCAGCCTACGGGACGTGCCAGATCCACGGCATCCAGCGCGGTCAACAAGGCCCCGGCCTCCACGACCTCCCCACTCTCGGCTACGAGACGCAGCAGGGCCTCGAACCCCACGACCTCGCCGGTGATTGCCACCATAGGCTGATAGTATACGCGTAGCCCATCTTGCGTCAGGGCGCGCTTGACCATCTCCCGGGCGCGCCAACTCGCGTCCCGCGCGATGCTAAGGTCGAGACTATGTATACGATAGAGCCCCCGACCCGCGGCCTTGGCCGCGTAGAGCGCCAAGTCCGCATGAAGCAACAAGACCTTCGTATCGCCCTCATCCAGGGGCACCACGGTCAGACCAAGGCTCGCCGAGACGGCAGCCCCTTCCGCTACCCGGACAGGCAAACGCACCGAGGAGATAGCTGCGAGCATGCGCGCACAGAGCACTTCGATGTCATCCAGACAACGCATATCCACAAACAGCACCGCGAATTCATCACCACCGATACGCGCCAGTGTATCCGCGGGCCGCAGCACCTTGTGCATGGCCTGACTTGCTTCCTGCAAGAGCCTATCGCCAGCGGCGTGACCGTATCGGTCATTAATCTGCTTGAAGCCATCCAGGTCCACCAGCGCGACACCCATGAGCCGTTGTCGGCGCCGCGCATAACCACAGGCGTGCCGCAATCGGTCCACGAACAGCGCCCTGTTGGGCAGCCCGGTCAAGGGGTCGTGGAGGGCCTGCGAGCGCAGGCACAGCGCCAGATTGCCAAGGTTTGCAAAGGTCGCGAAGTAATCCAGGCCGAGCCGTGCGAAATAGCCGTGATGCGACACGCCCACAAGGCCGACCCCTTGTAGCAAAGTCGTGCCAAAGGGGAATAGGGCCACCTCCGCTACCTCCCCGCGCAGCCCGCGAAGCCATGCGGGAGTGTCCGGGTCGTCCGGCATCACTACCCGCGGCCGCTTATCGCGCAGAACCGCCCACAGCGGGTCGGCCCCATTTGCCGGAACACGCACGGCCTTTGGGTTCCGACCAGCGAAAAATTCGGGCACCAACACAGGGGTCTTCTCGTCTGGCACGATATAGCACGCCCAGACAATAAACGAACTCTTTTCCGCCAATAGCAGACAAATACGCCGCAGCAAGGCATCGTCCTTTGTCGACCCCTGCCCCCCGGGTTCCGTTAGAACATCGCGTAAAACCTGAAACAGCAAAAGTCGCTCGGCATCGACGACTGTCTTTCGCAACCCCCTGCCACCGCGTCCCCGAGTCTTTGTACAGTCTGACTCGCGATGCCCTTCGGCTCGTGTCATTCTATTGCCTCTTTGGTGTACCACGACCCATGACAGTTGGACGTTTTGGCCACTCGGGCAGGACGCGCGGACAATTTTTCGAGAACATGTCAAGACCTGTAGTACAAGCGCCCCTGGCACCCCTTTTTACATCCGCGCGCAGACACAAACTTTGCGCCGTATCAATATCGGATACGATGGTCTCCCCACCTCTCAGACTACATTTGGCATTCGGATAACCCATACTAGTGGCATATACTAGTGTATAGTATTACTATAAACGTCTATACATAAAAGCTCTGTGGTCGCCCATGAACGTACCGTTTATTTGATATACATTAATATATCTAGTCGCACCTTCCACTGTATAATACTTTGCCGTTTTTAGCAATAAAAAATATTCACGCGCAAAACGACTGCTTTAGGCACTATTCTTTTCAGCATACACTTAAAACAAAGAGGGTTTCATGCCATTTTTAATATCCCGTCGCGAAAAGAACGATTGTGGCCACTGCTGTGCTGGCGGCGCTGTGTTCGCCAATCGCTAAAGGTGCCACCTATACGCAGAACGTGGCCTATCCCGCAGGAACGTCACCCCTGATTTTGTCTGGAGCATCGACATTCAACATTAACAGCTACACCGACGACATCGGGGCTTTTTTCGGGCCCGCCTCGAGCGTGACGGTCAACGGCCTGGGGACGCTCATTTCGGAAGATGGCGGGGTGGTGAACAACGCCGCACTCAGCGATATCACAGTTACCACGGCCGCCTACTCGCCGTGGGTCTCTATTGCCACGACAGCCATCACGGGTGGCCCGGACGACTATGCCCCATTTATGAACGGGACGCTGTCCTTGAACAACGTCGCACTTTACAACGGCACCGGCATACGGGCCGGGACGCTCAATTTCACTGGCACAAACATTTTCGAGCAAACCGCAGCGGCGTTTTCTGGCAGCATTTTTGTGAACAATGTGACCAACATGGGTAACCTGACTATAAATGGGTCCTCATCGTTAGGGCCGGGCGTTTACGGAGCGATTGTGGGCTTGACGAGCTTCAATAACGCGGGCCAAATTACCGTGGATAGTGGTGGCGGCTTGAGCCTGGGTTCCCTAAAACGGATATCATGGTCAAAGTCATCGGCTGCTGGCGCCGTGGTTCCACCACCTCCGGCCGCGCGCCGCGGTTGCTGCTGCGGGCGTGACTGGGCGGGCGGCGCTCCGTAGCCATCGTCGTTGGACGAAGAGGCTGCGTTGCTCGACTCCGATTTGCTGGACAACATCTTCATGTCCTGTACCACAATCTCGGTCGTGTACCGCTCGCGCCCCTCTTTGTCCTCCCACTTACGGGTCTGAATACGACCGACTACGAGGACTAAGGAGCCTTTATGCAGGTACTCGGCCGCGATTTCGGCGAGACGCCCGAAAAACACGACTTACATTCCGCAGGTCGACGAACGAATATCATCGCAATTTCCCTCCGGTCTCGTGACGTCAGGGTTTCCGGGGTGCTTCAGCGTCGATGAGGTATTCCGTTTCCGTCTCCCATTCCCGAAGGAGCCTTTGTGCGTGACGATAATTGTCGATGGCGGTCTGCAGGAGGGCG
>JAPTWT010000005.1 GCA_028064935.1 Gammaproteobacteria bacterium | reverse complement strand
TGGTCGCAACCGCCGTGACACTGGATCGGCTGTGGTATCTCCGCCGGGCCATCCTGCGGGGCAATGCCCTCGTGCACCGCATGGCCAGCATGGGCAGGGTTACCGCCGGTGATCTCGAGGAACTCCGTAACCTCGCCGGCCGGCAGCCGGAAGCCGTGCTGCTCGATACCGCCCTGCAGCACGCCGGCGCCGCCAGTTCCGATGCCCTCGGCAACCGTATGGACGAGGCCATCATGGTCATCGCCCCGCGCCTCGACCGGCGCCTCTGGATCCTCGATACCGTCATCACCCTCGCCCCCCTCATGGGCCTGTTCGGAACCATCATCGGCATGTTCCACGCCTTCTCCGTCCTCGCCAAACCCGGACACGCCCCCGCCGAAGTCACCGGCGGTGTCGCCGACGCCCTCGTCGCCACCGCACTCGGCATCCTCATCGCCATGCTCGGCCTCGCCACCTTCAACCTGCTCTCAAACCAGGTCCGCCTCATCCTCCACCAGCTCGAAACCCTGAAAACCATGGTGCTCAACCGAACCGACGGCGCCCCCGTCATCCCCCTGATGCGCCAGAAAACCACCACCTCACACCTCGTCTCCGCCGAATAACCCACCCCTCATGAAACTCCGCTACTTCGAAAACAAAAAAGCACGCGTCGAAATCATCCCCATGATCGACGTCATGCTCTTCCTCCTCGTCTTCTTCATCATCGTCACCCTCCAGATGATCCCCGACTCAGGCCTCTCCATGCACCTGCCAACCTCAAGTCAAACCCAACACCTCAAACACCCCAAATTCACCGTCAACATCCTCACCAACGGTACCATCCAAATCAAAAACCAAACCCTCACCCCCAGCCAACTTACCACAACCCTCAAAAACGACGGCAACCCACACCATACCCAGGTCACCATCGCCGCCTCCAAACATACAGCCTTCCAAAACTTCATCACCGTCATGGACGCCGCCCATAAAGCAGGCGTCACTAACGTCGGAATCGCAGCCCAGCCTACGGAGAAATGATGTCGCGACCAGCCACAACAACCGGCACTCAAATGCCGGGTATGCATGAACGCGACCATTTTGGTCGCGCCATTGCGGCTGCACTCCTTCTGGAAATTCTTGTCGCCGCGATCGTCATCCGGATTAGCACTCTCGCCGGACCTGTTGCCAACCACCGTCCGCAGATCATCAAGATTCAGATGCTCGAGCCGCCGGTAAAGCCGAAGCCATTGCCACCCCCAAAACCGATGCCGAAACCCAAGCCGTTGCCGAAGCCTTTGCCTCCGCCACCAAAGCCGGTAGCGCCGCTAAAGCCGCCTCCTCCGGTACCCAGGCCAATCCCCCATCCTCGCCCCAAGCCGGTGCCGCGCCCTGCTCCCGTCAGGCCAGTGCCGCATATAGTGCCTCCCGTGCCGGCACCACCGCCACAGCCTGCGATATCGGCAGCCGAGATCGAAAGTGCTACCGAACGTTATGCCGCACTCCTGCGTGAGGCCGTCCAAACTAACCTGCGGGTGCCTCGCGAGGTGAAAATGATGCATCTCAGAGGGACCGCTACGGTCGCCATCAGAGTTGCCCCCAATGGCACAGTTCTGAGCGTGTCAGTTGTACGTTCTTCAGGAGTGCCGCCGATTGATAAAGTCGCTCTCGCTACCGTCCGCGCAACACGATTTCCGGAATTCCTGTCTAAAATGCCTAAGACGCCCCAGATGTTCGAGCTTCAGGTGAAACTGCGCGGGCGATAAAACATGGTCTTTGAAATTGTTCCAAGTCACGAGGCAAAATAATAGCGCTTCACCATACACGCTTCACGGGAACTGAACGATCGCTTATCCATGCCGGGTGTTGACACCCAATATTGTATGCCGGTTCCTAAACGTCTTTATGCGAATCTTGTTTTCGCCGACTCCGCACCTACGCCGCCAGACTTTGCAGCACGACTCCTTCGTCCGCTTCCGAGTAATAAGCGTCCGTAATCACGGCTGTACAAATTTCCTAACACGCCCGGTATGAAGAGCAGACGCGATTGGCAATGTCGGTTATACGGCGTGGCCTGTGCAATGGAAAATGGTTCTGTTCGTTTCAGAGGCATTGAAGTTTTTCCTGCGCCCATGCAGAAAGTGCATTGGTTCTTGACCTCAAATTCCTGTGCATCGAGGATCTATGTGCCAGTCTCCTCTTGGCCTGAATTATTACTTCAGCTGTTTGTGATTAGAGAGGATGGTAAAGCGGGTAAGACAAACACGGTGCTATGCACGAGTCCTGGTCACGCTTCATGCATAGCGCCTTGCAGTCAGGTCGCGCGCCAATGGCGACACCGATCACCTATTGATCGGCGTCGCCGGGAGGCAAGCGCCCGTTAGAAAAGGATGCCTGCTTCGAGCAATGCAGTCGCCTGATTGCGACTTGTACCGCCCGCACCATAGCCAGCAGAACCTGGAACACCGAGATCGGTCAGATGCAGGAGACCTATGTCGCCACGAAGAAAAAGATAATTCTTCTGCCAGGTTGGGGCGACGGATAGCCCAACGCCCTTTGCGCCCGGATTGAGGAACCAAAGATCCGGGCCGGTACTGTTGAAATATTCGACCCAGGCGCCAAGCGAATACGGCGTCTTGCCAAAGCTGTAGTCGGCGAAGAGCGCAGCGCCAAAGTTACTGGAGAACTTGGCGAGTCCCAGCGTCGTGCTCGGCTTGGCATAGACGTACTGCACTTCCGGTACGAGATTCAGGTTGCCTTTGGTAAAGCTGTAATATCCCCCGACCATCGTCGAATTGATATAGTTTGCGCCGTAGGTGCCGACGCTTGTTTGGCCGTACGTAACGGCGTTCAGTCCCGTTTTGCTGAGATTTCCGGCACCAAACAGCGATATGCTGTTATCGCTGTCGGGGCTATAGGTGACAAGACCCTGCAAGAAATTCCAGACGCCGGTATCGAAACCGTCGCCAAATGTTACGCTCGCAGAAAGCGGTCCATGGCTATAGGTTGCAGCGACGCCACGGCTTTGTGAATTCTCTACATAAAAGATCTCCGTGTTCATAACATTGGCGTTATTCCAGTCGATGGCCGATTCCCAACCTTCCAGTGACGGGAGCTGGCCTGCAGAGATCGTGAAATTGCTTGTCGGCGCAAGGGTGATGTAGCCGGCGAACAGCGGGCCTGTCGGAAAATCCTGAACCGAGCTGGGGGTAGGCTTGACGCCCAACGTCATTGACGTCGTTGAACCGAGCTCGATCGTAAATTGCACCAGACCCGAAGGCTTCTGGATCTGGATCAACCCATTGAGAAATTCCACTCCTGTCGATTTGTCAGTGCCGAGCAGACCCGAACTCACGGCATTCCCAGTTCCTGAGAGTGCATACGCATATCCGGTGGCTCCACCAGACAGAACAAGAGATCCAAGCGGCCCACCATCGAACTTGATGCCGCTCGGTCCATTGATGGCGAACGCGGCCGATCCGGTGCTTAACGCGGCTCCGACGCAAAAAGCAGCGGAAAGCCATGCTTTAGATCGATACGCATATTTTTTGGTCATATAGCCTCCATATTGATCAGCGCCTTATGACCATGTGACCGGAAAATACGCCCTTCGCCTAAGTTTTATTGCCTTTAGTCGGCTTGCCTTGTCCTCAAGCAATGCAGGAATCCGGCCAAAGCCGTAAAAATAGTCGTCTACGCAGCTTTGTGCCAAGAATGAGTCAATGGCGTTGCATTCTCGCAACACTGCGAACAGCGGATCATTTCGTCGGTTCCAGCTTTATTTGTCTCGCCTCTATTCTGCTGTTCCGCCATCCAGAAATTTTGCCGTTGCCCGTATAGTTTCGGCCAGACCCATTGAATGAACCTCAACGCCAGGCGGAAAGGCGCCGTGGAT
>JAPTWT010000091.1 GCA_028064935.1 Gammaproteobacteria bacterium | reverse complement strand
CAACATAAAAATGCGTGGCCCTTGGAATCGGGTGATTTCGAACGTCCGCGAGCCCGCGCGATCGTCCTTTGCGTGGCTCCCCGGGGGCAAGGGGGTTGCTACATTCCGATAGGTGTAACCTGGCACGAATTAAAAGCGTCTTAACAGCCTTATGGCGGGGTATGGGTTCATAAAGGGGATGGCGTTTCGAGGTTGGTTCACCTTGCCCCCATTCGCTGCACGACGAGTTGGCGCCTGGGCACGACGGCAAGTGCCCCGGAATATCGTGGCCGCAGCGTGAGCCAGTGTAGAATACCCTGGTATTCTACACTGGTATCTATGACGTGCGTGGCCTTGGGTCAAGTGGGCGTGCTGGCTCACAGCAGGTGCTGCGGTCTCGCAGCGAAGGATGGTAGCGCCGTAGAGAGGTGACCCTAATAACCACTCGATGTGACCGAGCGGGGCATGAGACGTATTGCATCGGATGCTGTGCCGAGCGACGTCCGCGAACGTGGCAGGGTTATTATGAGCCTCGATCGCTTTGCCCGAGTAGGTTATATGGATGGGCAGGTGAATTGGCTGCGCCATTGGTTTTGGACGATCGTACGGTTTTCGGTTGACCATGGGTGGTGTGTATTCTTGTCGCGGCGATCCTGGGAGGCTTTGACCGGGTGTGCGGTATAGGGATACGTTTGTGATGTCATGTAAGAGTGGAGAGAAGGGCGAAGGTCGACCGTTTGCGCGGTCTTTCGCCATAAAACGGCCCCTTCATTCATAGGCCGTTGTGGCTGAGGGCTTAAGCCGCCGTCACGAGGTTATGGGAAGAATATGAGGCGGCTGATGCTGGAATCGGATTGGGGTGTGCGGGAAGGCGGTGTCGGGCACCACTCTACGCTAGCGCCGGTTAGAGGCGAATAAGTTGTATGGACGAGGCAGACAGTCTGGCCAACGGTTGGATGGCTGGGGCCAGGCCGCGAGATTTTGGTGGTGGGTGTGGGCAGTTTCACGGGACCTTTGATATCCCCGGCGGGATAGCCGGGGCGACAGGCAAGGAGAAGGGGATTTGCGTGCCTTACATTTTGGTCGCTTTTACAATGATCAATTCGGTGGCCTAGAGCGGCATGTGGATGCGTTGTTGCGCGGCCTTAAAGCGCACTGTGAAGCCGATAATCTGGTGGCGCACGATCATTGGGCACATACCGTGATCGCAACGGAGAGCTATACGGTCTACAAAACGCCTTCTCTCGGGAAAGTGGCGGGCACGGCCCTCTGTCCGGCAATGCCGGGGCTTGCCCGCGCCTTGCATAGGGAGCGCGGTTATGATCTCGTTCACCTACACCTCCCTGACCCTATGGCGCATCTCGCAGCGGCATTTTTGCCAAAGTCCGTAAAACGGGTGATTACGTGGCACAGCGATATCGTGCGCCAAAAGCAGCTCTTGAAACTCTACAAGCCCTTTTTGGGGGCCCTCCTCAATCGGGTAGACGCGATCATTGTCCCAACACCAGCCCATATCTCATCATCGTCCCAACTTGGGGCGTGTCGAAGGCCGGAGCGTTGCCACGTCGTGCCATTCGGTATTGAGTATGGGATGTTTGATAAGGCCGCACAGCAACATCAGAAGATAGCGGATCTCAGGGCAAGTCTGGGGGGTGGTCTCGTGCCCTTAATCTTCACTGTCGGTCGACACGTTTATTACAAGGGTCTCGAGTACCTCATTCGGGCGATGATCCATGTGCCGCAGAGTATCTTGGTGATCGGTGGGGATGGGCCACTCACGTCGGATCTTAGGGCAATGAGTGTATCTTTAGGGCTTGAGGCACGGGTTCGCTTCGTCGGGCGCATTTCTGACGCCGAGCTCCCTTTCTACTACCATGCTTGTGATGTCTTCTGTATGCCCTCGGTAGCGCCCGCCGAGGCCTTTGGACTTGTGCAGCTCGAGGCCATGGCCTGCGGCAAACCTGTCGTGTGCTGTGAGCTGTATAACGGGGTCACGTATGTCAATCGCCATGGGGAAACAGGCCTCGTCGTGCCGCCGCGTGACCCTGAGGCCTTGGCCGAGGTCCTTAATCGCCTACTGAACGACCCCGGGCTCCGAGTGCGCCTTGGGGAACAAGGGCGTCGGCGAGCGCGGGCGGAGTTTTCCGTGGAGAGCATGGTGGCGGGGACTTTGGATGTGTACCGGTCGGTACTACAGACGGCTGCGCGCTCCGACGATAGTGTAGCGGATGTCGCAGGGTAATAGATGCCAAAGGATAAGTGTGCGCCGGTTTTTGGTAAGCGCGACCCGGATCCAAGTCGCCCTTGTGCCCTCGACATGGCCGGCCGCATGGCCGGTCTCGGCGCAACCTACATTGTGGGCCGCAGGGTCTATGATCCCACAGCGAGGCCATGAAGTGTGCTGGGGCTGCGGTCCCACAGTCGAGCCGTGCGCCCATTGCGGGCCGCAAGAGCCTACGTCTCCCGCGGATTACGCCTCTTGGCTTTGCTGCTCCTGGGGCGCAGCGTAGGATTATCATGTGCGAGCCATTTTTGATTGGTTGCGAGCGTGTCACATGTGAACCAGTATGGGAGAACTGTCCTGGTTGTGCCTCCCAGTAGTTTCGATGGCCTCGTGGCTACTAGGAATAGTTTGCGTTCTCAGCGAGCCCTAAGGGGGCCGCTTGGAGGGCGTGGTCGCAGGACACGAAAATCGTTGCGAGCCGTCTAGGGAATTGTATTGCGGGGCAATTCGTACCTTAAGCGCTTTTCTTTTTTCAGGCGAGATCGCTAGTGGAACCAGGAACATTTTTGAGGGATTTGTCGTTATGAATGCGATTCGGCCGGTTATTCTCTGTGGGGGCTCTGGTACCCGGCTGTGGCCGTTGTCCAGGGAGGGATTTCCGAAGCAGTTTCTATGCTTGACGGGCAATGAAAGCTTGTTCCAGTTGGCAGTTAAGCGCGTTGCGGGGCTTGGCGCTGGGGACATCGTGGCGGAGCAGCCGCTTATTGTGACCAGCGAGGAGCACCGATTCCTAGCGCTCGAACAGCTGCGTGAAATCAAGATTCGTCCCGAAGCGATAATCCTCGAGCCTATAGCTCGCAATACCGCTCCAGCGTTAACCCTGGCTGCGCTTGCAGCGACAGAGGCGGGTCAAGACCCCGTTCTTGTAGTCACGCCAGCCGATCAAACCGTAGGAAACGAGGCGGCGTTTGCGACCGCAATACGGGGCGCTATTGAAGCGGCGCTAACCGGTCATATTGCTGTGCTTGGTATAACGCCAAAGCGCGCGGAAGTAGGCTATGGATACATCCAAGCGCATAAAGTGTCCGATGGACCCGCGATGATGGTAAGGCAGTTTACCGAGAAGCCAAGTATCGCAGTCGCAGAAGCGTTTGTGGAGGCGGGAGACTATTATTGGAATGCCGGGATATTTGTGCTGCGCGCATCAGTGTGGCTCGCAAGCCTGGAACGATTGCGGCCGGACATTAGCCAACCATTGCGGTTGTCGTGGGATTTGCGGCGCACGGACCAAGATTTTGTGCGACCTGCGGAGGCGGAATTTCGTGCGACACCAAGCGATTCCATTGACTATGCGGTGATAGAACGGTGCTTAGAAAACGAGATCGATATTCGTATGGTTCAGCTTGAGGCTCAGTGGAGCGATCTCGGGGCATGGGACGCCGTGTGGAGGTCTTTACCTAAAGATGACAATGGTAACGCGCATCATGGCGATGTGATATCGATTGATAGCATGAATACGCTTGTGTACGCGACGAGTCGCCTTGTAAGCCTAGTGGGCATGAAAGACCTTGTGGTTATAGAGACACCGGATGCCATACTGGTGTCAGACAAGGTTCGTTGCCAGGATGTTAAGCATGTCGTGCAAGCGCTGACTCGGTGCAAACGGGAAGAGCATTTTTATCATCGCAAAGTACATAGGCCATGGGGGTGGTACGATACCCTGGACGACGGCCACCGATTTAAAGTGAAGCGGATATCAGTTAATCCAGGAGCAAGTCTTTCTTTGCAGATGCATAATCACCGCGCGGAACATTGGATCGTGGTAAAAGGCACGGCCGCAATTACCTGCGGAAGTGAAAGTATGCTTTTGAGCGAAAACCAGTCTACATATATCCCGCTTGGAAAGGCTCATAGGTTGGCGAATCCCGGTACGATTCCGCTAGAGATTATCGAGGTTCAATCCGGCAGCTACCTTGGTGAAGATGACATCATACGGATCGACGATAACTATGGTCGCCACACGGCAAGTGACGGGATGGTGGCCGGCGAATAGAAGGCTGACAGCAAGGCGTGATAAGGCGAGGGTCATCGACATGCGCGGTGAGGGGGTAGGCGGTACAAGGGGGTGATCAGGGGGCGTGTTGCAAGGGTGAGCGAAAGCGCCACAAAGGGGCCTTGGCCGCAGGTGGCGTGGCAAGTTGTATAGCAGGTGGATATACACAAAAGCTTATGATCTGTGGCCTACAGAAACTCTGATCTAATCTCAATAAATAAGCGGGTATGGTAGAATAGCGCAACGCCAAATGGATAGACATTATTCGCCCGTTTATCTTAGTTATTGGCGCCTTTGAGAGCGAAAAAAAGCGCACCGGTCGAGGGAAGGTTCTGCGGATATGGATAAGGTGGGATTCTGGCAGGATCTTGGCGCCGCCATAATGCCCCACGATCTCAAGCCGAAGGGAGAACAGCAGCAGTCCCCGGGCGGAGCCTAATGGGCGCCTGTTAGCTGTAGAAAAGCCCGTGAAAAAGGAGAGCGAGGTCGAGCCGGAAAGAATGTGTGTCTTTGCTTGATGGCATAGAAGGCCTACAACTTTGCGGATTTCACCATGTGGATCTCATGGTCGATAATTGCCCCTTCAATTGCGGTTCTAAATGGGGGGTGATTGTATGGGACATTTAAGTTCACTCGTTTGAGGTCTGCCGAGTCAATACTTGATATCGATAAGGTGTTGGTGTGGGTCACAAAAAAAGGTGGGCATAATTTTCGGCATGCAGAGGATGCACGCAATCTGTGCTTGCTAGCTTGACGTATGTATTCCGCGCGACGAAGTGAAATGAACGCGGCGTTGTTTTGCGCGCTGTGATTGCAAGAGATTAAGCAGATGAGGGGTGCGCCAGCGGCGAGCCAGTAAGTGCCGCCGCGGTAGGTTGCGTCCAAGGAATGATCGGGAAGGGGTAATGGTCAATATGGGATTACAAGCGTGTCAGGGGAACGATGATTTTCGGCAGGATCGTATGTGGGGTTCTTTGCTCGATCCTGCCAGGATAACATCCTGATGCCACTTACGATCGCGGTGGACGCTACGGGTCTTGGCCGTTTTAAGACCGGCACGGCGGTCTATCTTTTGGAAATCCTACGGGTATGGAATGAGGATAAGCACATCATAGCCCATTTCCATGTCTTCATAAGCCCGAAGACCCAGCGGTATTTCGATCAGCTAAAGCTTGATAGCCGCTTTGAGTATCATTTTGCGCCGGACGGCCGGGGCATACGTAGCCTATGGCAGCATTGGGTTTTGCCGTTCGCGGCGGCTCGTGTTCGGTGTGATGTGCATTGGGGGGCGACATTTGTCGTACCCGTGCTGTCGCGTTGCCCGTGCGTAGTGACCGTGCATGACATGACATTTCGAACTCTACCCGCGGTGCACGAGTGGGTGAAGCGCTGGTATTTTGGCGCCGTGATCGGCTGGTCGCTCGCGAAGGCCCGTGTCGTGCTTGCGGTGTCTGAGACGACCAAGGCAGATATTGCCCGTTTATATCCTGCTATTGCACGGAAGATTCGTGTGACGCTCCTAGGGCCACGAGCCTTTGGTGGCGAGGTTGCAGGCCGATTGGCGGCGGATGGGGATCGGCAGCCTTATGTCTTGGCGATCGGCACCCTTGAGCCCCGCAAGAATTTGCCGCGTTTGCTGCGCGCTTGGTGCGCCCTTGCGCCCGCGATCCGCGGGCGGACGCGCTTATATGTGGCGGGACCGGATGGCTGGATGATGGGGGATTTGGGGGCGCGCGAGGCCCAAGAGGCCTATGGGGTGCAGTTTTTGGGATATTTTGAGGAGGCTAGGCTACGCGAGCTTTTGCAAGGTGCGACCTTCCTCGCCTATCCATCGCTTTATGAAGGCTTTGGGCTTCCGGTGATTGAGGCCATGAGTGTCGGTGTGCCGGTGCTTACAAGCGGGGTAGGGGCAACGGCCGAGGTGGCAGGGGATGCGGCATACCTGGTGGATCCTCTCGATGAGGGGTCGATCCGCATGGGTTTGGAGCGATTGCTTAAGGACCCATGGTTACGTGAGGCATTAAGCGCCAAGGGCCGTGATCGCGCGGCGACTTTCTCGTGGAGGCGCACGGCAGAACTTACGTTTCAAGCACTGGAAGAGGTCGCGGGGCTTCTTTAAGGGGGAGCTTTTAGCCTTTTGAGACGCAGCTGTCCGATAAGCATGAGATACTACTCATGCGGTGTGAGTGGGTAAGCCATTTTGACGGATGGACGGGGTCGGGGTGACGTGTAAGATTGCGGTAGATGCCTGCAGCTTGTATCGGCCGTTGACTGGCGTGGGTCGTTATACGCACGAGCTTTGTCGGGAGCTTGCTCAGTATCCCGACACAGATCTGATTTTTGCGTGCGGCTGGCGCTGGCAGCGGGCGTTTCCGGTGCCCCTGAGTGTCAGTACCAGGGGCAGGATTGAAGCCGTTCGCACGGGTCTTCCGGGGGGCCAGGTCTTGATCTATGGCGTGAAGGCCTTGGCCTACCGTGCCTTGAGTCGCTTTCATCGGCCCGATGTCGTTTTTGCCCCAGGGTTCCTGGTTCCCCCTTTGGCCGCACCGACTGTAATTACGGTCCACGACTTGTCCCATATTCGTTTCCCTGAGACACACCCAGAAGAGCGACTACAGCTCTTTCGCAAGCATTTGGGAAGCAGTATCGCGCGCGCGGCCGCGGTCCTAACTCTCTCCCGATTTAGCGCTGACGAGATCATGCGGGAGTTCCCGGATGTCAAGGATCGACTTCACATTATTGCGCCAGGCGTTCGGGATATCTTTACGCCGAACGGAGATCCTCGGGAAAGCGTGGGTCCGCTATCGTCACTTAATGACGCGCGACCGTTTTTTTTGTTTCTGGCTACCCTTGAACCACGCAAGAACTTGGGACGCTTGCTGGCGGCTTATGCCCAATTACCGGCGCGCATAAGAGCCGAATACCGACTTGTGATCGCGGGCCAAATTGGCTGGAAGATGGACCGTCTGGCGGGGACCCTTCAGCGGATGGTGCATGCGGGTGAAGTGCAACTTCTAGGTCATGTGCGAGATGAGGAACTGCCGGCGCTCTATCGCTTGGCATCAGCTCTCGTTTACCCCTCGCTCTATGAGGGTTTTGGGCTCCCGCCATTGGAGGCTATGGCCTGTGGTTGCGTGGCCGTGGTCGCCAATACGAGCGCGATACCCGAGGCTTGTGGCGATGCGGGACTCTACGTCGATCCTCTGGACGTAGAGGCGCTGGCGGCGGCCATGGTGAAGATTGTTGAGGATACTGCCTTGCGGGCGACGTTGCGGGAACGGGGTCTTAGGCGGGCGCGGCTCTATCGGTGGGAAGAAGCGGGGCAACAGTTGCGTACGGTTTTGGTGCAGGCGGGAGGGTCGTCTCGTTAGTGGGTGCGACAGAATACGTATTGGGCCTACGAGCGGGGGATATGGACAGGCAGAAAATACTGGCTTCCTTGCGGACGGATTTTCTGCTGACAAAATACCACCTCTGTGGCAGCATTAATCCCTACGAAACGGTTTTCTCTCAAGAGGCAGTTTGGATGTCTTCGCTGCGTCCTAAGCAAGGCGGATTGAGAGTAGCCGTGAATTAGGGCAACTTTTGACAGAAACCGGCAAGCATAGGGCCCAGTCGTAAGGGCGACTATAGGATAAAATAAGGATCTCATGAAAAGGGCGTTGATTACCGGTGTGACGGGTCAAGACGGGGCCTACTTGGCCGAGCTGTTGTTAGACAAGGGTTATGAGGTGCACGGTTTGAAGCGCCGTTCCTCTCTCTTTAACACGGCGCGCGTCGATCATCTGTATAAAGATCCTCATGAATCGGATACCCGATTTTTGTTGCATCACGGCGATCTGACGGATACCTCAAGCCTTCAGCGCGTCATACAGCAGGTGCAGCCCGATGAGATCTACAACCTAGCCGCGCAAAGCCATGTCGCTGTGAGTTTTGAAGAGCCCGAATACACCGCCAACGCGGATGGCCTCGGGGCCTTACGTATCCTGGAGGCTATTCGGATGCTGGGTCTGGGTAAGAAGACTCGTTATTACCAAGCGTCCACTTCGGAGCTCTTCGGCAAGGTGCAAGAGGTTCCGCAGCGTGAGACAACACCCTTCTACCCGCGTAGCCCCTATGCCGTGGCTAAGCTTTATGCCTATTGGATCACGGTAAACTACCGCGAGGCCTACGGCCTCTATGCCTGTAATGGCATCCTCTTTAACCACGAATCGCCAGTCCGGGGTGAGACCTTTGTAACCCGTAAGATTACGCGCGCCTTAGCTCGCATCGTCTTGGGTCTACAGAAACGCCTGTATCTGGGGAATTTGTCGGCTGCGCGCGACTGGGGGCATGCCAAGGACTACGTTGAGATGCAGTGGTTGATGCTTCAGCAAGATAAGCCCGAAGACTTTGTGATCGCCTCCGGAACCCAGTACACCGTACGCGCTTTTGTCGATGCGGCAGCCACTGAGGTGGGAATGCGGTTGCGGTGGGAAGGCGAAGGTTTGGGAGAGAAGGGAATTGTTGAAAGTCTCGATCCCGATCGCTTGCCAAAGGATGTCGTGAACCCCGTAAAGCCGGGAGCTGTCATTGTGACAGTGGATCCGCGGTATTTTCGGCCGTCTGAGGTCGAGTCGCTGTTGGGGGACGCGAGCCGCGCCCGCACCAAGCTCGGGTGGGCGCCAAAAATTTCCTTTGAGGAATTGGTGCGCGAGATGGCGAGAACTGATCTTAAGGCCGCACAGTGTGATGATCTCATTCGCCGTCACGGTTACCCCTCTTATAACACGAGTAGGCCTGTGACGGAAAAGAGGGCCTTGATTTGTGGGGTGACGGGTCAAGACGGGGCCTACTTGGCGCAGTGGCTCCTTGAGAAAGGCTACCGGGTATGGGGTACGTCACGGCAGGCGCAGACGGCTCGGACCACAAATCTCGTCAGCCTGGGGATTGCCGATCAAGTTCAGATGGAGTCTGTGGTACTTGTTGACCCCCAAAGCATCCGAGATATTTTGGATCGTGTCGAGCCAGATGAGATATATCATCTGGCCGGCCAAAGCTCGGTCGGGCTCTCGTTTCAAGAGCCACGAGAGACCTGGGAGGGGATTGCAATAGGGACCGTGAATCTCCTGGAGGCGGTGCGATTGAGTCATCGCCCTATACGGTTCTATCATGCCGGATCCAGTGAGTGCTTTGGGGATACGCAAGGCGAGTGTGCCGATGAGACCACACCATTTAGACCCAAGAGCCCTTATGCGGTCGCGAAAGCGGCCGCCACATGGTCCGTGACCGCTTACCGCGAGGCCTACGGCCTTTATGCCTGTACCGGAATCTTATTTAATCACGAGTCGCCTCTCCGGCCGGACCGCTTTGTTACCAAAAAGATCGTGGCAGCGGCCTGTCGTATTGCTGCAGGCAGTGATGAGAAGTTGCATCTCGGTAATTTGTCTATTCAGCGGGACTGGGGCTGGGCGCCGGAATATGTGGAGTCCATGTATTTGATGCTCCAGCAAAGGAGGCCGGAGGATTATGTAATTGCAACTGGCCACACGATATCCCTGGAGCAGTTTGTTGACCTTGCTTTTGCGAGCGTGGGTCGGCCATGGCGGGAGCATGTGGTAATAGGTGCGGATTTACTGCGGCCGACGGAAGTGGCGGTAGGGTGTGCTAACCCCGCTAAGGCGAGACAACATCTCGGTTGGTATGCTGTGTCTGGTATTAAGGAAGTGATAGCGCAATTGATTATGGCGGAAAGGCAGCGAACGATGGGCGCGAATCTGTAAGGTCAAGCCTCCAAGGCGGTTTCTATGGTGTTGACCGGTGGGCGATCGGATATGCGCGTTCGGCTATAACTTATTAAGGCTTTTATGGTAATGGGCAACTGGCATAAAATGTGCTCAGAGAAACAGGCCTAGGGCAGCCAAACCACTTCGTTCTCTCGACTCGGGACGATGATCAGGGCTTGTGTGGTCTATGATTTCTAAATAATGGATCACGGGATATGGGTAACCCGGGCGACCCCCAGAGAGCGCCGGAGTAATCGAAATCAACCCATACGCAACCACGCCCTACGTGGGCTTCTGTCCGTTTTTATTGATGCCACAAACACTAACGATCTGGATTTTTGCGGGAAATCTCTTATGACACCACATGATGTGGAAGTGCATACCGCTAGCCGGACACATTCCAGGGCAGGGCGAAGTAGGGCATTAGGCCAGGGTTCCACGACAGGCGCGGCCAGCGCGCGGCGAACGCTTGGCATCTGCCAAAACGGGCCTTACCGGTGAAGCCATCGCCGCGCAAACCTTTTACCCGCGCAAACGAGGCAAGCCCTGCTGATGAGGCGGTGTTGCCGCCTGTTTTTATTCACTCGCTATTTCGGTCGGGCAGCACCTGGCTCTTTGACGCCTTTCGCCGCGCGGAGGCGGGCTATTGGTGCTACCAGGAGCCATTTCATGAAGAGCTTCGTAAGTTGAGCCCCAACCCGGATGCGCTGCTGTCTGTACACACAGACATGGCGCGCTCCATGCGGCACCCGGCGCTCGAATGTCCTTATTTTTATGAGTTTCATGCCATTCGCGAGCACATCGGCGACAGTTTTCAGCCGTGCATCAGTTATGCGAGCTTTTTTGACCCCACCATTTGTCCGGCGTTTGATGACTACACGAGTCGCCTCATTCGTCACGCCCAGGGCCGGCCGGTCTTGCAGTGCTGCCGCTCATTCGGACGGGTCGCGTATCTGCGTCGCCAATACAATGGGGTGCATATTCATCTCTGGCGCAATCCGTGGGACCAATGGTGGTCGTATCAAATCCACGACTATTTTGACGCAAGTAACCTTGCCATTTTGCACGCCTGTAATGCCCCGCCCGTGATAAACCTCTTGAGGGACGAACTTAGCATTGACAACGAACTTCTGCGGGGTCACGAGGACGACGTTTCTCGATTCGAGCAAATACCCATGAGCCTCGAGAGCCGCTACCTGGCCTTCTACGGGCTGTGGCTTTTCAGTCTCATTGAAAACCGGCCTCAGGCCGAAGTCGATATCAATATCGACCAACTAGCCACGGATGCCGAATACCGGGCGCGCGCGACGACTGTCTTGGAAGATCGCGGCGTTACAGATCTGAATTTTTCTACCTGCGCCGTGCCGCAAGCGCAATTCGGTCCGGACGATAAGGAGTTTTTTGAGCCTCTGGAGCGCCGCGTCCATCAACTGTTTGTCATGGCCGGCTACGATGTTACGGTTCTGCACGATGCCATCCGGCTGCAAGCCTTGACCCAACCGGCCCCGGTATCTGACGGTGATACGGCCATGCGCGACGCAATGCGCAGCCGCAGTGTAGCCCGCCGGTATGCCCATCACGCTTTTCTTGCTGCGCGCGAGCGCGTGCAGGCAACTGGCCAGCTTAATGCCACAGAACGCGAGCGTGATGCGGCGCTGGCGAAGGCCGGTGCCGCCGAAGCCCTGGCTCAGCAGGCTGAACGGCAGGCGCATGCTGCGGAAATCCGCGCCACCCAGGCAGAAGCCCTCGCTGGACAAGCGAAGACTCAGGCCCTGGCCGCGGAGACTCGAGCGGCGCAGGGTCTCGGCGAGCGCGGTGCGGTGCGAGCGAAGATTGACTGGCTTCACGGCGATCTGAAGCGTCTTTATGCAAGCAAATCCTGGCGAGCCACATTGCCATTACGGCGCGGCATGCGCTTCCTGAAGTCCGCGCTCCGGCCACCTGTGCTTGTTATGATGCGGTGGGTATTGTGCCACGCGCGTATACGGGCGGTCTTCCAGCGCCTCCTCAGGCCATTCCCAAGGCTGACGGCGCGGTTACGTGTCCTAGCGCACCGTGGTTTTCCGAAGTCGCCGCCCTTATCCGTTATATCTATGACTAAAAGTGGTGCCCCCACGGGGCTTGCGATGTCGTCACGGACAACAGAGGTTTACGCACGCCTTCTCGCAATGCGCGCCAGCAAAGCTTTCCGAGGGTATGACTGATGCGTATCGTTATTGACATGCAGGGGGCGCAAACAACGGGCTCGCGTTTTCGCGGTATAGGGCGTTATGCGATAGCCTTTGCGCAGGCGCTAGTACGGTTATCGGGCACGCATGATGTCATTCTCGCGCTCAACGGCGCCTTTCCAGAAACCTTATCGCCCATACGTGAGGCTTTTGCCTCCATTCTGTCCCGCGAGAATATTCGCGTTTGGGACTCGCCCACCCCTGTTAATCTGCTGGATGACGCCAACGCAAGTCGGGCGCACATGGCCGAACTCATCCGCGAGGCCTTCCTGGCGGCGCTGCGGCCTGATGTCATCGTTGTCACGAGCTTGTTCGAAGGCTCCGGTGACGATGCGGTAACGAGCATAGGTCTCCTGCATAATATTCCCACCGTTGTGGTGTTGTATGACCTGATTCCCCTCATCAACCGAGAGACGTACCTTGCGAGCAACTCCCAGGTTGAGTCCTGGTATGAGCGTAAGCTCACGCACTTGCGGCGCGCAGATATACTTCTCGCCATATCCGCGTCTAGTGCCCGCGAGGCTGTGGATTACTTGGGATTTCCTTCAGAGCACGTAGTGTCTATCGGCACGGCCGCTGACCCACAATTTCACCGCCAGGATATACCGCTTGATGTTCGGTCCGCTGTGCGGGCGCGCTATGGTATAGCGGGCCCTTTTGTGATGTACACGGGCGGCATCGACCATCGAAAGAACATCAAGGGTCTCATAGCGGCGTACGCCCGCTTACCCAAAGCGTGCCGTGAGGCCCACCAACTGGTCGTGGTCTGCCACGCAGACAATCAAGCGATGGGGGACCTGCGGAGTGCCGCGCGCCGAGAAGGGCTCGGTGGTTCAGAGCTTATTTTGACAGGTTATGTGCCCGAGGCAGACTTAATCGCCCTCTACCATGACTGCGCCGCCTTTGTCTTTCCGAGTTGGCATGAAGGCTTCGGACTTCCGGCGCTGGAGGCCATGGCCTGCGGGGCACCCGTCATTGCCAGCAATACCTCAAGTCTTCCAGAAGTCGTGGGTTTGAGTGAGGCCTTGTTTAACCCTTTTGATGTCAATGCCATTGCGGACAAGCTTGCGCGAGCTCTGACTGATTCGGACTTCCGGGCGCGCCTTATAGCGCACGGCTTGGAACAGGCGCCCCGCTTTTCCTGGGAATCCACGGCTACGCGGGCGCTGGCAGCGTTGGAGCACCTGCACGCCCTAAAGACCCAGTCTCGGACTCTGCAGGCACCCCGCAAACATCGCCCGCGCTTGGCTTACGTGTCTCCTTTACCGCCAGAGCCCAGCGGCATTGCCGACTATAGTGCCGAGTTGTTGCCGGAACTCGCCCGATTCTACGACATCGAACTCATAGTCGAACAGGAGACACTGACGCCTGAATGGTTACGAACTCTCTTCCCGGCGCGTGACGCGGCCTGGCTTTGCGATAACCCCGGCTACTATGACCGCGTGCTTTACCATTTTGGCAACTCGCAATTTCACGCCCACATGTTTGACTTGTTGCCAAAGGTACCTGGTGTAGTCGTGCTCCACGACTTTTTTCTATCAGATGTCGTTTGGTGGAGAGAGCACGCCCAGGGCCTCCGCGGATATCTCGCGCAGGCCCTATATCGAAGCCACGGCTATCCGGCTATCGCCCAATATCTGCGACACGAGGATGTCGCTTCCACCATACGGGAGTTTCCCTGTAGTGGCGTGGTCCTAGAGAACGCGCTCGGCGTGATTGTCCACAGCCGATATTCCCTTCGCTTGGCCGCACACTGGTATGGGGAAAGCGTGGCACGGGACTGGGCGCTGATTCCACATATGCGGCGCCCCGCATTCAGCCATGACCGTGCGGAGGCCCGGCGGCAGCTGGGGCTTCCCGAGGACGCCCTGGTCGTGTGTAGCTTCGGCATGCTCGGACCGACCAAATTGAATCATGTCCTCCTGGCGGCGTGGCTTGCCTCCTTCCTGGCGCGTGACCCGCACGCCATCCTCGTATTTGTTGGCGAGAATCACGGGGGCGATTACGGGGCCGAGCTGCTGACGACCATAAAGGCCAGTGGACTCAAGAAACGAACTCGGATTACCGGTTGGGCCAGTACTGTGACCTATCACCATTACCTTGCGGCTGCTGACATCGCGGTGCAGTTGCGGGCGCGCTCACGGGGAGAAACCTCTGGGACCATATTAGATTGTTTGAACTATGGGTTGCCGACTATTATCAATACCCATGGCAGCATGGAAGAGATACCGGACAACGTGGTCGTCCAATTACCCGACGACCTACAGCCGCCCGCATTGGCCGCTGCACTTGAGAAACTTGCGCATGAACCCGTGCGTCGCACTGAATTAGGGGAACAGGCCCGCCATTATATCCGAGGCCGTCACAATCCACGAACCTGTGCGGCCCAGTATTACGATGCGATGGAAGCGGCTTACGCGCGCGGCGCCGCCGCGACCGAGGGCGCCCTCGCGGCGATTGGCCGTTTGCATCCCTTTCCTTCGGAAACCGACCTTGCCAAGGCGGCCGAATGTTTGGCTGAAAACAACGCACCCGCATCCGGCCGACAGGTGCTGGTGGACATCTCTGCTTTGGTAGCCTGTGGTGACTCCAAAACAGGCATCCAGCGCGTCGTGCGGGCGCTTCTTCAAGCATGGCTTATACGTACCTGGGGCGACTTTCGTGTCGAGCCGGTCTATGCCGTACCCGGTCGATGCGGCTACCGCTACGCACGGCGCTGGACCATGGCCTTTCTCGGTGCGCCCCAAGAGGGTGTTGAGGATGACTGGGTGGACGTCTATCCTGGCGATGTCTTCATTGCTCCAGACCTCCATCACACAGTCACTAGAGAGCACGAAGGCCTTTACCAGCAATGGCGCAATCGCGGCATTGACGTGTATTTCGTGGTGCATGATTTGTTACCTGTGCGCTTGCCGCAGTGTTTTCCTCCGGAGGCCGAGGCCTTGCACGCCGCTTGGCTTGCTGTGGTCGCACAAGCGGACGGCGCCTTGTGCATATCTCAATCCGTTGCCGACGACCTGCGGGCTTGGCTGGACGAACAGTTCACAAAGGCGCGCCCTTCTTTGCAGGTAACCACGTTCCCTCTGGGTCACGATATCGAAAATTCGGTTCCGACGCGCGGGCTACCCGAAGAGGCCGGCCAAATGATGGCGCGCCTGGCGGCCCGCCCGACCTTTCTCATGGTGGGTACCGTGGAGCCGCGTAAGGGGCATGCGCAGACCCTGGCGGCCTTTGAGCAACTATGGGCGCGGGGCCTGGATGTCAATCTGGCTATCGTGGGCAAACAAGGCTGGATGGTCGAGTCGCTCGTCGATAACCTGTGCGGCCACAAGGAACGCGGGCAACGCCTGTTTTGGCTTGAGGGCATAAGTGATGAATATCTGGAGCGGATTTATAATATCGCCGCTGGCCTTATCGCTGCCAGCGAAGGCGAAGGGTTCGGCCTGCCCCTTATTGAGGCGGCCCGGCATGGCTTGCCTATTATTGCCCGCGACATCCCCGTGTTCCGCGAAGTCGCCGGGCAGTACGCTACTTATTTCGAGAACACGCTGGATGCCACGTCCATCGCGGACACCGTACAGGAGTGGCTCGCACTTTCAAAAAATGATACGCGTCTGGCCGTGCACCGTATTCCCCGCGCTACGTGGGGAGACAGCGCAAGAAGTATCCTGGAAATTGTCGGGCTATTGCCACCGCTTGCTATCGACCGTGACGCCGGCATTGCGGATAGCGCGGCATGATGGCTCCGCTTTACTCCACCAGAGGAACGTTTGGCGTTGGCGCGGGCCGCCGACTTCAGGGGTTGGGGTCCAACTCAAAATTCGACAGAGCCACTTATACAGATTGCTTAAGCGAGATATATTTATGGCCGAAATAACTACTAAATGCTGGGACCATAATACCAAAAAATGAAGCGATATCGTAAGAAAAATATTGAATTCCGAGATGCGGCAGAACGTAGTAGGCCAACACCATACTAACGGTCCATGCCAACAAAAATCCTACAATGTTTACAGCACCAAAAAGAAGCGCGGATTTGCCAGTCGAGTGGATGGTGCCAGGGAAGACGAAACGTCGCGCCAAGGCAAAGGCAATGACCATGCCGGTGAGATACGCCAAAGTGACTGCAAAAGGGAAGCTTACGAACCTACTATAGAAAATGCGACTAAAAAAGTTCACGGCCGCCGCGATACCACCAGTGACCAGGAATGTTCCAAACTGCCGTGATAAAAATCGGCCAACAACGGTCCTACATGTATTGACTGCCCTGATTATGTTCATACTGTTCGGTGATATTAATCCTGAAAGGTGTAGCCACCACGCGCTAACTAACATTATTAGTCATAGTGTATTATAGGCGTAGTATACGTAACTGGTTACGGATCAATCATTAGCGCGCGTTATGGTATCCCATATTAGTAGACATAGTATTCATGCAAATAACGCGAAATGGTTTAGAAATATGGTCGCTAACGCGATCATTCAATGAATAGAAAATAAACGATATCTCTTTACGATACCGTATTTATATCTGCTAATTGTATGCTTTATCATGGCGTACGCGGTTTATATTAAAATAGCCAAGTCATCAGCACGCGTTCTCCGGGAGTCTTCCCCAACGATCCACCTTGTTATTTCAAATTGTCATTCGTTGAAAGTGGCAGAAACCCGTTAGGCCACCTATACGAACCAGGGCTTGCGAGGCATGGGTGGTGATCGCGTGGAACCTGTCAAAGGTCACTTGGGCGTTGGGAAGATGGCAGGCCACCCCCCCGATGAAGGCCGAGGACATGTCGATCGAGACCGAGGTCACAGCCTCGGGATCGCCGCCGTGGGCCCGGATCTCCTGGGCCAGGCGGTCGATGGCGCGCGCATCGTGCTCCGAGGTTACGGCGATGACGGTGCGTCGAGCGCTATCCGCGGCGATTGTGACGTCATCATGCCCTCGGGCCTTGGAGGTCCCGTCAATGGTGATCTCTTGGACCTCCGAGAGGTTCTGCTGGGCCACAGCGAGATCGATAGTGTGATCCTCCCCCGGTCTCCCGGACACCCGGTTAAGAGAATACAATCTTGACCTGAGGTGAACGAATGAAAGCGAAGAAGCCAACCGAGAAGACGACTCGGAAGCGTTACAGTGACGAATTCAAGGACCAAGCCCTGAAACGTGCTGAGCGGGACGGGGTAGCTATGGTGGCCCAGGATCTGGGGATCGCCGAGACGCAAATCTACGCCTGGCGGCGCAAGCGTCAGATTGAGGGGGCGGTCACTGAGACGGAGCGGCTGAAAGAGGCCGAGGTGGCCCGCCTGAAGCGGGATCTGGCGCGTCTGGAAGAGGAGAACATTTTCTTAAAAAAAGCCTCGGCGTACTTCGCAGCGAGACAATCGAAGTGAAGTACGCCCTGATCCGACGCCACGAAGGCCAGCATGCGATTGCGCTCATGTGCGACCTGCTGTCGGTCTCCCGCAGCGGT
>JAPTWT010000191.1 GCA_028064935.1 Gammaproteobacteria bacterium | reverse complement strand
TGATCTCGGGGGAGGCGCGCACCGCCTTACCCTTCGGGATCAGGAAATTGCGCCCGAAGCCGGGCTTCACGGTCACCTGGTCGCCCAGGTCGCCGAGATTCCGGATTTTCTCAAGGAGAATGATCTGCATGGGCGCGTTCCTTAGTTGTGCGCGTCGCTATACGGCAAAAGCGCGAGATGCCGGGCGAGCTTCACGGCACGCGCGAGCTGACGCTGATAACGGGCCTTGGTGCCGGTATTGCGGCTCGGGATGATCTTGCCGGTCTCGGTAATGTAAGCCTTCAGGGTCGCGAGGTCCTTGTAATCGATCTCGACTGTGCCTTCGGCGGTAAATTTGCAGAACTTCTTGCGGCGAAAAAAGCGCGACATGGACTCTCTCCTTAGACCGAGGTCTCGGCGGTGTCCCGCTCGACCCCGTCTTCGTCAACACGCGCCCGCACCGGTCGTGCCGGCGCTGCGTCCTGGTTTTCCTTGGCCAGCGGTGATGGCGCGGTGACCGCCTCGTCACGCGCCAGCGTCAAGGTCCGGATCACCGCATCATTGAACTTGAACGCGGTTTCGAGCTCAGCCAGGATTGCTGGTGTACATTCGATGTTCATGAGCACGTAGTGGGCCTTGTGGACCTTGCTGATCGGATAGGCAAGCTGGCGCCGACCCCAGTCCTCGAGTCTATGGATACGGCCGTCGCCGCCTTCTATGAGCGAGCGATAGCGCTCGATCATGGCGGGTACCTGCTCGCTCTGGTCCGGATGGACCAGGAACACGATTTCGTAATGACGCATGATGGCCCCTTATGGCTGTAAAGCCTGTGACCCAGTGCCACAGGCAAGGTGCGGGCGCCATTCTAGTGATTTATGGGGGGTAACGCAATTTCCGGGGGATGGGCCTTGGCGGCCGCCCGCGCGCGTACACTCTCATAAAGGCACAGCCCGGTGGCCACCGACACGTTCAAGCTCTCGGTGTGCCCGTGCATGGGGATGCGCACCAGCACATCGCAGGCCTCCCGGGTCAGGCGCCGCAACCCCGATCCCTCCCCGCCTAAGACCCATGCGGTGGGGGTCGGAGGCGGGCTGTCGTGCAGGGAGGCTTGGGCATTGGCGGCCGCGCCCACCACCCACAGCCCAGCCTCTTTCAGTGCGCGCAAGGTGCGCGCGAGATTGGCCACTTCGTAGAGCGGCAGACGTTCGGCGGCCCCGCAGGCCGCACGCGAGGCGACCGCCGACAGCGGCGCGCGGGCATGTCGTGGCACGATCACAAGATCCACCCCCGCGCCCTCTGCGCTACGCAGGCAGGCCCCGAGGTTATGCGGGTCCTGCACCCCGTCCAAGACCAGCACCAAGGGCTGCACCAGTCGCCCGAGATGGGCCACCAGGTCCTCTTCGCGCGGGCGCTCCACCCGTCGGCGGCGCGCCAGCACCCCTTGGTGCGCAAGCCCCGGGGCCATGCGGTCGAGGGCCGTGCGCGGGCTCTGGTGGACCAGCACGTGCACGGCACGCGCCAAGGCCACGATACCATGCACGCGTTCATCGGACCGCTCCTTGGCGATCCAGACGCAATCGACGGTATCCGGGTGGGCCTTCAGGGCCGCCGCTACCGCGTGCGGGCCCGCGATCAGCTCCGCGAAGGCATCGTCAGCCACGACGCGATCGGCGGCGGCGCCTGGGGCGCGAAGCGCCGTCGGGGCGCGCCGCCCTCTCCGTGGTCTGCGCGATGAGCTCAAAGTCGAGCTTGCCCTCATCTACGTCGACGCGCAGCAATCGCACGCGCACGGCATCACCAAGCCGGTAGTGCTGGCCGGTGCGCTCCCCGACCATGCGATGATGGGCTGGGTCGAAGTGATAGTAGTCATGGCCGAGCGAGGACACGTGCACCAGGCCGTCGACGTAAATATCCGCGAGTTCGACAAAGAGCCCGAAGGCCATCACCCCGCTCACCACCGCGTCGAACTCCTGTCCGACCTTGTCGGCCATATATTCGGTCTTCAGCGAGCGGATCACATCACGCGTAGCGTCGTCGGCGCGGCGTTCGGTCAGCGAGCAGTGTTCGCCAATGGCTTTCATCGACATGTCTGGGGCGCGCGCGGGTATTTCCCCGAGCGCACCCTTGATGGCGCGGTGCACGACCAGATCCGGATAGCGACGGATCGGTGAGGTGAAATGCGTGTAATGCTCATAGCCCAGGGCGAAGTGGCCGACATCCTCGGGCCCATACATCGCTTGACTCAGGCTACGTAAGAGCAGCGTCTGCAGGAGTCGCCCCTCGGGTCCGGGTGGGGCCTGCGCGAGCAGCGCCGCGTAATCCTTCCCGCTCGGCTTGTCGCCACCGCCCAGCTCGAGCCCCATCTCGAACAGCATGACGCGCAGATCCTTCAGCTTCTGGGGTGTCGGTCCTGCATGCACCCGAAAGAGCGCCGGCACGCCCCGATCGATGAGAAATTGCGCGGCACAGACATTGGCCGCCAGCATGCATTCCTCGATGAGCTTGTGGGCATCGTTACGCACCAGCGGTTCTATGCGCTCGATCTTGCGGTTGGCGTCGAACACGATGCGGGTCTCGGGCAACTCGAAATCCACGGATCCGCGTTTCGCGCGGGCGGCATGCAAAACCCGATAGAGGCCGTAGAGGGCCTCCAGGGCCGGCATGAGCGATGCGCGTTCCGGTGCCGCCTGTGCGCCGCCGGCAAGGAGGGAGGCGACCTCGGTATAGGTGAGGCGCGCGCGGGACCGCATGACGGCCTCGAAAAAGCGATATTTCTTGAACTTGCCATACCGGTCCAGCTGGATTTCGCAGGCCATGCATAACCGGTCGACATCCGGGTTCAAGGAGCACAGGCCGTTTGACAACACCTCGGGGAGCATGGGGATCACGGCCTTCGGGAAATACACCGAATTTCCGCGCGCCCGAGCCTCTTCATCGAGCGCGGTGCCGGGCCTCACGTAGTACGACACATCGGCGATCGCGACCACAAGCCGCCAGCCTCCGCGGTTCTTCTCACAATAGACGGCATCGTCAAAATCGCGCGCGTCCTCCCCGTCTATGGTGACAAGCGGCAGATCGCGCAGGTCTTCGCGGCGCGCGGCCTCCGCGGCGTCTATGGTCGGTGCAAGACCGGCCACCTCGTCTTGCACGGCCCGCCCGAACTCATGCGGAAGATCGTATTTGCGGAGCGCAATCTCGATCTCCATCCCTGGCGCGTCGCGATCGCCAAGCACCTCGACGATACGTCCGACAGGCGGGCTCTTGGCCGTCGGCTGCTCGAGTATCTCGCACACCACGATCTCGCCGCCGTGAGCGGTCATTGCCCCCGGGTCGTCGCCGATCATGATGTCGCGTCCGATACGGCGATCATCGGGGGTTACGAAGGCTACCCCACGCTCCACGCGGTAACGCCCCACAACCTGTTTCTGGGCGCGTTCCAGTACCTCCACGATCAGACATTCGCCACGTCCACGGGCGTCGAGGCTGGCCACATGGGCCACTACGCGATCGCCGTGCAGGACCTTGCGCATCTCGCGCGCCGGGATAAATAGGTCGTCGTTGCCATCCTCGCGCGCCAGGAACCCGAAGCCATCCGCATGGCCGATCACGCGCCCTTGGATGAGATCCATGCGCTGCACCAGGCCATAACGCCCGCGGCGATTCTTCAAAAGCTGGCCATCCCGCTCCATGGCGCGCAAGCGCCGCCCGAAGGACTCGACGTCGCGTTCGCCGCGCACCCCCAGGTCTTCTAGCAGCTGGCGCAGCGGGACCGGCTCATCCTGCGATCCGAGATAGGCCATGACGGCCTCGCGGCTCGGCACGGGAAACTCATAGTTCTGGGCCTCTCGCTCGGCCTCGGGGTCGTGGAATTGTGGGGGATCGTTTCGCGTTGACATCGTGTCCTGTTCT
>JAPTWT010000111.1 GCA_028064935.1 Gammaproteobacteria bacterium | reverse complement strand
CTTCATTCAGCAGCTGTTGCCGCGCCTGTCGCAGACCGCCCTGGGGCGTGCCGCCTATGTCCACTTCTATGGCGGTCTCTATGCCGACAGCATGTTGACCGAGTTCGTCCGCGGCTTCGGGCCGACGCCGGGCGGGGTTGGGGGACGTCGCCGGCTTCTGAGTTCAGATCCTTCACATGAGGTGCAATAATGATCGCCATCACGGATATCGATAAGGAGTTGAAGGCCCGGATCGACAAGGCCTGTGGGCGTATCGCGCCACTGTGGCCGCTGAAGAGCTTCGTGGCGGTCAACCCGTACTTCGGCCTTGCGGATCAGCCGTTCTGGCAGGCCGATGTGACCCTGAAGCGGGTCGCGGGCCAGGGGCTCACCATGCCGCGGGCGTTTTACAGAAAGTGCCTCGAAAGCGGGCGCATCACGCGCGCGGATCTGGCCGCGGCGCTCCGCGAGTCCGGGAGTACCTGGGATGTGGCGACCCTCGAGGAGGCGGCTGCCCGTCCATCGCCACCCCCGTCCGTGCCACTTGCCTTGGTGACCGACATCCTGGGCGAGCTCGATCGCCAGGAATGGCCCGGTTTCGTTCTCGAGCGGATCAGCCAATATTGCGCGGCCTACTTCGATGAGGGCCAGGCCTTATGGGCGATGCCATGGCGGGAACAGGACCTCTACGCGGGCTGGCGCGCGTTCACGCGCCTCGACCGGAATCCCCGGACCGTGGGCCTGCGTGGCATGCGCGAGGCGCTGGACGACCTGCCCGATCAGCCGGCGCGCGCCATCGCCTGGGCGTTACGGCAGCTTGCGGTGCCGGAGGCCGCGGTCGACGACTATCTGCATGCCGCGCTCTTGAGCGTGGGCGGATGGGCGGGGTGGGCGCGCTACAAGCGCTGGCAGGCCGAGCTCGCTGGCGGTCAGGACGATACGCTGCGCGATCTCCTCGCGGTCCGCGTGTGCTGGGATGCGCTCCTCTACAAGCTCCGATTCAGTGAGCGCCTGAAGGCGCGCTGGTATCAGGCCATGATCGCCGACGCCGGTGTCGCTGCCAAGGCCGAGACGCAGCCGCAAATCGCCGCCAAGGAGACCGATGCCCTGCTGCAGACGGCCTTCGAGATCGCCTACCAGCGGGAGCTCATCGCCACGCTCGTGACCGTGCCCAAGGTGCCCGCGCCCAAGGAGCGCCCGCCCGTGCATGCGGTCTTTTGCATCGATGTGCGCTCCGAGATCTTCCGGCGCGCCTTCGAGACCGTGGCCCCGAAGGCGCGCACCGGCGGGTTTGCCGGATTCTTCGGGGTGCTGATGGAGTACCTGCCCCTGGGTGCGTCGGCGGCCAAGGGCCACCTGCCGATCCTTTTCAATCCCTCCTATCGGATATGCGAGCATGTCGCAGGCGCCGACCCGGAGCAGACCCGCGCGCTTATCGCCAAGCGTCATGGGCGGTTGCGCGCGGCCGATGCCTGGAAGACCTTCAAGACCTCGGCGTCGTCGTGTTTTACCTTCGTCGAGGCCGCGGGCCTGCTCTATGCCCCGAAGATGTTCGGCGACAGCATGGGCTGGACGCGCACCGTCTCGCACCCTGATGCCAAGGGTCTGGACGACGGGGCGCGCGGGCGCCTGGGGCCGAGGCTTGTCAGCGATCATGCCCAGGGAGACTGTGCGGCGGGCGGGATCCCGGCCGCGGATCGCCCCGCGGCCGCCGAGTTTGCGCTACGCAACATGGGTATGATCCGGGACTTCGCGCGGCTCGTGGTGCTCGTCGGGCATGGCAGTACGACCGTCAACAACCCGCAGGCTACGGCGCTCGATTGCGGGGCGTGTGCGGGCCAGACGGGTGAGGCCAGCGCGCGTATCGCCGTGGCGTTGTTGAATGATGCGGTGACGCGCCAGGGTCTTGCCGAAAAGGGTATCCACATCCCGGATGACACGGTGTTTGTGGCCGGTTTGCACGATACGACCACCGATGAGGTGACGCTATTCGATACCGCCACCTTGCCATCCTCGCACGCCGACGATCTCCGGCAATTGCGCGAGTGGTTCAAGGCCGCAGGCCAAGTCACGCGCATGGAGCGGTCCGCCTTTCTCGGCATCGGCGGCCTGCCGGAGGCGCGCGTGGATGCCGACATCAAGCGACGTACGCGCGATTGGGCGGAGGTGCGGCCCGAGTGGGCGCTCGCCAACAACGCCGCCTTCATAGCGGCGCCGCGCGCCCGCACGGCGCGCTGCGATCTCGGGGGGCGGGCCTTCCTCCACGACTACACCTGGCGCAACGATGTCGACTTCAAGACGCTGACCCTCATCATGAGTGCCCCGATGGTCGTCGGCAACTGGATCAACATGCAGTACTACGGGTCGGTGGTGGACAACGTCCGCTTCGGCAGCGGCAACAAGGTCCTGCATAACGTGGTCGGCGGGTCCATCGGTGTCCTGGAGGGCAACGGCGGAGACTTGCGCGTGGGGCTTGCCATGCAGTCGTTGCATGACGGCCATCGCTGGATGCATGAGCCGATGCGTCTCAACGTCTTCATCGAGGCCCCGCAGGCGGCCATGGACGATGTCATCGCCGGCAATCCCCTAGTCCGCCAGCTGGTCGAGAATGCCTGGCTGCACCTCTTCCAGATCGACGATGAGGGCCGTATCCATCGCCGCGGATTGGACCGGCAGTGGCGCGCGGTGACAGCGATCGCGGCAGTCCCCGCGTAATCCTGAAGTCTGTTATGGGCGGCATGACCGCACACCGGCAGAGGGATCTCCCTCTGCCGGCCATCACCGGCAGGACGGGAGGCGCCGGAACGGCCGGGGGGATCCCTGCGTCGGCCGGCATGGACTACAACCGGTATAAAAACAGATGAGGAATAATGATGAATCATAAGGGACTACAGAGGTTTCTTGGGGCGATCCGGGGGGTGCTGTTGCCAGGGGGCGTTGCCATCGGCTGCGCCGCCGCTCTGCTTGGGATGCCGCTTAGCGCGCAGGCCGCGACCAAGGACGCGGGGCTGTTTGGGCAAAGCCGGCCAGCAGGTACCGGCGGGATCACGTCCATAAGCGGGGCGGCCGGGGGCGGGCTCGTGCCGTGGGCGCTGATCGCAGGCTATGGCGGCCCCGGACAGATCGGCTTTACCGCCTCCTACACGCATGCCAGTACCGCTAACTTCAATGCCAACGGCTATGGGGTGGCAGCCGGCATCGACAACCGTGTCGAGGTCTCGCTCACCCAGCAGAACTTCGATCTCGGCAATACCGGGCCGTATCTGGCCGCGTCCTCGCTGGCACCGCCCCTTCCTGTCCCCCTGGGTCACTGTGCGCCCCGGGGGCGGTGCTCGCCGATAATACCGCCATCAACCAGGACATCATCGGCGTCAAGGTGCGGGTATTCGGAAATGCCCTCGTCCAGGGGACGTGGATGCCGCAGGTGGCGGTGGGTGCCGAGTATCATCACAACGAGGACGGGGCCCTCATGAAGGATTTGGGGGCTAGCGCAAGCGGCGGGAGCTATTACCTGGCGCTCACCAAGGTGTGGCTGAAGGGCCTGCTTGGGCATGTGACCCTGCTGGATGTCACGGTCGATGCCACGCGTGCCAACTATAACGGCCTGTTCGGCTTCGGAGGCCCGACCGACAATCGTTACCACTATGAGCCCGAGGTCTCGGCGGGGGTGTTTCTGGACCCGCATGTCGTGGTTGGCGGGGAATACCGCGCCATGCCGCAAAATGAGCTCGTCCTTGGGCGAGCAGTGAGTCAGAGCAACGCCTGGAAGGATGTGTTCATGGCCTACATCCCCAACAAGAACGTGTCGCTGACACTGGCCTATGCCATGCTCGGGCATATCGCCAGCATCCCCAACTCCAACGGGCTCTATACCTCCGTGACCGCCAGCTTCTAGAGGCGGGCGGGGCCCACGGGCCATAG
>JAPTWT010000201.1 GCA_028064935.1 Gammaproteobacteria bacterium | reverse complement strand
CGGAAGTCCATCAGTGCTTCATCCCTTCGGCTTCTTTGTGGGTAACTGCCGCACCATGCGATCGAAATCCGACTCGAAACGCTGGTCATCCAGCACCCGGAACTTGTCGAACTCCTGCTCCGCATGTGCTTTGGCGAGTTCCGCAGTCACTTGGCCTGCCCCCTGCAAAATTGCGCGGTCATTCAGCGTCAGGAAGCCCTCCAGCTTGGTGATCCAGTCCTGCATCGTCATTGTGATGCGCCGCACCGCCTGGCCTTCGGCAAAGATGAGATATTGCTCGGCTAGGTTATTGAGAGCGCGCAATTCCTCCTCGCTCAGATAGTTTTTGGCAACACCCACATCGGACTTACGGATACGTGCGCCTTCCCAAGTCGTCAGGCCCATGTTCGGCAATCGGCTATCCGCGCGGCGGGTGATCAACTCGGCGGCGGTCTGGCCGTGGATGGCGTAATGCACCTTGTTTTGCACCGTAGCAAAAAACTGCTGAGTCAGGGGGTGGCGCGCGTCGTAATCCACGCTCGTGGCGTAAATGTCGGTGATTTTCTGATAAAAGCGCCGCTCGCTGGTGCGGATGTCTTGCAGGCGGCGGGTCAGTTCGTCGAAATAATCCCGGCCCTTACCTGGGTTCTTCAGACGCGCGTCATCCAGCACGAAGCCCTTGACGATATATTCCTTGAGCTTGTCGCTGGCCCACTGGCGAAAACGCACGCCTACCGGGCTGCGCACGCGAAAGCCGAGGGCGAGGATCATGTCGAGATTGTAGTGTTCCACCTCGCGGGCTACTTCACGCCCCCCCTCGATTTGAACTGTTCGGAATAACCGAACAGTTGCCGCCGGCGTCAGTTCCCCATCCTCGAAGATGTGCCTGATGTGCTCGCTGATGGTGCCCTTGGCCTTGCCGAATAGTTCGGTCAACTGCTTCTGATTGAGCCACAGTGTTTCCGCCTCCAGCATCACGTCAATGTGGGTGGAGCCGTCTTCGCTTTGGTAGATTAGAAACTGGTTGGGATTCTGCATCCATCAGCTCTCATCGGCCTTGATTGGAACAGGGATGAATCCGTATCGGCCATTGTTCGCCCCGGTAAAACGGATCAAGTTGGCATTTTTCGCTATATCCAATGGAGGATCGTCGTTTTCGAAAATAATGACCTGAGCGACTTGAAATTCCCGCGCTATCGACCGATAAAACGCGTCTTTCACATCATGCGAGAACTCGCTTTCATTCGTATCAGGCTCGCGGTAAACCACGAGCGGAGAATCGATCAACACAAAACCAGGGTGCGGCATCTGAAACTTGAGGCAGAAATTTAGCAGCGCTAAATTGAAAGCCGCATGGGCGATCGCCCGCACCCCTTTTCCGTGGCTCGCTCGCGTCCGACCGGAAATTACGATGTCTTGATCATCCTCGCTGAAGGTAACGCGATCCAACCCTGGGAAATGCCAGGAGCGCAGCAAGGACTCGACCTCCTTGCTGAAAACCTCAGCTTCGTGAGCACGAACCCGTGCTGTCTCAAGCTTGTGCTCCTTCCCGGAGACTTGCTTCCGAAGTTCAACCATCAGCCCTTTCAATTCGTTCGCACGAGTATTGAGTTCAACTGCAAGACGGTAGGTATCCCTCGTCGCTTGACTCTCGCGCAATCGGAATAATGCAACCTCAACTCGAGGCTTCAACAGTTCTGTGAGTTGTGCCGCAACTGCGCAGACACGCTCCTTTGCCAATTCGCATTCTTTCTCAAGCCTAACGATCTCCTTGTCGTTATCTGCCCTAGTCAAATGCAAGTCTGAGATCAGCGCCCTGATCTTGGCCGCTTCGGCAAGGCAAGACTGAGCCACATCGTCAGGGGCTGCTTCAGCCTTCTGATGCTCGTGCGCTTGATGCTCGGCCATTGCGCCGCATACGGGACATCGCTCCTCGTTCATCTGGCCCAAGCGAGAGCCCGCCTCCGCAATACTTTCAAGCCGTCGAAGGTCCGATAGATATTGCTGCTCAAGCAACGCAAACCTGCGTTGCAACTCGCGCAGAACGCCTGACCGGGACTCAAGTTGGCGTAAAACGTTCAACTCAGCTCGGCGCTTACCTTCCAGCAATGCAGCGTTCTGCTGCTCAATTGCAAGCTCTTTTTGTGCCGCTTCATATAGGGTTTCGACCTGGGTCAGATGGCCTTGCCAGGCTTGCACATCGCCGGCCAATTGCATCTCGGCCATACGCCCATTTGTCTGGTCCAGCAGCAGGTCCAACATCTCGATCTTTCCTGCCTGCCGCCCTTTCGCAACCTTCGGGTCCTCACTAGATGTCAGTGAGCCGTCATCAATACCGGTTAGCAGCAATCGGAAGAAAGCACTTTCTGCAGTGGCCGTGATGTATTGCCCAGTAAGAATTGGGGAGGTCTCACTTATGACCGTCTCTTCATCAACCAGTATCAGTCGAGCCAGATCCCGAAAGCTGACCTCGCGAGTCGCGCCCTGTTTGTTCTTGCGAACCTTCTTCCCCGTCAAGCCGGAAAGGCCTAGCAAGTATTGTGATACCGAGTTCTTGTCTTTAGCGCTATGCGTTGCAGACAGCGTTCTGGCTGCTTTTCCTGCGTCAATGAGTTTGAAGTTGCCGCCGCGAATCGACCGATCTAGGACGACCTCATCACCAGTCTCTGAGAAACTCAGTGAAAGACGAATGGACTCGTACCGCTCCGACTCTGGTATGGGCTTCGGAAGGTCTTTTCCGCCAAGCATGTAGTCAATACACTGCACGATGAAGGTTTTTCCTGTGTCTGAAGGGCCAGACACGACATTCAATCCCTCACTGAATCGCACTTCGGCGTTCGGCACTCCGCGCCCGACCAATGTCAAACCCCGGAGTTGAAATCCTGCTATTGCCATTCGGCGTCCTCCACTTTCAGCACGGACTCCATCGAAAACTCTGCACCCCACTCACCGACTTGAGAGTTGGTTATTTTCAGAAGTTCACTATCAGACATTTCCCCAAACAACGACACGAGCCATGCCGCCCTCTCTCTCAACTGAGCGGCATAGTCGGAGGAGAGGGCGTCTAAGAAGGCCGCCGTTCTCTCTGTGGCTGCAAACATCAATCCCGTCTCGGTGTAATGGCGCTCCAACAGGCCTCGGCTTTGATACAGCATCAAACCTTGCTCAAGAACGGCGCGGCGCACCAACAACTCGCCGCCACGATGCGGCGTCTTCGGATGCAGACCAGGCGGACCATCGGGTAAGTCGTCGGAGTGGACAAGCAAATAGTCCGAAACCACCATCCGCTGCAGTGAGTACGCCGACGGAAAGGCCTCACTCAGGAGCGTCAATGCCCGCAGCCCTATCTCAATAGGTCCGTTAAACGGGGGCAACACCTTGGCGTCGACCGATGCAGTCATTTCACCCACTTGACCTTCCCGTCATTGGCAAGCTGGTGACAGATGCCGCCTTTGTCTATTAACGATAAGCGTTCCTTGAGCGCGTGGTCTGTGATAGGTAGTTGCTTCGCAGTCTTGACCACCGAGAGCACCCGCCGATAGCCGTTTGGATGATCCCCTCGGATTTCATCCTTGATGCCGCCATGCAGCTCGTTTTGCAACTCCTCGAATGCTCCAGGAGGCAAGGTATCCCGAGAGAAAGCCCGCAGAGCTTCAGCACTGTAGAACTCAAGCCGCGCGTCGTTGAAGTGTTCTCTGACTTCGTCGTGAGCGCTTAGGTCAGCTACTGCCTGAAGAGTGCACTTCAAATGGTCTCCATAAGCATCCAACAGACTTCGAACGTAACTCACTTCGTGGGCGGCAACCGCCTCAGGAGGGGGCGCAACCTTTGGTCTGGGTGGAAGGCCACCACCAAACCGCGTGGCATACCAAGGCGTCATAGCGTGCTGGTCGATAATTCGCAATGGTGGCACTGCCTCGAAAATCGGTCGATTCGC
>JAPTWT010000160.1 GCA_028064935.1 Gammaproteobacteria bacterium | reverse complement strand
GCGGACCGCTGCCGCCGTCCGGCGCTGTTGGACAATGTCACCTGATAGACGCGCACCCGCACCGCCACATTGCGATCCGCATCACGCGCCAGGCCCCGCAAATAGGCGCGCACCATACGCTGGGCCGGCGGGGTGGCCGTGACCGTGACGGTACCGAGTCCCGGACTCACGACCGCCTCGCCCTGATCCTGGCCGGCGCTGGCCAGGATGGTGCGCACCCCGGAGAGAACATCCTGATAGCTCTGCAGGACGTTGCTTCCGGAAACCGCAAGTGTCCCGCCTCCCGTGGTGCCTGCAGATCCTGAAGATGCCGTCCCGGACGTTCCCGCCGTACCGGACGCCGCCGGCGATCCCACGCTGTTGGCGATGCTGTAGTTCACCTTGCCCGTGAGCGTGACCAGCCCCACCGGGTAGGTCCTGGTCGCGAATTTGTAGAACTCGATGCCGCCGTGGTGCACGCGCCAATAGACGCCCCATCTCGCGGCAATGTCGGCCAGGAGCCCGCGCAGGGCCCCGCCGCTCCAGTGCACGCGCCCCGTGATCGCACCGGGATATTCGTCCGCCATCAGGGCATCCGGGTTCAGGCCCAGCAGATTGTTGCCGTTGAGCCCGCCCTGCATGCCCAAACCCAGCCCGCCGCCCATCAGGCTTTGGGCGGGATTGCTCTGCGGGTTCGTGGTGGTACCCATAGAGGACGAGGGCGCCATCAAATCATGCACGGCCACCCGCACGCCGGTCAGGCGCGCGAGCTGCGCCGCCACCTGATAGATCGTCTGCCGACGGGCGCTTTCGTACACGACGTGGTCATTTAGAAAAGCGGGCACCTTTTTCGGCGGGGCTACCCACGACCCCGCCATGTACGGCGTATCGTGCCAGGTGAGCACCGGATGCACAGGCACGGGTGCACGCCTTTCGGCGATACGCCCGAAAGCGGCGGCCTGCACGCGGTTTTCGCGACGGGCGTCCTGTAGCGTGGCGCATCCTGAAAGCGCCGCGGCGACCACCAAGACCATCGAGGCGATCCGGATCGTTTTCATGGTGCGCCCCCTGTCCGCACGACCAGCGTGCTCAAGCTCGGGGCCGCTGCCGGGTAGACGTCCGCGGCAATCGCCGGGGCATGAGGCATGGCCGCCATGTCGCGGAACAGCCCCTCGATCGCCTGCAGGAATGTGCCTCGAAAGGTCGCGGGAACCGATGGGATGAAGGCCCGACCATGCCATATCACGCGCCAGTGCGCGCGTTCACCCCAGGCCGTGAGCGTACTGGCCAGGGGTTGACCCACCGGCATAACCCAGACGGGTACCACGGGGCGCGACACGCCCCCCGGACGATCTTTGGGGGCTTGCGGCCGGGCCTCGAGTCTTGTCCAGGCCCGGGCCGGCAGACCGTATACGGCGTGGTCGCCCCAATCGACGATAAAGCGCATCCCGGTCTCCCGGGCGATCGTGTCCAGCCGCCGCGTCCAGGGCACCGTGCCGGCAAAGCTCACCGGAGGATCGATGCCGGTCGCCTTGCGGGTGGGCCGGTACCGCCAGCCTGCCGGCAATACCAGCGCCAGGGCATCCTGTAAGGGCACGTCATGCGCTTGGCTTACCGTGAGGGTCTCCGGCCCCGAGCCGATCTGGCTGACACCCGCGCCACTTACAGACCGGTGCGCGCCCGTACTCAGGGTGGCCGGCGCTGCGGCGAGCGGCGTACCCGCGGGCCGAGCGGTGGACGCGGTTTGACGGAAGAACGCGAATGCCGGTCGCGGAACACAAGCGGCAAGCGCCGCGACCAGCAGGCCCGCCGACATGGCAATTGGGGATCGTGTCATGATTTTCGAAACGCCCTTATGGGTTGCACAAGGACCATACTAACGATCGATTCGTCCACGTTAAGACGCACCCTGCCCGCGCACCGGATGACCCGATCACAACCGGCGCATCCGGGCACGGAACAGGTTTTCTTTCATGTATGTGGTGCGCACGGGACCGATCAGAGCCCCCCGGATGCGATGCATGAGGTATTGCGGGGTGACGCCCCAAAAGCGCACGATGCCCATCAGTACGATCCCTGTGAGCGCGATCGCCAAAGTCCAGACCCGTGCGTGGAACGCGGGGATCAAAAGCAGCGACCACGCCCACGCATCGATGCCCAGGATGGCGACCCGCAGCTGCGTATCACGCCACAGCATCGCGCCTCTCCTGGAAGTCTGAAGCGGGCGCGCTCTCCAGAGGGCCCACCACGATATCCTGCGAGGATTCCATCTCCTGGCGGATTTTTTCGACCTCTGTTTCCTCGATCAGGCCCTTCTCCAGGGCCTTCTGGGCCGAGACCAGAAGGGTCTGCCCTCGGGTGGCCACGAGCGTGCGCAAGATCGCGACGGATTGCGCGGCGGACAATCCGACCACCTGGTCGCGTACGTACTGGTCAATCGCGAGAAATGACCGGATCGCCACACGGCCACCGCCTTTGCGCGGCAAGAGCCTCTGGTGAACGATGAGCCGCAGGGCGGCCATGAGAAGTCCCGTGCGGAAGGACTGCTCGCCCGGTGGAAAGACAGCCACGATGCGCGCCGGCGTCTCTTCGACTGAACGGGTGTGTCCGGTCGTGTAGACGCGCGGCCCGGAATCGGCGAGCTCCATGACGCCGCGAAAGGTTTCGGGATCGCGGGATTCCCCGACCAGCGCCACATCGGGCGCCCGCCGGTTGGCATTCCGCGCCGCGCGTCCGAACTCCTTGATGTGGTAGGGCACTTCCGACTGGACGCACGGCCCCATGGCATTCGGGATATCTCGCAGATCGAACTCGATCGGATGCTCGTAGGTGATCATGTGCCAGGGATAATTCTGGCGAATGTAGGCCAGCACGGCGGCCAACAAGGTGCTCTTGCCGGACCCGGTGGTGCCCGTGACGATCACCAGACCATTTTGGGGAATCAGGGTGTCCATGAGCGCGGGCTCGATATCCATCTCCGCAAGGTCCGGCGGCCTGCCCGGAATGGTGCGCAGCACGAGCGAGATGCTAGTGGCCGTGCCGTTCTGGCACGCCGTGGCATTGACCCGGAAGCGCCGGGTCTCGCCCCGGCGTACATACACCTCGGTCGCGCAGTCCTTGTCCTTTCCCGCCAGCACTTCGTTTGCGGCGGTGTCGCTGCGGGCCGCATGATTCGTCAGGATCTGGATCTCGCCATCACTCAAGGGTCTCGAGGATATGGCGATGAACCGGCCATGCACGCGCGCCCAGATCGGTGTTTCCGGTGCCAGGATCACATCCGAGGCGTGCTGATCGAAGGCCTCGACCAGCAGCCGATCGAAGGCCTCCGGTGTCCAGGTGCCCGGCGGCTCGTGTACTGTTTTCCAGTCCGCCACGCTAGTGTCCCGGTGCAGGCGCGTCGAGTTCACCGTCCGCGAGCATCGCGCGCGCCGCCGCCCAATCCTGTTCACTGAAGGGCCCTTCCGCCGCCGACGAGAGCGCCTCGACCGCCGCCGTGAACTCGTCTTGGGCCTTTTGGGAATTTCCGGCGCGCACCGCCGCGATCGCCTCCATGAGACGCTTTCCGGATTCGGTGTAGTCCGGCTTCAGGCGCAGGCGCCCCGACAGGATGTTGCGCATCCCGTCCGGCATATCGCACGAAGCCTGTAGAATCTGCAGTCCGGTTGCGGAGCTCACATCCGGCTGGGCCTCTGCGAAAAGCTCATCGCACCCGATGTCCTTGACGGCTTTACGCAAAAACTCAGATAGGCGCTCTTCATCGTCGAGAAGTTCTTTCGGTACCTTGATAGTGGTAAAGGCGTATTCCGATATCCCGCGAAGCAGGGTCAGGTTCAGTTCGATGTCCGACATGCGGCCTCCTCAAATGATGTGGTTGACTACATAGACCAGTATACCACCCGCCCTTACCGTCAATGACGCGGCAGACGAGGCAGCTTTCCCCGGGCCACCGCGCGCACG
>JAPTWT010000335.1 GCA_028064935.1 Gammaproteobacteria bacterium | reverse complement strand
AATCGTCATCCGCCAGATGCAGGTGCTCACCGGAGCCATGGCGATCAGGCAACTCAAAGGTTAAGCCGTGCTCGACACCACCACCAAACGCCGCATCGACACCGCCCGCGACATCCTCGTCGGCAAGGTGCCCGACCCCAAATCCCAGGTCGAGCAAATCACCATCGCGCTGATTTACAAATTCATGGATGACATGGACGCCGAAAGCGAGGAACTCGGTGGCAAGCGCAAGTTCTTCACCGGCGACTACGCCCGCTACGGCTGGGCCAAGCTCATGGCGCCCTCCCTCGGCGGTCACGAAATGCTCGGCCTCTACGGCGAAGGCATTGCCAAGATGCCAGAGAACCCCGGCATTCCCGCACTCTTCCGCGACATCTTCAAGAACGCCTATCTGCCTTACCGCGACCCCGAAACGCTCAAGGCCTTTCTCAAGATCATCGACGAGTTCAGCTACGACCACAGCGAACGCCTCGGCGACGCCTTCGAGTATCTGCTCAGCGTTTTGGGCAGCCAGGGCGATGCCGGCCAGTTCCGCACCCCGCGCCACATCATCGACTTCATGGTCGAGGCCCTCGCCCCGCAGAAAAACGAGACCATCCTCGACCCCGCCTGCGGCACCGCCGGCTTCCTCATCTCTGCCTACAAGCACATCCTGCGCAGCAACACCGACGCCAAGGGCCACAGCACGCTCACGCCCGACGACAAGGGCCGCCTCGCCAAAAACTTCAAGGGCTACGACATCTCGCCCGACATGGTGCGCCTCTCGCTGGTGAACCTCTACCTGCACGGCTTCATCGATCCGCACATCTACGAGTACGACACCCTCACCTCAGAGGAGCGCTGGAACGAATTCGCCGACGTCATCCTCGCCAACCCGCCCTTCATGTCCCCCAAAGGCGGCATCAAGCCCCACAAGCGCTTTTCCATCCAGGCCAAGCGCAGCGAAGTCCTCTTTGTGGACTACATGGCCGAGCACCTCACGCCCACCGGCCGCGCCGCCATCATCGTCCCCGAGGGCATCATCTTTCAGAGTCAGACCGCCTACAAAGAACTGCGCAAGATGCTCGTCGAGAATTCCCTTGTCGCCGTCGTCTCCCTCCCGGCGGGCTGTTTCAATCCCTACTCCGGGGTGAAGACCTCCATCCTCATCCTCGACAAATCGCTGGCCAAGCAGAGCGACACCATTGCCTTCTTCAAGGTGGAGAACGACGGCTATGGCCTCGGCGCCCAGCGCCGCGCCATCGACAAGAACGACCTGCCGCAGGTCCAAGCCGAACTTGCCGCCTTCCTCCAGGCGCTACGCAGCCAGCAGTCTTTGGAACCCTCTCCCCCCGGGAGAGGGCAGGGTGAGGGAATCCAGCCCACCTGCGGTCTGATCGTGGCGAAGGAAAAGATTGCCGCGAATGGCGACTACAACCTGAGCGGGGATCGGTATCGAGAGGGTGGCGAAAGAAGTTCGCACTTCCCATGGGTGAAATTGGGGGACATCTCGCTGGGAAAACCGCAGTATGGTTCAGGGGCGAGCAAAGTGAGCTACAACGGAACGGTTCGTTATATCCGCATCACCGATCTCACTGACCGAGGAAAACTGAAGGAAACCGACCCTGTTTCTCCATCGACCATCGAAGAAAACTGCTTCCTCAAATACGGCGACTTGCTGATCGCCCGTTCGGGTTCAGTAGGGCGCACGTATCTCCATCAAGAGACATCCGGGAGCTTTCAATATGCGGGCTATCTCATTCGTTTTCGCGTCGATCCCGCAAAGGCGTTAGCTGCTTTCATTTTTCAAATCACCCAGTCGCCTCATTGGGATGAATGGGTCGTCTCGCAGTCCAAGACAGGAACCATTGCCAACATCAACGCGCAACAATACTCCTCGTTCCGTCTCCCCCTCCCGCCGCTGGAGGTGCAGAAGGGGATCGTGGCGGAAATCGAGGGCTACCAGAAAGTCATCAACGGCGCCCGCGCCGTCCTCGACAACTATCGCCCGCACATCCCCATCCATCCCGATTGGCCGATGGTGGAGTTGGGCGAAGTCTGCGATGCCATCGTTACAGGCCCGTTCGGCAGCACTCTTCACCAGACCGACTACGTTGATGACGGTATCCCCGTCATCAATCCAGCAAACATTGTCAATGGAACGATCAGCACTGACGGTGTGAAGATGGTTTCACCCGCCACCCGAGACCGACTCAAGGAGTTCACCGTCCGCGAAAACGATATTGTCATTGGCCGACGTGGCGAGATGGGAAGATGCGGCGTGGTTACTCCGAGAATGAACGGCTGGCTTTGTGGCACTGGTAGTTTTGTCATTCGTCTCAAGGACGAGTGCCTTGCCCGTTTCGCTTTCTTCCAGATCGCTTCGCCGAAGGTGAAACAGTATCTTGAAGAGCAGGCGATTGGTGTCACCATGAAAAATCTCAATCAGGGAATCCTGTCTGCGATTCAAATCCCCCTCCCACCCCTCGCCACCCAGCAAGCCATCGTGGCCGAGATCGAGGCCGAGCAAGCGCTGGTCGCCGCCAACCGCGAACTGATCGCCCGCTTCGAGCAAAAGATCCAGGCCACCCTCGCCCGCATCTGGGGCGAAGAAATGGGAGGACGCATGCAATGATCGAATCTATCAGCATCGCCAAGACCGCGACCTTCGATGATATTCCCGAGGTATTAAGTGAGTTGTCGCAGTTCAATTTTCTGTTCGGCTCGAACGGAACTGGCAAGACCACGGTCAGCCGTGTAATTGCGGATGAAGACACGTTTCCCACGTGCAATGTGACTTGGAAAGGAGGGACAAAATTACAGCCGATGGTTTACAACCACGACTTCGTCGAGAAAAACTTCAATCAGTCAGCAGAGCTAAAGGGCGTCTTCACACTCGGTGACGCGCATGTAGACACGATCAACAAAATTGCCGCCGCAAAGGTTGAACTCGACTCGCTCACGAAGAAAATAGAGACCCTGACTCAAGGATTGCAGGGCGATGATGGTGTAGGTGGCAAGCGTGGTGAATTAGCCACACTAGAGTCGGCGCTAAAAGACAAGTGTTGGGCACAAAAACAAAAGCATGACGAGAAGCTACACGGTGCTTTCGAGGGTTATCGAGGAAGCTCTGAGAAATTCAAAGCCATGCTTGTCAAAGAGTGGGCATCCAATTCAGCGGCAATCATGCCTTTGGCTGATCTGGAGAAAAGGGCAGAAACAGTGTTCGGTCAAACCCCTGTTACTGAGCAGACTACCCCAGTAGTTGAAGCCACGAAGCTCCTTGCGCACGAATCGGCTTCCATTCTCAAGAAGCCCGTTATTGGCAAAGACGATGTTGATATTGCCGCGATGATAAAGAAACTCGGCAGCAGCGACTGGGTGCGAGAGGGGCGTAGATACTACGAAGTAAACGAAAATGTCTGCCCTTTTTGCCAGCAGAGTACAACTGAGACATTTGCTCAAAGCTTGAATGAGTATTTCGATGAAACATTCGAGGCGGATAGCATAGCCATCGATGAACTCTCGACGAACTACAAGACTGATGCAGAACGGCTTGAGCAACAAGTTGCATCAATCATCGCCGCGCCGTCGAGGTTTTTGGATGTCGAAAAACTGAAATCGGAAAAGGCACTTCTCGACTCTCGTCTGGCTACCAACATCCAGCGACTTGCCGGAAAGAAAAAGGAGCCTAGCCAGGCTATTGAACTTGAGTCGATCCAGAATGTGGTCGCAGCCATTGCATCGCTGATCGATGTCGCTAATTCTCTCGTTACTGAGCACAACAAGATGGTGGCGAACCTCTCCCAAGAGCGCAGCACACTGACGGCACAGGTTCGGAAGTATGTGCTGGATCAGGAGCTCAAGGCTGACCTGACCGCATACAAGGCAAAACGTGATGGTTTGGATAAAGCCATCGCCGCAATGGAAACACAGATCACAACAGCGACGACCGATAAGGCGAA
>JAPTWT010000322.1 GCA_028064935.1 Gammaproteobacteria bacterium | reverse complement strand
AACTCCTGAAGGGCCTCGCGCACATCGTCCAATTTGAACGGCTTGATGATCGCCTCAATCTTTTTCATGGTCATGCTCCTCGTGTATACAACGCAGCTTCCCAAGAATGGTAGCCATTGGTGATAGGATAGCGCCGATCCTTGCCGAATGCGCGGGCACTGATGCGCACCCCCGGCGCGGCCTGCCGGCGCTTGTATTCGGCGCGATCGATGAGCCGCAACACCCGGACCACCGTTTCCGCCGCAAAGCCGGCGGCGACGAGTTCCGACGCGCTGCGATCGTCCTCGACGTAAGCGGTTATGATCGCATCCAGCACATCATATGGGGGCAGGCTGTCCTGGTCACGCTGGTCCGCTGCCAACTCCGCCGAGGGCGGTCGGGTCAACACCCGCTCCGGGATCACCGGACCCAAGTTATTGCGGTAACGGGCGAGACGATAGACCAGCGTCTTCGGGCAATCCTTGATCACCGCGAAACCTCCGGCCATGTCCCCGTACAGGGTCGCGTAACCGACGGCAATCTCGCTCTTGTTGCCCGTGGTCAGCAACAGGTGGCCGAATTTATTGGAATAGGCCATGAGCAACGCGGCGCGAATACGCGCCTGCAAATTCTCTTCCGTGGTATCGGCCGCGCGCCCGGCGAAAAGCGGTGCCAATGTCTCCAGATACGTGTTGAACGCTCCCTCGATGGACACGAGATCGGTACGCACCCCCAGACTCCGCGCCTCAGCCACAGCGTCCACAATGCTCATCTCCGCCGTATAGCGGGAGGGCATGATCAAGGCATGCACCCGTTCCGGACCGAGCGCATCCACCGCCACCGCCAGAGTCAGCGCCGAGTCCACACCGCCGGACAGACCCAGCACCGCGCCAGGAAAACCATTTTTTTCCACATAATCGCGCACACCCAAGCGAAGCACGTCGTAAACTTCGGCGGCTTCATCCAGCAACGGTCTCAGGGGGTCGGCAGATCGTATACGGATGCCGGCACGATCCTTGTCGACATCCAGCAGCGTCAGCCCCTCCTCACAGCAGGCTGCGCGCAGTGCGAGCAGTCCGTGCCGGTCCACCGCGAAGGACTGACCATCGAAAACCAGCTCATCCTGCCCGCCCACCAGGTTCACATAGACGATGGGCAGATGACACTGCGCGGCCAGGGCGCCCACCTGATCTTCCCGAGCGTGCTGCTTGTTCAGGTGATAGGGAGAGGCGTTGAGCACCAGCATCAGTTCGGCACCTTGCGTCTGAGCCACCTGCACCACTCCCGGCCCGCACCAGACATCCTCGCAAATGGCCACGCCGCACTGGAGCCCGGCACAGGCAAACACCAGCGACTGCGCCCCCGGCGTAAAATAGCGCACCTCATCGAACACCGCGTAGTTAGGCAGGCAATGCTTATGGTACACCCGCTCGATCCGTCTTCCGCGCAACAAGCTGGCGCTGTTGTAGAGACGTTCCTGTTCACGCTGCGGATGTCCCACCAGCATGGGCAACGGTGTTTCCGTCGCGAGTCGCCACAGGGCGGTATCGCAGTCTTGCAAGAAATCCGCACGCAAGAGCAGATCTTCAGGAGGGTAACCACTGAGCGCCAGTTCCGGTGTCACCAGCAAGTCGGCCCCCGCCGCCTGCGCATCTGCGGCGGCGGCCAGCAGACGCCGGGCGTTGCCTGCCACATCGCCGACTCGACAGTTGACCTGCGCCAGCGCGATACGCATCAGTACCCCATCACCTCGGCGACACGGATACCCAATTCGGCGGGAGAGTGCACACAATGCACACCCGCCGCTTCCAGCACCGCGTATTTGACCGCCGCCGTTCCCGCGCCACCGTCGATAATGGCCCCCGCGTGACCCATGCGCTTACCCTTGGGCGCCGTGGAACCCGCAATGAAGGCCACCACCGGCTTACGAACCCGCTCTTGAATAAAAGCCGCGGCGTCTTCCTCCATGCGTCCGCCGATCTCGCCCACCATGACAATCACCTCGGTCTGCGGGTCCGCCTCAAAAAGTTGCAAGGCCTCGTTGAAGTTCATACCGACCAGGGGATCGCCGCCGATACCGACACAGGTACTCTGCCCCAGACCCAGACGGGTGGTCTGCTCCACGGCCTCATAGGTGAGCGTACCGGAACGGGAGACGATGCCCACCCGTCCGGGTTGATGGATGGCACCGGGCATGATCCCGATCTTGGACTGTCCCGGCGTGATGATCCCCGGACAGTTGGGGCCAATGAGTCGCGCCGGGGAGTCCGCCAGATAATGCTTCACCATCAGCATGTCATGCACCGGAATGCCTTCGGTGATGCAGACGATGAGTTGAATACCAGCGGCAGCCGCCTCGATGATGGCATCGGCGGCAAAAGGTGAGGGTACATAGATCACACTGGCCTCGGCCCCGGTGTCCTGCACAGCGTCAGCCACCGTATCAAACACCGGCAGATCGAGATGGCGGCTGCCGCCTTTGCCGGGGGTCACACCACCCACCATACATGTGCCATAAGCCACGGCCTGTTGCGAGTGAAAAGTCCCTTGCTTGCCGGTAAAGCCCTGGCAAATCACCCGAGTGTCGCGGGACAGCAATATGCTCATAAACGCACCAGAATCACGATAAGAAGAACACTGATTACCGCCTCTCCCAGGAGCAGGAGAAGCACAGAGGGATTGCGCCGGGATGACGGACTGATTCTATCGACCGCCGACCGCAAAGCCGCCAGATCCTGGCGCAGGGCCGCCACGTCGTCGGCCTGCGCCACGGATTTGAGTCGTTCGTCGAGAATCTGGTCGAGCAGCACTGCCATCTCGGCCATCACCTCGGCACTTTTCTGATCCGCACCGCGTTTCACGTAAACGTCGGCGAGACGCGCAATCAGCGGACCGGAATTACGCAGCACCGGCCATAGGCGTTGCAACCAGAATAGGTTGATGGACACGTCAGCCTTGCGCCGCCGCCACGGCCTTCATAGCCGCATCGGCGAGACCATCGGCGGTGATCAGAGAGAGGCCGCTGCCGCGCAGCAAAGTCATGCCCTCTTCCTTTTTGGTACCTTCCAGACGCACCACCACCGGCAAGTGTATACCCACCTCCGCCGCTGCCTGGATGATGCCCTCCGCCAGCAGGTCACAGCGGGTGATGCCACCGAAGATGTTGACCAGTATCGCCTTCACCCGGTTATCCGAGAGAATGAGTTTGAAGGCCTGGGTGACCTTGTCCGCGGCCGCACCACCGCCCACATCGAGAAAATTGGCGGGCTCGCCGCCGTGCAGCTGAATGAGGTCCATGGTCGCCATGGCCAGCCCGGCCCCGTTGACCATACAGCCGATGTTGCCCTCCAGGGAGATATAATTCAGTCCAAACTGCCGCGCGGTGATCTCCCGCCCATCCTGCTGGGTGGAATCGAAGAGCTCGTCCGACTCGGGATGGCGATAGAGCGCGTTATCATCCATCACCACCTTGGCATCCAGGGCCAGCAGTTTGCCTTCCATCGTGATGGCAAGGGGGTTGATCTCCACCATCAGGGCATCCAGTCGCTGCGCCAGACGGTACATGCCCTGCATGATGCGCGTGAACTGCTGCACCTGACCGGCATCCAGCCCGAACCGGAAACCGAGCTGGCGCGCCTGGAAAGGCAAAAAACCGGTGCTGGGCTCGACCACGACCCGATACAGGGCCTCCGGGCGAGAGGCCACCAGATCCTCGATATCCATACCGCCTTCCTGAGTCGCGAGGAAGGTGATCCGCGCCTGCCCACGATCCACCATCAGGGCCAGATAGATCTCGCGGGCAATGCGGCTGGGCTCCTCGATGAGCAGAGCCGCCACATGCTGGCCCTGCGGACCGGTCTGCACCGTGACCAGCGGCTTGCCCAGCAATTCCTGCGCGGCCTTTTCCACTTGGGCAATGCTATCCACCACCCGCACGCCACCAGACTTACCGCGCCCACCAGCGTGGATCTGTGCTTTGACGACCCAGG
>JAPTWT010000094.1 GCA_028064935.1 Gammaproteobacteria bacterium | reverse complement strand
AGGACGACGACAGCGCACCGTCGCGTTCCGATGCCGGCAGGAATAGTGTCTCGACCGTGGCGTCGAGCCGGCGGTTCATGCCGGCCATCTGAAACTCGTATTCGAAGTCCGAAAGCGCACGCAGGCCGCGCACGATGACCCGCGCCCCCTGACGATGGATGAAGTCCATGAGCAAGGTATCGAAACCGATGACCGCCACCCCCGGGACCCCGGTCAAGGCCTCCTCGGCGAGCGCCACGCGCTGTGCCAAGGAAAAGAGCGGGGCCTTGCGCACATTGGCGGCGACCCCGACGATGACCCGCGGAAAGAGCGCTGCCGCGCGCCGCACGATGTCGGTGTGGCCATTGGTAAAGGGGTCGAATGTCCCCGGATAGACGACGGTGGTCACGGGTGATCCTCAGGACGTAAGTGCGGCAAGACCGAAGGCGGCGAGACCCGCGCGCCCGTGCCTATGCCACCGCAGGCCCGCCGGCAACTCGAAACCATCGGCCGCCGCGCTTTCGATATAGACAAGCCCCGCTGTCGTCAGGATGCGCCGTGCCAGGATCACGGTCAAGGCACGGGTGAGGAGGCCGCTCGCGTAGGGCGGGTCGAGAAAAACGAGATCGAAGGCCGCCGGTCCCAGGCCGGCGAGGTAGTCGAGGCCGTCGGAGGCCGTTATGATCGCTTCGGCGCCGAGCCGTTCGCGATTTTCCCGCAATGCCGCGACCGCCAGCGGGTTGCTGTCCACCAGGGTCGCGGCCGCCGCGCCCCGTGACAGCGCCTCGAAGCCCAGGGCCCCGGAGCCTGCGAACAGGTCCAGGCACCGTGCCCCGGCAAGCCACGGATTCAGCCAATTGAAGAGAGTCTCGCGCACGCGGTCGGGGGTCGGCCGCAGGCCCGGCTCGGCTGGGAAGGTCAGCAGGCGCCCCCGCCAGCGTCCGGCGATGAGGCGTACGCGTGGGCCTTTAGGCCGGCCCATCGTAATCCTTTGCCGCTACCGTGCGGGTCTCGGTACGTGCCACGAACCGCCCGGCGAGCCCCTGATAGATCGGTTCCCGGCACAGCAGCCGCGAGGTGAGGGTGGCGATGAAGGCGGCGGCCATGAGCGGAAACAGCATGGTGTTGTTGGCGGTCATTTCCATCACGATCACGAATGCGGTGATGGGGGTCTGCACCGTGCCGCTCAGATAGCTCACCATGCCAAGGATGACGGCCGCCTGCGACGCCGCGGCCGGGAACAGCCGGCCGATATCGGCCCCGAATCCGGCCCCGGTGGCGAGCGCCGGGGCAAACAGTCCCCCGGGGATGCCGCTCAGGTAAGAGGCGAGACTTGCAAGCCACTTGGTCAGCGGGAAAGACCATGGCAGGCGCGCGCCGCCCATGACCAGGGCGCGGGCCTGCGGGTAGCCTGTGCCGAAGGAGCTGCCATGCGAGATGGCCCCGAGGATCGCAATCACGAGACCTGCGATCAGCGCCAGGCGGTAGGGGTAGCGCGCGAAGGTCTCGCGCAGACGCAGACTAAGGTCGAGCACCAGGCGGCTGAAGAGGCCGCCGGCAAGGCCGCCCGTGATACCGCACGCCGGCACCAGCAGCCATTGGCCCGGCGCGAGCGTTGCCTGCGTCACACCAAAATAGGTGTAGTTCCCCTCGATGGCGACCGCCGTAAGCCCGGCGATGAGGATGGTGATGATGATCGTGCCGCTGGCGTGTTCTTCGAAGCCGCGCGCGAGCTCCTCGATCGCGAACATGATGCCGGCTATAGGGGTGTTGAAGGCCGCGGCAATACCGGCGGCGCCGCCTGCCAGTATCAGCGCGCGTTCGAGCCCGGGGCGCTTAATGCCGGCCAGCCGACCGGCGGCGGCGGTAAACGAGGCGCCGACATGGACGGTCGGGCCCTCGCGTCCGATCGAGGCGCCGGCGAACAGCCCGAGGGTCGTGAGCAGGATCTTGCCGATCGCGATACGCACCGACAGCAATCGCGAGGGTGATTCCCCGGTACGCTGCGACAGCGCCGCGATGACCTGCGGTATGCCGCTCCCCTGGGCCCCGGGAAAGAACCGGCGGGTGAGCCACAAGGACAGGACAAGCCCGGCCGGGCTTACCAGGAACGCCGCCCATGGCCAGTGCTGGTAGAGGGCCAGGAAGCTCGTGTTCGCGAGATTGCCAAGCTTCGTCAGGGCCACGGCCGAGAGCCCGACGAGCACGGCGCTTCCCCAGAAGACGATGCGCGGGGCCCAATGGCGCCCACGCACGAGCCCGCGGAACCGGCGGATCGGACGCCAGGGGCGATGCACGACGGCCCTAGGGGGCCGCGCCCAGCTGGCTGCGAATGCGACGGAACGCGGCGTGCACCGTCCGGTGCTGTTCGCTGATCTCCTCCAGGACCTGCTTTAGCTCGGCCATGCGCGCCTCGAGGGTGTCGCTGGCCTGGTGGATACGCTTGATGCTCTCCAGCCGGCGCCGCAGCTGGGCCTGGTGCTCGCGCACCTGGGACTCCATGGGCGCCATCATGTCGCGCAACCAGTCGTCGGCGTCGCGGTTGGCGCTGACATAGATCGCGCGCACCTTGCTGACGGCCGACTCGAAGAACCCGCGCACGACCGCCTTTTGTTCAGTCATGATGAGCGACAGGCCGCCCATGAACTGCTCGTGTTTTTCCTGAAGGCGCTTGATCTCGCGCGTGTAACGCATGACCGAGAAGGTCGCGGGCTTGATGTTGGCAAGCCCATGCTCCTCCTGGAACTTCTGATACACGCCATCCATCAAGGCCTTGATCTCCTGGCTGTCCTTGACCACTTCGTCCATGCGCGTGCGCGCGTACTCGAAAAACGCCTGCATGGCGGTCTTGAGACCCGCAGTCGTAAGGCAGGTCTCCATGGTTTTCTTGGTCTCCAGGATGAGCGCATCGAGCTGGCGCAGGCTGATCTTGGCGTACAACGCCGCGCTTTGCTGGGCGAAGATCGTGCGCGTGGCATGGAAGCGCTGCATGCTGCGATCGAATTCGGTCTTATCGGCACGTACCTTGCCCATCATGTGCTCGATCACGTCCATGTTCTTGCCGTTCAGGGCACTCAGTTCACCAAAGTGTTCGCGCACGCCCTGCAGTCTCTGGGCGATGATGCGCTCCACCGAGGCCTCGACCTCGCCGAACTCATGGGCGACGGTCTGGGCGACAAGGCCGCCCTTGCTGGGCAGGAGCTCGTCGGCCAGGGCCCGTTCGAGGGCGCCGATGCCGCTGCGTTCCTCAAGGTTACGGTCACTGCGGATCTTGCCAGCCAGCGCCTTTTGCGCCGACACCGGATAGACGCGCCGTTCGGTGACGCCCAGATAGCGCGCGGTCTCGCTGACCTGGCGGGCGATCTCGTGCTCCACGTCGCGGCGGTGACGCAGATCGTCCCACAGCCCGTCGACCTTGTTCAGGACCACGAGACGCCCCTTGTGACTGCCGGCCACGTGGTCGCGCCACACCGAGATCTCCGACTGCGTCACGCCGGTATCGGCGGCCAGCACGAACAGGATGGCGTGCGCGTTGGGCAGGGTGTTCAGGGTCAGTTCCGGCTCCGCTCCCAGGGCGTTCAGTCCCGGGGTATCCAGGATCACAAGCCCTTCGGACAAAAGCGGGTGGGGAAAATTGATGAGCGCATAGCGCCAGCGCGGGATCTCGACCTCCCCTTCGGCATTGACCGTGGCGCCGGTTTTGGTGATGTCGCTGGTGACGGTGAGCCCCAGGGCGCGGGCCTCTTCCGCGGGCACCCGCTTGACCTCGGCGATGTGACGCAGGGCCTCGGCCGTATCCTGTGGGTTGTTGACATCCAGGGCGATCGTCTGCCACTCGTCGGGAAATCCCTTGAACTCTGCAATCGTAGCGCCGTTACGGCGGGTCTCGATCGGTAACAGGCGGATGCAGGCCGGACGCTCGGCCTCGTAAAAGAGTTCGGTCGGGCACATGGTCGTGCGCCCGGCGCTCGAGGGTAGGATGCGCCGGCCCTGTTC